>CANQQO010000068.1 GCA_947625965.1 uncultured Oscillospiraceae bacterium
CAGGCTGAGAGTGTGCGAGCCGGGGGCCTTGCCCCCGGCGAGTGCGCGGGTCAGCCTGCAATCCCCTCCAAATGGGAGCCCAGCGAAGCGGGTCCCATTTGGGATACTGCCAATTCCTGTTTTCCAGGAATTGGCAGAAAATTTTTACAATTTGTATAAATTGACTCTTTCCTTATCGGGCAAAATATGGTATCTTATATATGGATGGATAGGAACCGCCCCCGGGGCGGGATCCGCAAATCTTTTGATAAGGAGCTGTGACCATGTACTTTCAGAAAAAACGCGCCATCGCTATGCTTCTGGCCGGCGGCCAGGGCAGCCGGCTGAAGGTCCTGACGGAGAACACCGCCAAACCTGCCGTCCCCTTCGGGGGGAAATACCGCATCATCGACTTCCCCCTGTCCAACTGCGTCAACTCCGGCATCGATACCGTGGGCATTTTGACCCAGTATCAGCCCTTGGAGCTCAACGAGTATATCGGCAACGGCCAGCCCTGGGGCCTGAACAAGACCCACTGCTGCGCCCAGGTGCTCCCTCCCTACGCCCGGAGCAAGAAGAGCGAGTGGTACAAGGGCACCGCCAACGCCATCTATCAGAACATCCCCTTCATCGAGCGCTTCGACCCGGAATATGTCCTGATCCTCTCCGGCGACCACATCTATAAGATGGACTACGCCGCCATGATCAACTTCCACGCCGCCTCCGGCGCGGACTGCACCATCGCCGTCCGGGACGTGCCGCTGGAGGAGGCCAGCCGCTTCGGCATCATGAACACCAACCCCGACGGCACCATCTACGAGTTTGAGGAGAAGCCCAAGCAGCCCAAGTCCACCAACGCCTCCATGGGCATCTACGTGTTCAACTGGAAGATCCTCCGGGAGTTCCTGGTGGCCGACGAGGCGGACCCCAGCTCCGAGAACGACTTCGGCAAGAACATCATCCCCAACCTTCTGAACGCCGGTCACAAGCTCATGGCCTACACCTTCGAGGGCTACTGGAAGGACGTGGGCACCATCGACTCCCTCTGGGAGGCCAATATGGAGCTGCTGGGCAAGGACCCGGCCTTCAACATCCGGGGCGGCCCCAACTCCACCATCTACGCCCGGAACAACGCCCTGCCCTCCAGCTATATCGACGAGGAGGCCAGGACCGTCAACTGCTTCGTGGCCGAGGGCTCCGAGGTCTACGGCACGGTCCGCCACTCCATCCTCTCCACCGGCTGCTATGTGGGCAGGAACGCCCTCGTGGAGGACTCCGTGGTCATGCCTGGCGCGGTCATTGAGTCCGACGCCATTGTCCGCCACGCCATTCTGGGCGAGAACAGCAAGGTCTGCCGGGGCGCGGTCGTCGGCGGCGCCTTCGGGAAGAACGAAAAGAAGAAGATCAGCGTCACCTCCAAGGGCGCTGTGGTAGAAGCCAACGCCGTGCTTCAGCCCGGCGATATGCTGTAAGGAGGGTAAGCACCATGACTGTACTCGGACTCGTATTCGCCAACTCGGATGATCCCCTGGGAGAACTGACCCTTAAGCGGGCCAAGGCCGCCGTACCCTTTGGCGGCCGGTACCGCCAGATCGACTTCACCCTTTCCAACTTCTCCAACTCCGGCATCCGCCGCATCGGCGTCATTTCCCGGAGCAACTACCAATCTTTGATGGCCCACATCGGCTCCGGCGAGGAGTGGGATCTGGAGCTCCAGGAGGGCGGGCTGGAATTTATCAGCCCCTACTCCATGGGCAACTACGGCGTCAGCGGCAACGTGGAGGCCCTGAACTTCGCCCTGGACTACCTGAAATACGGCGGCCAGGAGGACTACGTGGTCATCGCCGGCGCCAACGTCCTGTGCAATATCAACCTGGCCAAGGTCCTGATCACCCACATCGAGAGCGGCAAGGACATCACCGTGGTCACCAAGTCCGGCCTGGCCGACGGCGTGAAGAAGCAGGAGTTGGCCGTCAAGCTGGACGAAAAGGGCCAGATCACCGACATGGCCGTGGACTACGCCGCCCCCGCCGACTACGCCATCAGCATGGGCATCTACGTCATGTCCAAGGACATCCTGCAAAGCCGGGTCCAGGAGGCCGCCGCCCGGAGCCTGTACAACTTCCACCGGGACATCGTCCTGCGGCTCTACCAGGCCGGGGAGCTCACCGTGAACGCCTACCAGTTCGACGGGGTGGCCCTGTACAACACCTCCATCGCCGAGTATTTCCAGAACAGCATGGCCATCCTGGACAAGGATGTGCGCCACGACCTCTTCGGCGGCAACCATCCCATCTTCACCAAGGTCCGGGACCGGGTGCCCAGCTACTACGGCGAAAACTGCGAGATCGACAACTGCACCGTGGCCGACGGCTGCTTCCTGGAGGGAAAGGTGCGCCACAGCATCCTGTTCCGCCAGGTGTCCGTCGCCGAGGGCGCGGAGATCGAGGACAGCGTCATTATGAACGACACTGTGGTGGGTGAAAACTGTTACTTAAAGAACGTGATCCTGGACAAGAACGTCACCGTCCGGCCCGGCACCAAGCTCATCGGCACCCCGAGCTGCCCCATCGTCATCAAGCGGGGTGACACCGTATGAAGATCGCCATTCTGGCCTCCGAAGGCTCCCCCTACGCCAAGTCCGGCGGCCTGGGAGACGTGATCGAGGCCCTTCCCGGGGCCCTGGCCCGGATCCCCGGCAACCAGGTGTCCGTGTTCCTGCCCTACTATCGGAAGGTCAAGGAAAATCCCGGCTACCCCGTGGAGCGGGTGGCCCAGTTCACCGTGGGCCTGGGCTGGCGGCAGCAGTACTGCGGCGTCCTCCGCCTGACCAACCGGACCGACGGGGTCCAGGTGTACTTCATCGACAATGAGTACTACTTCGCCGGCCGCACCGGCTCCCTCTACGGCGATCTGGACGACGGGGAGCGCTTCGCCTTCTTCTCCAAAGCCTGCCTGGACGCCATGGTGACCCTGCGCCTGATCCCCGACGTGATCCAGTGCAACGACTGGCAGACCGGCCTGGTGCCGGTGTACCTGAACGCCATGTACCGCTTCTACTTTCCCGCCACCCGGTGTATGTACACCATCCACAACATCGAGTACCAGGGCTGGGCCCATGGGGACTTCTTCGACGATGTGCTGGGTCTGCCCTGGGAGTGGCGGGGCCACCTGGACATGAACGGCTCCGTGAATATGATGAAGGGCGCCATCGAGACGGCGGACCTGGTGACCACTGTCTCCGAGACCTACGCCCAAGAGCTGATGTACCCCTACTACGCCCACGGGCTGGACGGGGTGCTGTCCAACGTGTCCTGGAAGCTCACCGGCATCACCAACGGCATCGACGTGAACACCTTCAACCCGGAGACCGACCCGGCCCTCCCCGCCCACTTCAACAAGGACACCTTCCTGGCGGGCAAGGCGGTCTGCAAGGCCGCGCTCCAGGAGGAGGCCGGCCTTCCCAAGGTCCCGGACGTTCCCCTGCTGGTCATGGTCACCCGTCTGGCCGGCCACAAGGGCCTGGACCTGCTCTGCTACATCGCTCGGCGGCTCATGTGGGAGGAAAACTGCCAAATGCTGATCCTGGGCACCGGCGAGAGCCAGTACGAGGACTTCTTCCGGGACCTGGCCAAGGAATTCCCGGACCGGGTCAGCGCCCAGATCACCTTCAACCTGGGCCTCGCCGCCCGGATCTACGCCGGCGGCGACGTGTACCTGATGCCCTCCAAGTCCGAGCCCTGCGGCCTGAGCCAGATGAACGCCTTGCGCTACGGCACCATTCCCGTGGTCCACGCCACCGGCGGCCTGAAGGACACCGTCCCCCCCGCCGACGAGCACGGCGAGGGCGGCCTGGGCTTCACCTTCCAGAGCTACAACGGCGACGACTTCCTGGCCGCTTTGAAGCGCTGCCTGGCCCTGTACCGGAACGATCCGGCGGCCTTCCAGGCCCTTCAAAAGCGGGGCATGGAGCAGGATTTCAGTTGGGACAAGCCCGCGGCCCGCTATATGGAGCTGTTCAAGCGGATGACCGCCAACCGTTAACGGCAAACTTCAGGACCCGGCGCCCGTCGGCGCCGGGTCTTTTTCCTTGAGGAGGACCTATGCGAATTCTTTTCGACAGCAAGCTGCCCATCTACAAGACCCCCTTCGGCACTCTGACCCCGGGCCAGAGCTGCCAGTTGAACCTCCACATCCCCTCCGACGTCCACGCCCGGGAGGTCAACTGCCTCCTCCAGACCGAGGATGGGGCTCCCTATCTGACGGTCCCCATGGAGTACCGCTTCAAGCGGGGGGCCTACGACATTTTCCGGGGGACCTTCGCCCTGGCCGACCGGGGACTGTACTTCTACTATTTCACCATCGACGGCCGGGACGGCCCCTTCCGCCTGTTCAAGGAGGGGGACCAGACCAACATGGAGGCCGGGGATCTCTGGCAGGTGAGCTGCGTGCCGGAGGATTTTCTCACCCCCGACTGGGCCAAGGGGGCCATGTACTACCAGATCTTCCCGGACCGCTTCGCCCGGGCCGGCCGCTGCGACCTGACGGGCAAGCTGGAGCCCTACACCCTCCACAGATCCTGGGACGAGGAGGTCTCCTGGCAGCCCACCCCCGAGGGGAAGATCCTGAACAACGACTTTTTCGGCGGCAATTTCCGGGGCATCCAGGAAAAGCTGGACTATATCGCCTCCCTGGGGGCCACGATCCTCTATCTGAACCCCATCGGCAAAGCCTTTTCCAGCCACCGCTACGACACCGGCGACTACAAGACCCCGGACCCCATGCTGGGCACCGAGGCCGACTTCGCCGCCCTCTGCCGGGCCGCCCACGACCGGGGGATGCGGATCGTTCTGGACGGGGTCTACTCCCACACCGGCTCCAACAGCCTCTACTTTGACCGGGAGGGCGCCTTCGGCGGCAGGGGGGCCTACCAGACCAAGTCCTCGCCCTACTATTCCTGGTACACCTTCCGCCGCTATCCCGATTCCTACCGCTGCTGGTGGGGCTTTGAGACGCTGCCCGAGGTGAACAAGCTGGAAAAGAGCTTCATGGAGTACATCATCACGGGCCCCGACAGCGTTTTGGAGCACTGGCTGAACCTGGGGGCCGACGGCTTCCGCCTGGATGTGGCCGACGAGCTGCCCAACGCGTTTCTGGACGTTCTGAAAAAGCATCTTCGGAAGCTGAAGCCCGACGCCCTCCTGGTGGGGGAGGTCTGGGAGGACGCCTCCAACAAGATCGCCTATGGCGTCCGCCGCCGCTATTTTGTGGACGGGACGCTGGATTCGGTGATGAACTATCCCTTCCGCACGGCAATCATCAACTTTCTCCGGGACCGGGACGACGGCGCCGCCCTCCGGGAGACGGTGATGTCCCTCGTGGAGAACTATCCCCTCCAGGTCCTGCAATGCAATATGAATCTCCTGGGCACCCACGACACCCCCCGGATCCTGACGGCCCTGGTGGACGATTTTGACGGCTCCCTGGAGGAAAAGGCCGCCCGCCGCCTGTCCCGGAACCAGTATGTCCTGGCGCAGGAGCGGCTGCTGATGGCCTCCTTCCTGCAATACACCCTCCCCGGCGCGCCGTCCCTCTACTACGGCGACGAGGCGGGGATGGAGGGCTACAAGGACCCCTTCAACCGCCGCACCTATCCCTGGGGCCGCGAAAACCAGGAGCTTCTGGCGCACTACCGCCGTCTGGGCCAGCTCCGGGCGTCCCAGGAGCCGCTGCGCCTGGGGGACATCGCGTTTTTCCAGGCCGGCGACCAAAAGCTGGGCTTCTCCCGGACCTATCAGGGCAGGCGGGTCCGCGTCTACTGCAATCGCGGCGGCGACCCCTGGGACATTCCCGCCGGGGAGCTGCTCCTGGGCCACAGCCTCCACACCATCGCCCCCACCTGGCTCTCCCTTGCCCCCATGGGCTTCTGCGCGGTGGCCGACAGCTCCGGCGAATAGCCCCGACCCTCCGGGAATCCCTCCCAAGTGACCCCAAACGGGACCGGCGTGGCGCTTCCCTACAATTTGTGCGCGGCGTTCCGAAGGAACGCCGCGCCGCGTTATTATTTATAATAGTATAGGAGCTCCGCTTCACACGCCCAGCAGCGCTTTCGCGAAGGTGAAATACACCAGCAGGGACAGAGCGTCCACAATGGTGGTGATAAAGGGGCTTGCCATCACCGCCGGGTCGAAGCCCAGCTTTTTTGCCGCCAGGGGCAGCGTGCAGCCCACGGCCTTGGCCAGAAGCACCGTGACCCACAAGGTCAGGCATACCACCGCCGCCACCGTCACCGTCACGCTGGCGTTGCCCATTAAAAACCGATCCACGAGCATGATCTTGCCGAAGCAGACCACCGCCAAGACCCCGCCGCAGAGCAGGGCCGTCCGGCTTTCCTTCCAGATCACCCGGCCGATGTCGGAAAACCGAAGCTCCCCCAGGCTCAGGGCGCGGATCACCGTGACGGAGGACTGGGAGCCGGAGTTGCCGCCGGTGTCCATCAGCATGGGGATGAACACCGTCAGAGCCACCTGGGCCGCCAGGGCCCCCTCGAAATAGGTCAGGATCATGCCGGTGAAGGTGGCGCTGACCATGAGCAGCAGCAGCCAGGGGATCCGATGGCGGAACAGGTCGAAGACCGTGCTCTTGAGATAGGTCTTCTCCGAGGGCAGCATACCGCCCATGATCTCCATATCCTCGGTGGCCTCGTCCTCCAAAACGTCCATGGCGTCGTCGAAGGTGACGATCCCCACCATCCGGTTCTCCCCGTCCACCACGGGCAGGGCTAGAAAATTGTACCGCGACAGCATTTTCGCCACTTCCTCCTGATCCGTCTGGGTGGTGACGGAGATCAGATTGGTGACCATGATGTCGGCGATCCTGGTGTCGTCGTCCTCGGCCAGAAGCAGGTCCTTCACCGTCACCAGGCCCACCAGGGTCCGGTCCTGGGTGACGTAGCAGGTGTAGATGGTCTCCTTGTCAATGCCCTGGCGGCGGATGCGGAGGATGCTCTCCCCCACCGTCATGGTGGGCCGGAGGGAGACGTACTCCGTGGTCATGATGGAGCCGGCGGAGTTCTCGGGGTAGCGGAGGATCTGATTGATGGTGTTTCGCGTCTCCGGGTCCGCCTGCCGGAGGATCCGCTTGACCACGTTGGCGGGCATTTCCTCCACCAGGTCCGCCGCGTCGTCCACGTACAGCTCGTCCACGACTTCCTTCAGCTCGCTGTCGGAGAAGCCCCGGATCAGCAGCTCCTGGGCGTCCTTGTCCATCTCCACGAAGGTCTCCGCCGCCAGCTCCTTGGGCAGGAGCCGGAAGAGCAGGGGAATTTTGGCATCGTCCAGGGCCGTAAATACGGCGGCGATGTCGCTGGGTTCCATGGTGATCAAAATGTCCCGGAGGGTGGTGTATTTCCGCTCCTCCAGCATTTTGACCAGCGCTTTTTCCACGATTTCAAAGCGTTCTGTCACAGGTCCTTCCTCCTAACGATTCTCACTCCGGCGATCAAAGGATCGCGGAAGGGATCCTGGTCCTGTTTTGCATCTGCCGCGGGGCGGCGGGCAAAACAAGCCATCCATTTTTTAGGAGATCGACATTCTTTCCCTGCCGATCTCATAAAAATAGGCAGAATGGGACCAAAGCGGCGCTATCCCCGGTCCATGCGGGGCAAGCAGCTACTTCGTCCCGGTGTACCGCTTCCCCCGTCCATGGTGTTCCCCCCTTTTTCTCAAGTATTCCTATTTTACACCACGGAAAGGGCCTTTGTCAATTGACAAAGACCCCGGTTTGGAGGTAAAATGTTTTCGATGGGGGGAATGACGATGCTGCGGCCCGGTTTGGAGCGGGATCTGCCGGAAATGCTGGAGATCTACCGGCCCTATGTGGAGGGGTCCAGCGTGTCCTTTGAGGAGGCGCTTCCCGATCTGGCGACGTTTCGCCGCCGGTTCCGGGGGATCACGGCCCGGTTTCCCTGGCTGGTCTGGGAGGAGGGAGGCCGGGTCCTGGGCTACGCCTACGCCAGCGCCCCCTTTGAGCGGGCGGCCTACCGGTGGTGCGCCGAGATCTCGGTCTACGTGGCGGCGGACGCCCACCGGCGGGGGATCGGCGGGGCCCTCTGCGCCGCCCTGGAGGAGCGGCTGGTCCGGGAGGGATATTTTGTGGTCTATACCCTGATCACCTCGGAGAACGAAGCCTCCCTGGCCTTTCACGCCGCCCGGGGCTACCGGTTCCTGGCGGGATTTCCCGACAGCGGCTACAAAGACGGGCGCTGGCTGTCGGTCACCTGGATGGAAAAGCGGCTCCGCCCCCTCCGGGACCCCCCGGGCCCTCCGGAGCCCTGGGACGGAAAATAAAAAACGGCGCTCCCAGGCGGGAGCGCCGACAGTTTATCAAATCGCCTTTCCGAGTTTGCCGTCCGCAGACGGCAAATGGATTTCAATCATTTTTTGCCAGGGCGTGTACCTGGCAAAAAA
>CANQQO010000069.1 GCA_947625965.1 uncultured Oscillospiraceae bacterium
CCTTCGGTGCAGCGTTCCAATTGGTGCGTTGCGCTGATTGAAAGTTGTCGCTAATGGGCGGTTCTAAATCGGTGCGGTGGAGGGTTTGCGGGATTGTACAGCTATTGCGGTGCGACCCCCGTCCGGGCCCGGTGGACCGAGGGACGGAACACTGTCCGGGGCCCCTTTCGGGGCCCCGGAGACGTTTTTTGTGGTCGCATACCCTGGCGGACCCATCCGGGCACGCTTGGGAGCGGGTAATGGGTGCGAGGTTCTTTTGAAGAGCCTCCACCCAAAATGGCTTGCCCACTTTTCCGCAAGAACGATACCGAGTGAGCCCAGGAGGTGTAACGATTCCCACCAGGCCGGCGCACGCTTTGACTGCGGCGGCACGCCGCCTGGTGGCAAGGGTAACGATACCAGAGCGCTATCGCGCCCGCAGTAACGATACCGGGCACAGGGGGGGCGGTAACGATTTCCGCCATCCCCGTGCGCATTGACTGCGGCGGCACGCCGCCGCATTGTCAGCGGCCACTGGCCGCCGCTGCTATTGGAGCTTAAATTCCAGAATCCGGCGCACGCTTTCCCGGATGCGGTCCAGGGTGATGCGGCCGTCTGAAAGGGCGGACTGAAGACCATCGAAAGCCTCTTGCAGATTTTCCGGCATCAGCAGGAGATCGCAGCCGGCTTCCAGGGCTGCCACCGCCGCCTCGGCGGAGGTGTATTCTTGGGTGATGGCGCCCATGGCAAGGGAGTCCGTCACGATCAGGCCGGTAAAGCCCAGCTTTTCCCGAAGGATCCCCGTCACCACCGTCTTCGACAGACTGGCCGGGGTGTCGTCTCCCGTCAGGGCCGGGGCGCTGATGTGGCCTACCATCACCAGATCGTTCCCGTCCGCCCGGGAGAAGGGGAGCCATTCGCAGAGCGCCATCTCTTCCTCCGTCCGGTTCGTCACCGCCAGGCCGGAGTGACTGTCCTCCGCCGTGTCCCCATGGCCGGGGAAGTGCTTGTAGGTCGCCAGGATCCCCGCCGCCCGGAGGCCCAGGGCAAAGGATTGGGCCATCTCCGCCGCCGTCTCCGGGTCCGAGGAAAAGGCCCTCTCGCCGATGACCGGGTTGTCCGGGTTGGTGTTCACGTCCGCCACCGGGGCAAAGTCGATCGTGAAGCCGTATTTCTTTAGATAGGTCCCGATGGTCCGGCCCATTTCATAGGCGTCCTCCGGCTCCCCCGCGCCCACGGCGGCGGCGCTTTCGTATTTGGGCAGATCGAAGGCCCAATGGTTGGCCAGCCGGGCCACGGCGCCCCCTTCCTCGTCCACCGCCAGGAAGAGGGGGATTTTCCCCATCTTCGACAGGCCGCCGGTCAGGTCTAGGAGCTGCTCCGGGCTTTCAATGTTGTCCCCGAAGAGGATCACGCCTCCCACGGGCCGGGCCGCAAGGCCCTGTTCCAGGACCTCCGTGGCGTACAGGACGCTGCCCTCGTAGGTCACCAGGTCCTCCGGGCAGACCACAAAGAGCTGCCAGAGAAGCTCCTCTATCGTCATGCTGTTCAGCAGCGTCTCCACCGGGTCCGCGGGCAGGGTCGTCCCCGGGATCGCCTCCGTCGGCTGGGCGGCCGTTGGCGCGAAGGACGCGGAGGACGGGAAGCTGTGGGGCGGGTCCGTGGGCAGGGGGTCCAGGGGGGCGCAGCCGGTCAGCAGCAGGCACGCCGCCAGCAGCAGAGCAAGCCGCTTCATACCGCCGCCTCCGTTTCGTAGAGCAGATGCCGGCGCTCAAAGGACTGGGGCCGGTAGGTCACCGAGGCGATGGGCTTGCCCTCCACCCCGTATTTGGCGTTATAGCCGAAGAGATTGATGTACCGCTCCAGGTCGTCCCGCTCCCTGGCCATGGCCTCCATCACCGCCACCGTGGCCAGCACGTCGTCGATGGCCCGGTGGGTGTTGGCCACCTGGCCGGTCAGGCCGTAGGCTTCGATGGCGTGGGTCAGGCGGTGGGGATAGTCGTGCCGGTCCCGGAAGACCGTCAGCAGGTCCAGCTTGTCCTTGTTCTTGAGGATCGCCGGGTCCCCGCTCCGCAGCAGGAGATAGAACAGAAAGCTCAGGTCGAAATGGGCGTTGTAGGCGGCCAGCAGGGTGTTCCCCGCCATCAGCTCCGCGATGTCCCGACAGACGCGGGTCTTGGGCAGGCCCCGCTCCCGCAAGTCCTGGGTGGAGATGCCGGTGAGCTGCTGGATCTTCGCCGGGACGAAGCCCCCGGGGCTCAGGGTCACGAGCTGGTCATATTGCTTCCCCACGACGGCCTTCCCCTCCCGGAGCTCCACCGTCGCGGCGGCAAATTCAATGATCTCGTCCCGGCTGCACAGCAGGCCGGTGGTCTCCGTGTCGAAGACCAGGATGCGGTCGTATTTTGTCAGCAGTTTTTCCATATTCACCCTCCTGCCAGGTCCATGGCCCGGCGAAATTTGCTGCGGGGCTCCTCCGTCAGGGAGAATCGGGCCGCCAGGGACCGGGCGGTCTTCTCCGCCGCCTCCCGGCTGCCGGACTTAAGTTCCACTTCCACTTCCTGAAAGGGGACCTCCCGCCCGCCGCCGGTCAGGACCCCGGCGTCCAGGGCCAGCTCCGCCGTGCCGTCGCCGGTGGGGATCCGGCGGCGCCGCCTTTGGAACCGGGCCCCGCAGACAGGGACCAGGGGCCCCTCCACGATCTCCCCCGCCGCCGCCAGAGCGGCCCGGGGGTCCGCGCCCGGGACCTCCCACTCTCCCCGGCCATGGCCCAGGTCCGGGGTCTTGAAGGCCGCCACCGCCGCCCCGTTTTCCAGCCGGACCCGGAGGGTCCGCCGCCGGGCGGAGAGGGCCCGGTCCGGGGTGTCAAAATAGGTGGTCTCCATGTCCACCGTCTCCCAGGGCCCGGCCAGAGCCGCCAGGGCCTCCAGGACCTCCGCCGAGGCGGCGAATTTCCACTCGATCTCCAGGCCCATCGCCCGCCCTCCTTTGGGAAATATGTCACTATTATACACCGCCCGGCCTTGGGATGCAAGATTTTTCCCGGCAAACCAGTTCCGACAGGAAAATTTTCCGGTTTGTGATAGGCTTTTGTCTGCAATCTTTTAGGAAAGGCTGTGCTACCAATGATGACCACCATTCGATCCTGCATCCGCCAAAGCCGGCACACCCTCCACCGCCTGGCCCTGGACCCGGCGGTCCACACCCTTCTGCGATGGGGCGGCTGGGCCCTGGCCGGGTTCCTCCTGGCAGCGGCCAGTCTGGCCTCCTCGCCCCAGCCGCTGGCCATGGGCCTGCTCTGCGCCGCCTCCGGGTGGCAGGCGGTGTGGGTGGCCCTGGGGAGCGGGGCGGGCTACCTGGTTTTTTGGGGACAGGCCGGGACCCAGGGGCTGCTGTGGACGGCCCTGGCCCTGGCCTGCGCACTGGCCCTGGGGCAGAGAAAGCTGGTCCGACAGGTCCCTCTCCTGCTGCCGTCCCTGGGGGCGCTGATCGTCTCGGCCTCGGGGGTGGCGTTTCAGATCTGGATGGCGGACCTGACTTCGGTGCCGGTGTACCTGCTGCGGGTGGCCCTGGGGGGCGGATCGGTCTGGGTCTTTACCCAGGCCAGGGAAAGCCCCGTCTGCGGCTGGCTGAGCTGGGGCGCGGCGGTTCTGGCCCTGGCCCAGGTGGCCCCTCTGCCCTGGCTGGGCCTGGGGTTCCTGGCGGCGGGGGCGGTGACCGTGGCGGGGGAGCTGCCCACGGCGGCCCTGGCCGGCCTGGCCCTGGATTTGGCCCAGGTCACGCCGGTGCCCATGACGGGGGTGCTGTGCCTGGCCAGTCTGGTCAAGCTCCTGCCCGGGAACCGGAAATGGCCCCTTGTCCTGGCCCCCGGCGCGGCCTTTCTGGCGGTGGGGGTCCTGGTGGGGCGATGGGATTGGACGCCTCTGCCGGCCCTGGCGCTGGGGGGCCTGCTGGGGGCCTGGGCCCCGGGGATCCCCCGGGCCGAGCCCCGGCGGGGGGAGGTGTCCGGCGCCCAGGTCCGTCTGGAGCTGGCGGCGGGGGTCCTGGCCCAGACGGAGCGGCTCCTTCTGGAATCGGAGGACCCGGCCCTGGATGAGGCGGCCCTCATCGAGCAGGCTGCCCAGCGGGCCTGCGGCGCCTGCCCCTGCCGGAAGACCTGCGCCGAGCGGACGGCGGCGGCCGCGCTGCCCACGGACCTTCTCCACCGGACCCTGGCCACGCCGGAGGACTTGGGCTTCTTCTGCCGGAAGCCGGGCCGCCTCCTGGGGGAGCTGGTCCGGAGCCAGGAGCGGCTCCGCCTCCTCCGGGGGGAGCGGGAACGGCTGGGGGAGTACCGGGCGGCGGTGATCCAGCAGTATCAATTTCTAGCCCGCTACTTACAGGACTTGTCCGACGCCCTGGGCCGCCGCGCAAAGGACCCGGCCCCCCGGTTCGCCCCCCAGGTCTCCCTCTGCGGCAACCGTCGGGACGGGGTCAGCGGGGACAGGTGCCTCTGGTTTTCCGGGCCCGAGTGCCGGTACTATGTGGTCCTCTGCGACGGCATGGGCACGGGCCTGGGAGCCCAGGACGAGGGCCGCAGGGCCTGTGAGCTTCTGCGCCGCCTCCTGACGGCGGGCTTTCCGCCGGAGCACGCCCTGCGGAGCCTGAACAGCCTGCTCGCCCTCCGGGGCCGGGCGGGGGCGGCCACGGTGGACCTGGCGGAGCTCTCTCTGAGCACGGGGCGGGCGACGCTCTACAAATGGGGTGCGGCGGCGTCCTATCTGGTCACCGCCGCGGGCACAGAAAAAATTGGGACAGCCGGGCCGCCTCCGGGCCTGTCTGTCGCGGACGGGCGGGAGACGGTGGAACGGCTGTCCCTGCGTCGGGGAGAGACGCTTGTGCTGGTCAGCGACGGAGTGGGCGGAGAGGATGCCCTTCGCGGCTGCGCGGCGGCTCCCGGAGAGGCGCCTGGGGAGTTGGCGGCCCGGTTCCTGGAGCTTGGAGGCGGCGGCGGCGCGGACGACGCCACGGTGGCGGCGGTGCGCTTGAACGCCGTATCCTTGGTGATATCATAGCACATTCAAAGTGCGAAATCTGTCGAAACACAAGATGTGGGAGTAAGAAATCCAAGAAAAATACCACATCTTGTTGAACCCGGCGGAAAGGGGGCGAAAGCGTCCTTTCCGCCGGGAAAAAACCGAAAAAAGGGGCTTGACAAGGGGACCGCCAGCCGCTATAATAGGTACGTTCTGTTGAGACGCCGGTATAGCTCAGCCGGTAGAGCAACTGATTTGTAATCAGTAGGTCGGGGGTTCAAATCCGTCTACCGGCTCCACAGTCCCATCAGATCGCAATGGGGGAATTCCCGAGTGGCCAAAGGGGACAGACTGTAAATCTGCTGCTTATAGCTTCGGTGGTTCGAATCCACCTTCCCCCACCAACGAAAGTCCTGAAACCCCGCGGGGTTTCAGGACTCCTTTTTTCTGTCGGACGCCCCCGGAATACGGGGAACGCCCGGAACACGCCGCCGGCGGATTTTGGAGGAATGGACGTGAACGAGGAACTGGAACGGGCCCTGGCGGAGCTGCCGCTGTATACGTATTTCTGGGTGAAGCCGGAGGAACTGGTCTTCTCCCAGCGGGTGCGGACCGTCTGCGAGAAGGAGTGCCCCATGTACGGAAGGACCTGGGCCTGCCCCCCAGCGGTGGGGAGCGTGGAAACGTGCCGGGAAAAGTGCCTTGGCTATCGGAACTGCCTGGTCATCGGCACCGTCGCGGAGGAGGTGGACGTGACGGACCTGGCGGCCACCCTGGACACCCGGGAGCCCCATGAAAAAATCACCAACCAGGTCCGGGACCTGCTCCGGGAGCGGGGGGAGAAGCCCTACGTTCTGTCCAGCGAAGCCTGCGCCATCTGTTCCCGGTGCGCCTATCTGGACGGGCTGCCCTGCCGGATGCCGGGGAAAATGCATCCCTGTGTGGAAAGCCACGGCATCGTCCTGACGGACACCCTGGAGCGCCATGACCTGCCCTTCCAATACGGGGGCGACGTGGTCACCTGGTATTCCCTGCTGTTTTATTGAAAAATGGCCGCCTTACGGCGACCTCGGCTTGTCAAAATAGCCTTTCCAAGTTTGCCGTCCGCAGACGGCAATAGGGCGGACTGTGTGCCTCCGGCACACAGTCCATGCGCGGTTCAGCCTGCGATCCCCTCCGATGGCCGCCTTTCGGCGGCCATTGAGAAACGCTCAGCTTTCATAGGCTTTTTTCGCGCCATAGAAGGCGACCAGGTAGCAGATCGCCACCACGGTGCATCCAAGGGCGGCGAAGAAGTCCACCACGGGGACCCAGACCAGCAGTTGCGTGATGCCCTGAAGGATCAGCAGCGCCATCCACAGCGGCTTCAGCTTCTCCGCCCCCAGGTCCCGGCCCGACTGGGTCTGAAGCTGGGTGACCCCCAGGCAGATGTAGTACAAAATCGCCATCTGGACCGCCAGGCTGACCAGCCCCAGGACCCAGCCGAAAACCCCCAGGTTCCCGCCGATGCCCGTCAGGTCCAAGACGTAGAGTACGCCGGTGTAGGCCGCCATGGCCAGGGCCATGGGCCGGACCTTTCCAAAGGCGGGAGCCGGCAGGGCCTGGGCCCCCTTCATCACCAGATAAAAGCCCAGAAAGTCCGGCAGCAGGCCGATGGTCACCTGCCCAAGGTTCAGATTGAAGTCCAGCAGGACCAGCAGCAGGCCCCAGAAAAGATTAGTCATCGTGTCCCCTCCCCAGTCGTCAGCAGCAACGGAATCTTTCGGGATCTGCGGCGCGGACTTCCGCCTTGCCTACGGGACCCCGCTTGCAGCCTATATTCCATTTCGATGTGACAGAGAAATTGTTTTTTTCAGTATAACAGCTAAATATGAAAAATCTGTGAATTTCTGGAGGAAATGGAAGCCATGCTCAATTCGACCCTTTGCTATCTCATCCGGGGAGACGAGGTCCTGATGCTCCACCGGGTGAAGAAAAAACACGACGTGAACAAGGACAAGTGGATCGGCGTCGGGGGCAAGTTCCTGGAAAACGAGTCCCCCGACGAGTGCCTCCTCCGAGAGGTCCGGGAGGAGACGGGCCTGACCCTGACAAGCTGGCGCTGCCGTGGGATCGTCACGTTTCTGACGAACGGCGGCTGGGAGGGGGAGTATATGTACCTCTTCACCGCCGACGGCTTCACCGGCGACCTCTCCGACTGCGACGAGGGGGACCTTCAATGGGTGAGCCGGGCTTTTCTGGACCGGCTTCCCAAGTGGGAGGGGGACCAGATCTTCCTGGACCTGCTGTGGCGGGACGCGCCCTTCTTCCTGCTGACGCTCCGCTACGACGGGGACCGGCTGACGGAGGCGGTCCTGAACGGCCAAAAGATTCGATAAAAGTCCCCGGAAAGGCGGTTTTTCCGCTCTCCGGGGACTTTTCTCCGTCAATATGGCCGCGACTCACTTCTGCTCCGGGGTGTCCAGGAAGTGCTGGAACTGGCCCACCAGCTCCAGGTACTCCGCGATGGTGGTGTCGTAATAGGCCCGGCCCTCGTCGGTGATGGCGTAGTAGCTGCGAACGCGCCCGTTTTCAATGATGGTGCTGGACACCACCACATACCGCTGCTCCACCAGCCGGTACAGCACCGGATACAGCAGCGACATGGCCAGCTTTCCGCCGCTTCGCTGCGAGATCTCCTGGCTGATCTCATAGCCGTACATCTCCCGTTCCCTCAGCAGGGACAGGACCATCAGCGGGCTCACCGCCCGCTTGAAAAACGCGGAGAAGGAATGTCCGGTTTTTTCCTTTGACACGATCGGCGCCTCCGTTCTTAATAAGATATTGTATCACTTCTTTTATATCATACTCCTTTTATGGTGATTTGTAAATAGCAAGCATTGAAATATATCAAAGTTTCCCGGGGAGGAGAAGCCGAGCGCTATAGAAGGATTCCGCGGTACTTGGCGGAAACAGACGTTCCGAAATTGCCCCTCCCCGGCCTTTTCCGGGGGAAGCGCGTTCTTGTTTCTGCGGGAAAGCGCCCAAAGGAGCCGGCCCGCTGGGGCTGCAAATGGGGGACGCGCCGCCGGCGGTTATCCCCCAGAGCGTCGAAGCCCCCCGCCCATTCGGGCGGGGGGCACAGCTTGTTAAAAACCTTCGTTTTTGACAGCCTCGCGGTCGTGTTACACCAGCGCGGCGGTGATGATAGCCATCTTGTAGACCTCGTCGGCGTTGCAGCCCCGGGACAGGTCGTTGATGGGGGCGTTCAAGCCCTGGAGGATGGGACCGTAGGCTTCGTAGCCGCCCAGACGCTGGGCGATCTTGTAGCCGATGTTGCCGGCCTCGATGCAGGGGAAGATGAAGGTGTTGGCGTAGCCCGCCACGGT
>CANQQO010000070.1 GCA_947625965.1 uncultured Oscillospiraceae bacterium
GCAAGAAAGTACCTCCCCCGGAAGGGGTCGGGGGAGCACCCACAAAAACAATTGCACCAAAATAAAAAGGTACAGGCCCCCAGAAACAGCCGGAAAAACGCCTACGAAATTGAAGTAAGATTGTTGGAGTGAAAAAATGCGAAATAAAAACAACAAGCACCTGGGAATCGAAATTGACCCGGAGCTGCACGAAAAACTGCGCTATATCGCCCAATACGAGGGCCGCTCCATCAACGGCCAAATCCTCTACCTGGTCCGCCAGTGCGTCCGGGAGTTTGAGGAGCGGGTGGAGCCCATTCCCAAAAAAGAATGAAAAACCGGGTCCCGACCTCCTTTGGATGCCTGGACCCATTTTTATTCCCCCGGCGGTCCCGTGCGCTTTGGCTGCGGGCCCTGCCCGTCGCCCGCCGCCGATACCGGGTAAAAGAAATCGGGTGCGGAGTAAACTTTGTGTGAATCTTAACGGGTTTTTGTTGAAATTTTGGATTTTTGCAATATAATGAAATTAGACTGATTTGCAAGGTGGGTCGTTCATGGAGGAGCATCGCGGCTGGTTCCGGAAGCTGTGGGATCGGCTGGCCGGAGGGTTCCGGCGGTTTATGGAGGGGCGGTACGGCACGGACCGGCTGACTCTGGTCATTCTCTGCCTGGGAACGCTGCTGAGCCTGGTGGGGATGCTGGTGCAGATCTACGGCTCCTGGAGCCCCGCCTGGAACGTGGTCTTCACGCTGATCTCCTACGCCCTCATGGTCTGGGCCATTTTCCGAACCCTCTCCCGGAACACCTATCGCCGCTACCGGGAGAATCAGCGCTTCCACCAAATCCTGGAGATGATCACCGACCGCAAAAACAGGCATTTCCAGTGCCCCAAGTGCAAGGAGATCGTCCTCGTCCCCCGGGGCAAGGGCAAAATCACCATCACCTGCCCCAAATGCGGCGAAAAATTCCTCCGCAAAACCTAGGAAAACCCGGCTGCCCGCCGTTTTCCGCTACGCGCGGCCCTTCCCCGCCGGGGAGGGGAGGGGAGAGCCCTCCAGAACGCCTCCCGGCAGGGGCCCGCGCCCAGTTTTTTTCCATTCCATGCCCGGTATCGCGCCCACAGGATCGATACCGGGCATATTTGACTCAAAGCCGGCGGCCTTGACGAATGGGAGAGGCCGGTGTATAATACATTTATATTTGCGGAAAGGATGATTTTTGTGGAATACGCGCTTTTGAGAATCGATAAGCAGTTGAAACCCTTCGCGCGGGATATCGCCCTCCGTATGAATAACTATGCCCAGAAAAAGAACGAGCTGCTTGCCTCCGGCCAGAGCCTCAGCGAGTTCGCCAATGGTTCGCTATACTTCGGCTTCCACCGCACCGCCGACGGCTGGACCTACCGGGAATGGGCCCCCGGCGCCGAGGCCATGTACCTCACCGGCGACTTTAACGGCTGGGACCGCCATTCCCACCCCCTCACCTTTCGGGGCAACGGCGTCTTCGAGATCGACCTGCCCGGCCGCGACGCGCTGAAAACCGGCCAGAAGGTCATGGCCGTGGTCGTCAGCCGGGGCAGGGAGCTGGACCGGATCCCCCTCTACGCCACCCGGGTGGTCCAGGACCCCGCCACCACCGGCTGGAACGCCGAGATCTGGGCCCCCGAGGAGCCCTACCCCTGGACCGACGGGGGATTCACGCCCCAAAAGCCCCTCTTTATCTATGAATGTCACATCGGCATGGCCCAGGACCGCCCCAGCGTGGGCACCTACCGGGAGTTTCGGGAGAACATCCTGCCCCGGGTCAAGGCGCTGGGCTATAATACCCTACAGATCATGGCCGTCATGGAGCACCCCTATTACGCCTCCTTCGGCTACCAGGTCACCAATTTCTTCGCCGCCTCCTCCCGCTTCGGCACCCCGGAGGAGCTGAAGGACCTGATCAACGCCGCCCACGGCATGGGCATCGCCGTGCTGCTGGACGTGGTCCACTCCCACGCCGCCAAAAACACCCGGGAGGGCATCAACGAATTTGACGGCACGCCTACGCAGTTCTTCCACGCCGGGGACCGGGGGGAGCATCCGGCGTGGAACACCAAGTGCTTCAACTATTGGAAAAACGAGGTCATCCACTTCCTCCTCTCCAATCTGAAATTCTGGCAGACGGAGTACCATTTCGACGGCTTCCGGTTCGACGGGGTCACCTCCATGCTCTATCGGAACCACGGCCTGGGCCAGAGCTTCGGGCCCTACGACCGGTACTTCTCCCTGAACACCGACACCGAGGCCGTGACCTATCTTCAGCTTGCCAACGAGCTGGTTCGGCAGGTCAATCCCAACGCCATCACCATCGCGGAGGACACCTCCGCCATGCCTGGGCTGTGCCTGCCCATCGAGGCGGGCGGCATCGGCTTCGATTACCGGCTGGCCATGGGCGATCCGGATATGTGGATCAAGATCCTCAAGGAAGTCTCCGACGAAAACTGGGACCTGTGGGGCATCTACAACGAGCTCACCGGCCGCCGCCCCAAGGAAAAGGTCATCGGCTACTGCGAGTCCCACGACCAGGCCCTGGTGGGGGACAAGACCATTATGTTCCGCCTCTGCGACAAGGAAATGTACTACGGCATGGAGGCCGGCAACCCCAATCTGGTGATCGAGCGGGGCATGGCCCTGCACAAGCTGATCCGTCTGCTGACCATGAGTCTGGGCGGCGAAGGCTATTTGACCTTCATGGGCAACGAATTCGGCCATCCCGAGTGGATCGACTTCCCCCGGGAGGGCAACGGGTGGAGCTACCTCTACTGCCGCCGCCAGTGGCATTTGGTGGACGATCCCAATTTGAAGTATCAATTCCTGAACAATTTCGAGGTGGACATGGTGGCCGCCGCCAAGCGGGCCCGGGTCCTGACGGGGAAGGCCAAGAATCTCTGGACCCATCCGGCGGACAAGGTGCTGATCTATCAACGGGGCGGGGCGCTGTTCGCCTTTAACCTCCATCCCTCCGCCTCCTACACCGGTTATTTCATCCCCGCGCCGGAGGAGGGGGAGTACCGGGTGATCCTGTCCTCCGACGAGCCCCGCTACGGCGGCCAGGGCCGCATCTCCGTCACCCAGGTCTACCAGGCGAAAAAGCAGCCCGACGGCCGGGTCGGTTTTCAGCTCTATCTGCCCAGCCGGACGGCGGTGGTGCTCAAGCGGAAGCGGAAGGTCAACCCCCAGGGGGGCTTGTAATATCGCGGGATATCGGATATAATGCGGAAAAAAAACGAAAGGAGTCCCGTCATGGCGGAAATCCACGATCACGCCTATATGCACGCCCACGGCATCGCCCACAACCACACCCATGTCCATGAGAATCAAAAGGCGGTGGTGAACCGTCTGGCGCGGGCCATTGGGCATCTGGAGAAGGTCAAGCGCATGGTCGAAGAGGGCTATGACTGCTCCGAGGTATTGATCCAGCTTGCGGCTGTCCGCTCCGCACTGGACAATGCGGGCAAGGTCATTCTTCAGGACCATCTTCGCCACTGTATGGTCGACGCGGTGGCCGCCGGCGACCAAGCGGCCATTGACGATCTCTGTCAAGCTATCGACAAATTCATGAAATAGCCGCCAGCGGCGGGCGGCGGGCGGCGTGCCGCCGCTGTCAATGCGCACGGGGATTGCGGAAATCGTTACCGACCCCCCCTGTGCCCGGTATCGTTACTGCGGGCGCGATAGCTGGTGGGTATCGTTACCCTTGCCACCAGGCGGCGTGCCGCCGCTGTCAATGCGTGCGCCAGCCTGGCAGTATTCGTTACACCTCCCGGGCTCGCTCGGTATCGTTTTTGCGGAAGAGTGGGCAAGCCATTTTGGGTGGAAGCTCTTCAAAATAACGTCGCACCCATTACCCGCTCCCAAGCGTGCCCGGATGGGTTTGCCGGGGTATGCGACACCAGAGGAACCACGCCGTGGCCACGGAGTGGGCCACGGCGGTGGCTGCCCCTCGGTCCACCAGGCCCGGACGGGGGTCGCACCGCAATAGCTGTACAAACCCGCTAACTCTCCCATGCACCGATTTAGAACCGCCCGTTAGCAGCCTCTTTCAATCAGCGCAACGCACCAATTGGAACGCTGCACCGAAGGTTTTGCAGAGCCACGGTAGACGCTGCACCAGGGTCGGCCCAATGCGAGAGAAGGCCGTCAATGACCTCCGCACTTCTTCTGGGGATGCCCCGGGCCGGCAATCAGCGCGGAAGGGTTGGACTTCCGGCGGGGTTCTCCAAGGGGCGGAGCCCCTTGGGCCGACTTCTTTGGGTACTTTCTTGCTCGGGGCAAGAAAGTACCTCCCCCGGAAGGGGCCGGGGGAGCACTTACAAATATAATTGCACCGAAATAAAAAGGTACAGGCCCCCGACAAACCCCTCAGAGCGCCCCCGATACCAGGCTGGTGGCAAGGGTAACGACACCCACCAGCTATCGCGCCCGCAGTACCGATACCGGGCAAAAGGAATCGGGTAACGAATACAGACGGCCCCGTGCGCATTGTCAGCGGCCACTGGCCGCCCGCCAGCAGGAATTAGGGGTTGACCTGTGGGAAATTTTCGGTTATAATAGAAAAGTACGGCTCTGTGCCGGTCGATTTTGAATTGCTGCGGCCATTTTTGGCTGTTGAGCATATTGTATTTTTTGATAAAAGGAGGTGTACCAATGAAGCGTACCTATCAGCCCAGCCAGCGGCACCGGTCGAAAGTCCATGGCTTCCGGAAGAGAATGGCGACCGCCAACGGCCGTAAGGTGCTGGCCCGCCGCCGCGCAAAGGGCCGCCAGGTCTTGACCGCCTGATGGACCCGGGCAGCCTGATATCGCGTGCACGCGAAATGGGAGTCCATGCGGGGCGAATGGCTTTTTCGCCCCGCTCCCTTTTTCCGAGGGGAGGCCAAGCTATGCAGTTTTCCGTGTCATTGAAGCTCAACCATATCTTCCGGCGGCTCTACGCCACCTCCGGCAAGGCCAACGGCTGCCTGGTCCTCTACGCCCGGCCCAACCGGACCGGCCAAAACCGGGTGGGACTCACCGTCAGCAAAAAGCTGGGCCACGCCGTGGTCCGAAACCGCGTCCGCCGGCGGCTTCGGGAGATCTACCGGCTCAATGAGAGCCAGTTCCGCCGGGGCTTCGATATCGTGGTCGTGGCCAGGTCCAGGGCTGTGGACGCGCCCTTCTCCCAGCTCACCGCCGCCTACCTTTCCCTGGCAAAAAAAGCCGGGCTCCTCCGGGAGGACTGCAAATGAAATACCTGCTGCTCTGGCTCATCCGATTCTACCGCCGGCATCTCTCCCCCGGGACCCCTCCGGCCTGCCGGTTCGTGCCAACCTGCTCCCAGTACGCCTACCTTGCCATCGAAAAATACGGCGCCCTCAAGGGCGGCCGCATGGCCCTGGCCCGGCTGCTGCGCTGCAATCCCTTCTACGGGGGCGACCTGTACGACCCTGTACCATGACCTCCTCACAAAAGAGGAGAAGGAGGAATGTCCATGATTCTCGCATTCCATATCGGGGATATCATCACCGTTCCCTTCGGCTATCTGCTGGACTGGATGTACCAGCTCTCCGGCAACTACGGCATGGCTATGCTGCTGTTCGCCGTTCTGGTGAAGATCATCCTCATCCCCATCACCGCAAAAAGCAAGAAGACCTCTATGAAGCTCTCCCGCCTCAGCCCCCGCATCAAGGAGATCCAGGACAAGTATACCGACCAGCAAAAGCAGGGCGAGGCCCTTCAGGCCCTCTACAAGGAGGAGGGCGTCAGCATGGGCGGCGGCTGCCTTTGGAGCCTGGTCCCCCTGCTGATCCTGTTCCCCCTGCTTGCCGTGGTGCGCCAGCCCCTGGTGTATATGCTCCACGAGAGCGCGGAGACGGCGGAGAAAGTCGTCTCCGTCATGATGGAGCAGGCCCCTCAGTATTTCACCGGCAATACCTATTACGCCCAGGTCGCCGCCGCGCGGCATATCCACGAGTATGCCCAGGCCATCCGGGAGGCCATCCCCGGCATCAGCGAGGCCACCCTGGCCGGCATGAATTTTGACTTCCTGGGCATCGACGTGGGCGCCATTCCGGAGTTCAACATCTTCGGCTGGAGCGCCTATGACTGGGCCCATATCGGGGCTTTCCTGATCCCGGTACTCTCCGCCGGCAGCCAGGTGCTGAGTATGTTCATCATGACCAAGATGAACAACTCCGTCATCACCGACAAAAACGGCGTCCAGGACAGGGAGACCGCCGAAAATTCCCAGGCCAACCAGACCAATAAGACCATGATGATCATCTCGCCCCTGCTGTCCCTGTGGGTGGGCTTTACGGTCCCCGGGGCGCTGAGCCTGTACTGGTTTGTCCAGGGCATGGTGACCATCCTCATCGACGTGATCATGACCCAGCACTACCGGAAGATCTACGACGCCGAGGACGCCGTCCGTCTCCAGAAAGCCATCGAGCGGGACCGGATCGAGGCGGAGAAGGAGCGGCAGCGCGCCGAACGCCGGGCCGCCAACCCCGACGGCATCACCGAAAACACCAGCAAAAAGAAATTACAGCAGAAGCAGCAGCGGGAGCAGCTCGCCGCCAAGACCGCCGCAGCCAAGGAGTACGCCGCCCGGAAGGGCGCGGTGGAGGAAGAGGAGGCCGAGCCCTCGGTCCTCTCCGGCATCCCCAGCCGTCCCTACTGCAAGGGCCGGGCCTATGATCCCAACCGCTACAGCCCCAATACGGAGGAATGAGCCATGGAAAAAACCATTGTGACCACGGGCAAGACCATTGATCTTGCCATTGAAAATGCACTGAATCAACTGGGGCTGGACCGGGACAGCGTATCCGTCCAGGTGTTGGCCCAGGCCAAGGCCGGCTTTTTTGGCTTTGGCGCGGCGCCGGCCAAGGTCCAGGTGACCTACGAGGTGCCGGACCCTGTGCCCGAGCCGGAGGCGGCGCCCAAGACCGCTCTGTCCTCGGCCTCCCGTTCCGCGAAGCCTCCCAAGCCGGTCAAGAAGCCGGAACCCAAGGAGGAGGCCCCGGCCCGTCAGCCCGAGGTCCTGCAATCGGCCAGCAAGCCCAAGCCCGCTCCCAGGGAGAAGCCCAAAAAGCAGGACCGGCCCCCCAGGAAGCCCGAGGAGAAGAAGGCGCCCAAGCCCGCTCCCGAGCCCAAGGTCTACGCTCCGGCGGAGCCCGGCAGCGTAGAGGAGAAGATCGAGATCTTTCTGAAGGGTCTTCTGGAGCACATGGGCTCCAACGCCGTGCCTCACGCCTGGAAGGTGGAGGAGAATTCCTACCGGGTGGACCTGACGGGGGAGGATCTAGGCTACCTGATTGGCCGCCGGGGGGACACCCTGGACGCCATCCAGCATCTTTGCAGCAACGCGGTGAATCGCAGTCTGTCCGGGCACATTCGGGTCAGCGTAGACGCCGAAGCCTATCGGGAGAAGCGGGAGGACTCTCTCCGCCGCTACGCCCGGAAGAAGGCCCAGCAGGTCCTAAAGCTCCGCCGCCGCACCACGCTGGAGCCCATGAACGCCTATGAACGCCATGTGATCCACGCCACCCTCCAAGACATGGAAAACATCACCACCTACTCCACCGGCACCGAACCCAACCGCCGCGTAGTCATCGAATACGTAAAATAGCAGGCGGGCGGCGTGCCGCCGCGGTCAATGCGCACGGGGCTGGCGGAAATCGTTACCGACCCCCCCTGTGCCCGGTATCGTTACTGCGGGCGCGATAGCTGGTGGGTGTCGTTACCCTTGCCACCAGCCTGGTTTCGTTCTTGCGGAAGAGTGGGCGACCCTTTTGCCAATGTGCCAATGGCGGTGGGCGGCGTGTTGCCGGCGGGCAGTTGCCGCTGACAATACGCACGGGGCTGGCGGAGATCGTTACCGACCCCCCCTGTGCCCGGTATCGTTACTGCGGACGCGATAGCGCTCTGGTATCGTTACCCTTGCCACCAGCCTGGTTTCGTTCTTGCAGAGGAATGGGCAACCCTTTTTCCAGGACGGAAGACTAGAAAAAACGGGGAAGCCTTCACAAAGCAGAAGTTTGCCAAAAGAACCTGGCACCCCGTAAAAGCTCCCAAGCGTGCCCGGATGGGTCCGCCAGGGTATGCGACCACAAAAAACGTCTCCGGGGCCCCGAAAGGGGCCCCGGACAGTGTTCCGTCCCTCGGTCCACCAGACCCGGACGGGGGTCGCACCGCAATAGCTGTACAAACCCGCTAATCCTTTTATGCACCGATTTAGAACCGCCCGTTAGCGACGACTTTCAATCAGCGCAACGCACCAATTGGAACGCTGCACCGAAGGATTTGCAGAGCCACGTTAGACGCTGCACCAGGGTCG
>CANQQO010000071.1 GCA_947625965.1 uncultured Oscillospiraceae bacterium
ATGCCCTTCCTGCCCGACGGCACCCCCCTGGACATCGTGCTGAACCCCCTGGGCGTGCCCTCCCGTATGAACATCGGGCAGGTGCTGGAGGTCCACCTGGGCTACGCCGCCAAGGCCCTGGGCTGGAAGGTCTCCACGCCGGTCTTCGACGGCGCCAACGAGAAGGACATCCGCGAAACGTTGAAGCTGGCGGGCCTCCGGGAGGACGGCAAGACCGTGCTCTACGACGGCCGGACCGGCGAGCCCTTCGACAATCTGGTCACTGTGGGCTATCCCTACTATTTGAAGCTCCACCACCTGGTGGATGATAAGATCCACGCCCGCTCCACCGGCCCCTACGCCCTGGTCACCCAGCAGCCTCTGGGCGGCAAGGCCCAGTTCGGCGGCCAGCGGTTCGGCGAAATGGAGGTCTGGGCCCTGGAGGCCTACGGCGCGGCCTACACCCTCCAGGAGATCCTCACCGTCAAGTCCGACGACGTCACGGGCCGGGTCAAGACCTATGAGGCCATCGTCAAGGGCAACAACATCCCCACGCCCGGCGTTCCCGAGTCCTTCAAGGTCCTGGTCAAGGAGCTGCAGGCCCTGTGCCTGGACGTCCGGGTCCTGGACGAGAACGGCAACGAGATCGAGCTCAAGGACGAGGACGAGGATGAGGACGTCACCTACGAGGACACCCGCAGCGAAATGGTCGTAGACCCCGACGAGGTGCTGGACTCCGGCTTCAACATCGACGAGGACGGTCCCGAGGATATTATGGATGTGTTCGGCGACGATCTGGACGATCTGGACGACGCCGAGGCGTATTCCAATGAAGAATAAGGAGGCGTGATGAATGGCAGAAGCCACCTTTGATGCCATTAAGATCGGCATTGCTTCCCCGGAGATGATCCGGAAATGGTCCTATGGCGAGGTCAAGAAGCCGGAGACCATCAACTACCGCACCCTCAAGCCCGAGCGGGACGGCCTCTACTGCGAGAGGATCTTCGGACCCACCAAGGACTGGGAGTGCCACTGTGGAAAATATAAGAAGATCAAATTCAAGGGCAAGATCTGCGACCGCTGCGGCGTGGAGGTCACCCGGGCCAAGGTCCGCCGGGAGCGGATGGGCCACATCGAGCTGGCCGCCCCCTGCAGCCACATCTGGTATTTCAAGGGGATCCCCTCCCGGATGGGCCTGATCCTGGACATTTCCCCGAAGGTACTGGAGAAGGTCCTCTATTTTGCCGCCTATATCGTCACTGATCCCGGGGATACCCCCCTGATGCTGAACCAGGTGCTCAACGACAAAGAGTACCGGGATATGCGGGAAAAGTACGAGGACGATTTCCAGGCCGGCATGGGCGCCGAGGCCGTCAAGAAGCTGCTGGAGCAGATCGACCTGGATCAGCTCTCCGAGCAGCTCCGCGCCGAGCTGAAAACCGCCTCCTCCCAGAAAAAGCTGCGGCTGGTCAAGCGCTTGGAGAGTGTGGAGGCCTTCCGGGAGTCCGGCAACAAGCCCAGCTGGATGATCATGGACGTGCTGCCTGTGATCCCGCCGGATATCCGGCCCATGATCCAGCTGGACGGCGGCCGGTTCGCCACCTCCGACTTAAACGACCTGTACCGCCGGGTGATCAACCGGAACAACCGGTTGAAGCGGCTCATGCAGCTCCACGCCCCGGACATCATCATCCGCAACGAGAAGCGGATGCTCCAGGAGGCGGTGGACGCCCTGATCGACAATGGCCGCCGGGGCCGGGCCGTCACCGGCGCCAACAACCGGGCCCTCAAGAGCCTGTCCGATATGCTCAAGGGCAAGCAGGGCCGGTTCCGCCAGAACCTGCTGGGCAAGCGGGTGGACTACTCCGGCCGGAGCGTTATCGTGGTGGGCCCGGAGCTGAAGCTGTACCAGTGCGGCGTGCCCAAGGAGATGGCCCTGGAGCTGTTCCGCCCCTTCGTCATGAAAAAGCTGGTGTCCGACGGACTGGCCAACAACATCAAGTCCGCCAAGAAGATGATCGACAAGGGCAAGACCGAGGTTTGGGACGCCCTGGACGAGATTATCAAGGACCGCCCCGTGATGCTGAACCGGGCGCCGACCCTGCACCGGCTGGGCATCCAGGCCTTTGAGCCCATTCTGGTGGAGGGCCGGGCGCTGAAGCTGCACCCCCTGTGCTGCACCGCCTTCAACGCCGACTTTGACGGCGACCAGATGGCCATCCATGTGCCCCTGTCCGCCGAGGCCCAGGCCGAGGCCAGAATGCTGATGCTCTCCGCCAACAATCTGCTCCGTCCCCAGGACGGCAAGCCGGTTACCGTCCCTACCCAGGATATGATCTTGGGCGCTTACTACCTGACCTACGTTCGCCTGGGCAAGGCGGAGAAGGGCGCGGAGACGGTGTTCGTCACCGACGCCGGGGACACGGGCCTGCCCGTGAACGAGATCGTGGACGCCGACGAGTTTGTGGCCGCCAACAAGAAGGCCCAGGCCGAGGGCACCGCCCCCGCCAAGTTCCGGCCCGTCCACAACTATTCCAGCGTGGACGAGGCCATCACCGCCTACGCCTCCGGCAATGTGGGCCTCCACGCCCCCATCCGGGTGCGCTACGGCAAGGAGATCGACGGCCGGATGGAATATAAGATCATCGACGCCACCGTGGGCCGCCTGATCTACAACGAGCCCATCCCTCAGGATCTGGGCTTTGTGGACCGGAGCGTTCCCGGCAAGGAGTTCGATCTGGAGGTCAGCTTCCTGGTGGGCAAGAAGCAGCTGGGCAGCATCATTGACCGCTGCATCCGCCGCCACGGCTTCACCATCGCCACGGAGATGCTGGACCGGATCAAGGCTCTGGGCTACAAATACTCCACCAAGGGCGCCATTTCCGTGTCCATCGCGGACATGGTGGTGCCGGAGAAGAAGTACACCCTGGTCAAAGAGGCCGAGAATAAGGTGGTGGAGATCGAAAACTACTACCGCCACGGCTTCATCACCAACGACGAGCGCTACCGCCTGGTGGTGCAGCAGTGGGAGAAGACCACCGCCGACGTGACGAACGCCCTCCAGGGCAATCTGGACGAGTTCAACCCCATCTATATGATGGCCGACTCCGGCGCCCGTGGCTCCATGGCTCAGATCCGTCAGCTGGCCGGCATGCGGGGCCTGATGGCGGACACCGCCGGCCGTACCATCGAGATCCCCGTCAAGGCCAACTTCCGGGAGGGCCTGTCGGTGCTGGAATACTTCATCTCCTCCCGGGGCGCCCGGAAGGGCCTGACCGATACCGCTCTGCGGACCGCCGACTCCGGCTACCTGACCCGCCGGATGGTGGACGTGTCCCAGGAGGTCATCATTCGGGAGCCGGATTGCCACACCACCCAGGGCATCTGGGTCGGCGAGGTGGTCCAGAACGGCGACGTGATCGATACCTTCGGCAACCGGATCCGGGGCCGCTATCCCGTTGACGACGTGGTGGACCCCCAGACCGGGGAGCTGCTCCATCCCAAGGATAAGCTGATGATGCCCGAGGACGCCGCCAAATTCGAGGCCCACGGCATCCATCAGATTTATATCCGCACGGTGCTGGGCTGCAAGGCCCGCAGTGGCGTCTGCGCCAAGTGCTATGGCATGAACCTGGCCACCTCCAAGGAAGTGGACCTGGGCGAGGCCGTCGGCATCATCGCGGCCCAGTCCATCGGCGAACCCGGCACCCAGCTGACCATGCGGACCTTCCACTCCGGCGGCGTGGCCGGTGACGACATCACCCAGGGCCTTCCCCGCGTGGAGGAGCTGTTCGAGTCCCGCCGTCCCAAGAAGATGGCCCAGATCTCCGAGATCACCGGCACCGTGTCCATCGACGAGACCCACCGCAGCGCCCTGCGGAACATCACCGTTACCGCCGACGACGGCGAGGTGAAGGTCTACCAGGTGCCCTATTCCGTGGGCCTGAAGGTCACCCAGGGTCATGTGGTCCAGAAGGGCGAGCCCATCACCGACGGCGCCCTCTATCCCCAGGACGTGCTGCGCATTTCCGGCGTGGAGGCCGTGCAGAATTACCTGGTCCAGTCCGTGCAGGCGGTGTACCGTCAGCAGGGCGTGGAGATCAACGACAAGCACATCGAGGTCATCATCCGCCAGATGATGCGCAAGGTCCGGGTGGAGGAGCCCGGCGACAGCGGCCTGCTGGTGGGCAGCGTCATCGACGCCTTCGAGTTCGAGGACGCCAAGAAGGCCATCCAGGACCGGATCGACGCCGGGGAGACGGAGCTGCGGCTGCCGGAGGCCTCCGTGGTGCTGCTGGGCATCACCAAGGCGTCCCTGGCCACCGATTCCTTCCTCTCCGCCGCCTCCTTCCAGGAGACCACCAAGGTCCTCACCGACGCCGCCATCAAGGGCAAGGTGGACCACCTGGTGGGCCTGAAGGAGAACGTCATCATCGGCAAGCTGATCCCCGCCGGCTCCGGCCTCATGGCCTACCGGGACTATCAGCCCCTGATCACGCCCGCCGAGCGTCCCGCGCCGGTCCCCGCGCCGGCGCCGGAGGCCCCCGCCGAGGCGGAAGCGCAATGATCTCTTTTCCGGCCCCCGATCTCTCCGGGGGCCGGATTTTTGCCGGAAACTCAGGGGAAAATTCAAAATTTTTCCGGAAAATTTGTTGACTTTTTCAAAATATGGCGTATAATACTCTTCGTGCGGACTCTTTTCGGGATAGGGGCTTTGCGCCCTGTTTCCAGAGGAGGAAACGCCGATTTTTGGAAGAAAGGAGATCAATAATGCCTACTTTTAATCAGCTTGTACGTAACGGCCGTCAGCAGGCCAGCTACAAGTCCACCGCTCCCGCTCTGCAAAGAGGTCTGAACACCCTTCAGAACAAGGCCACCGACCTGCCCTCCCCCCAGAAGCGCGGCGTGTGTACCGCCGTCCGTACCACCACGCCCAAGAAGCCCAACTCCGCGCTGCGGAAGTTCGCCCGTGTCCGCCTGACCAATGGGATGGAAGTTTCCGCCTATATCCCCGGCGTGGGCCACAATCTGCAGGAGCACTCCGTGGTCCTGATTCGTGGCGGCCGTGTCAAGGACCTGCCCGGTATCCGTTACCACATCATCCGCGGCACGCTGGACACCCAGGGCGTTCAGGGCCGGATGCAAGCCCGCTCCAAGTACGGCGCCAAGCGGCCCAAGGCTGGCAAGAAGAAGTAATTTTCCGCCTGTCCGCAAGGCAAGCCTTGCCAGGAAGGTTTTCGATATGATCGACCTCTGGCAGGCACGACGAAAGGCACACTTTCGAGTACCGATGACATCATTTTATTTATGAAGGAGGGAAGCAAAGTGCCCAGAAGAGGTAATGTTCCCAAGAGAGAGGTCCTTCCGGATCCCACTTACAATTCCGTTCTGGTAACGAAGCTCATCAACAGCATTATGCTCGACGGCAAGAAGGGCGTGGCCCAGAAGGTGGTCTACGGCGCTTTCGAGATCGTCGAGAACAAGACCGGCAAGAACGGCCTGGAGGTCTTCCAGCAGGCGATGGAAAACATCATGCCCGCCGTGGAGCTGAAGGCCCGCCGGGTGGGCGGCGCCACCTACCAGGTGCCCATCGAGGTCCGGCCGGACCGCCGGCAGACCCTGGGTCTGAGGTGGCTCACCAACTACAGCCGGAACCGCGGGGAGAAAACGATGCGGGAGCGGCTGGCCGCCGAAATTATGGACGCTGCCAACAACACGGGTTCCGCCGTAAAGAAGCGCGAGGATACCCACAAGATGGCGGAGGCGAACAAGGCATTCGCCCATTTCCGCTGGTAACATTTAAAGGAGCATTTCAATGCCTAGACAGTATTCCCTGGAAAACACCCGCAACATCGGCATCATGGCCCACATCGACGCCGGAAAGACCACGACCACCGAGCGTATTTTGTTCTACACCGGGCGGAATTACAAGATCGGCGAGACCCACGACGGCTCCGCGACCATGGACTGGATGGCCCAGGAGCAGGAGCGGGGCATCACCATCACCTCCGCCGCCACCACCTGCTTCTGGCGGGACTGCCGCATCAACATCATCGACACCCCGGGTCATGTGGACTTCACCGTGGAGGTGGAGCGGTCTCTGCGGGTGTTGGACGGTTCTGTAACCGTGCTGTGCGCCAAGGGCGGCGTGGAGCCCCAGACCGAGACGGTCTGGCGGCAGGCCGACGAGTACCGGGTCCCCCGGATGGTGTACGTCAACAAAATGGACATCATGGGCGCGGACTTTTTCCGGGTTTTGGACATGATGCATGACCGGCTCAAGTGCAACGCCGTCCCCATCCAGCTCCCCATCGGGAAGGAAGAGGACTTTAAAGGCGTCGTAGACCTGCTGAAAATGAAGGCCTATCTGTTCTACGACGAGCTGGGCAAGGACATGCGGGAGGAAGAGATCCCCGCGAATATGCTGGAGCTCTGCCAGGAGTACCGGGAAAAGCTGATGGACGCGGTCTCCGAAGTGGACGACGAGATCATGGAGATGTACCTCAACGGAGACGAGGTGCCCATCGAGAAAATCAAGGCCGCCATCCGGAGAGCCACCATTGACAACACCATGGTGCCCGTCACCTGCGGCTCGTCCTACAAAAATAAGGGCGTGCAGGAGATGCTGGACGCGGTGGTGGACTACCTGCCCTCCCCTCTGGACAAAAAGGGCGTGAAGGGCATCAACCCCGACACCGGCGAGGAGGACTTCCGTCCCGCCTCCGACCAGGCCCCCTTCTCCGCGCTGGCTTTCAAGATCGCCACGGACCCCTATGTGGGCAAGCTGTGCTACTTCCGGGTCTACTCCGGCACGTTGGAGAAGGGGACCACCGTCCTCAACTCCACCAAGCACAGCCGGGAGCGGCTGGGCCGGATTTTGCAGATGCACGCCAACCACCGGGAGGACATCAACACCGTCTACTCCGGCGACATCGCCGCCGCCGTGGGCGTGAAGAACACCACCACCGGCGACACCTTCTGCGACGAGTCCCACCCCATTATCCTGGAGTCCATGGTCTTCCCCGAGCCCGTCATTCGGGTGGCCATCGAGCCCAAGACCAAGGCCGGGCAGGAGAAGATGGGCATCGCCCTGGCAAAGCTGGCCGAGGAGGACCCCACCTTCAAGACCTACACCGACGAGGAAACGGGCCAGACCATCATTGCCGGCATGGGCGAGCTCCATCTGGAGATCATCGTGGACCGGCTGCTGCGGGAGTTCAAGGTGGAGGCCAACGTGGGCGCGCCCCAGGTGGCCTACAAGGAGACCATCCGCAAGGCCGTGGACCAGGAGACCAAGTATGCCCGTCAGTCCGGCGGCAAGGGCCAGTACGGCCACGTCAAGCTCCATGTGGAGCCCAACGAGCCCGGCAAGGGCTACGAGTTCGTCAACGCCATTGTCGGCGGCGCCATCCCCAAGGAATTCATCCCCGCGGTGGATGCGGGCATCCAGGGGGCCATGCAGGCCGGCGTCCAGGCGGGCTTCCCCGTGGTGGACGTGAAGGTGACGCTCTACGACGGCTCCTTCCACGAGGTGGACTCCTCCGAGCTGGCTTTCAAGATCGCCGGATCCATGGCCTTCAAGGACGCCTGCCGGAAGGCCAACCCCTGCATCCTGGAGCCCATTATGAAGGTCTCCGTGGTGGTGCCCGACGACTACATGGGCGCCGTCATCGGCGACCTGACCGCCCGCCGGGGCAACATCCTGGGCCAGATCACCCGGACCGGATCCGTGCAGGTGGACGCCAACGTGCCCCTGGCGGAGATGTTCGGCTACGCCACCGATCTGCGGAGCAAGACCCAGGGCCGGGGCCAGTACACCATGGAGCCCAGCCACTACACCGAGCTGCCCAAGTCCAAGAGCGAGGAGATCGTCCGCACCCGTACCGGCGGCTAAGGCGGCTGTCCCGGTTTTTTCCGGGTAAAAATTCCATTTTCTACTTGCGTTTCTGCCGGGTTTGTAGTATGATGTGTGCAGAACCGCATTCATCCCCCAATTCATTCTTTAATTCATCTATCACAGGAGGATTTTTCAATGGCGAAGCAGAAATTTGAAAGAACCAAGCCCCATGTCAATATCGGCACCATCGGCCATATTGACCACGGCAAGACCACCCTGACCGCGGCCATCACCAAGGTACTGCACCTGGCCGACCCCAAGGCCGCCGAGTACACCGCTTACGACCAGATCGACAAGGCTCCCGAAGAGAAGGCCCGTGGTATCACCATCAACACCGCTCACGTGGAGTACGAGACCTCAAAGCGCCACTACGCCCACGTTGACTGCCCGGGCCACGCCGACTATATCAAGAACATGATCACCGGCGCCGCGCAGATGGACGGCGCGAT
>CANQQO010000072.1 GCA_947625965.1 uncultured Oscillospiraceae bacterium
GAACACAGAAGTTAAGCTCACACGCGCCGACGATACTTTGCGGGTGACTGCACGGGAAAATAGGTAACGCCAACACAAAGATTCCTCCTTAGCTCAGTCGGTAGAGCAACGGACTGTTAATCCGGCGGTCGTAGGTTCAAGTCCTACAGGGGGAGCCAGAAAAATCCCAATGCTTCGGCATTGGGATTTTTCTGCTTTTTGCCGGCCGACCGTTGGGGCGGAGGGAAAGGCTTTTTTGGATGGCTCCATGCCGATCGTTGGGATCGCCAACGTGGCACTTTCTACCGCTTCCAATGGGTTTTTGGGTAGTTTTGAACAAATCAGGGGTTTCCTAATTTACGATCGCACAGATTGACAGGAGGATCTATTTCCGTTAAAATAGATAAAAGCACCCGGATGGCGTCTGCGGAAGGGTGCTGCGCAGAGACAAGGGGTAAGTGGCGCCTGCGCTTGTGTGGCGTCGCGGCGATGAGGCGGACGGAATCGATTTACATTCCATTGGGAGGTAAGGATTTATGAAAAAGCGGTTTTGGATTTCTATTTTTTGCGGGCTGCTTGCGGCGGTGCTCCTGGGCTGCCAGGTGTCGCAGGCTTCTCCCTCCACCGGCGGAATGCAGACGCAGGGGCAGCCCGGCGCGTCTGGGGCCGCTACCGTACCCGCCGCGGACCGGTACGATACGACCTTCCGCTATTTTCCCTACAATAGCGAGCAGGAGGCGGAGGAACTGGGGGACTATCCTGATAGTTTCATCAGCCAGGGGGAGATGATCGTCACCCTCTCCAATGCCCGCATCGTCTCCCGGAAGGAGGACATTCCCGAGGGTAGCTTTTATGATAAGGAGTCGCTGCTGTACTCCGAGCGGCTGAAGAAGTATTATTTCAGCTCCGAGATTTTCGAGGAGGACGGGACCTTTGTGGACGATGCCCAGATGATCCTGGTGGACATTACCTATGAAAGCCTGGGCGCGGAAAATGAGTCCAGTTTAGATTCCTATGGGGATTTGTATCTGTTCAATCTCTTCTCGGAATTTATCATTTTTGACCCGGTGGGTCTGGAGCAGTACCAGCAGCCCATTCAGAGGCACAATATCTACTTCGCCTCTTGCTATGGGGAGGTGGAGGCTCCGGGCGCGGGCTTCTGCTTCCGGCTGGCTCCCGGGGAGAAGCGGACCATCACCGTCGGCTATGTGGTCAGCCCGTACTATGCCGACGGAACCCCCCGGGACATGAGCGGCCTGTGCCTGCTGCAGGGGGATCCCGGCGTATATGGCGGCGACGAAACAAAGACCGTCCTGATCCACCTTGGCCTGGACGGGGGGGAGATGTATGCCCAGCAATATCTGCTCCAGCCCCTGCCCTTTAAGTAATAAGGAAACTTGCAGAGATTTGCACATCGTCCCTGTTTGTTTGCATTTTCTTTACCATTTATTGACAAAGTTACCGCCTTTTTGTAGAATGTAGGCGTAACCCTTACATATGCAAATGGCAAGTTACTTGCCCAAATAGCTATGCAAGTTGGCGTACAGTACAGCATTCAGAACTTGGTCTATGAAAAAGGCTATGCCTTTGCCCGGCTGGAGCTGCTGGCCGGAGGCGGGGACGGCACATACGTTGCCGGCGAGTGGAGCCCGGACAGCTACTTTACTTATCCGGAAGCGCCCTATGCGCCGCTGATTCCTTAACCAAACATATTCTGGACGCCGCCTCCCCCGGGCGGCGGCGCCCAGGCGAACAATGCACAATTGCAGAAAGGAGCGGATCAGGTCTGTGAGAGCCTTTGGATATACGCTGAAAGACGAGCTTTGGAAAGCGCTCCACAATTGGATGTTCTTGATCGCGCTGGCCGTGGGCGCGGTTTTTATCATATGGGACATGGTGCAGGTCTGGGTGTCAGTAGAGGATTTCAACCATAGCCTTGAGTGGATGCTGTCGGATCCGGAGGCTGTTGCCTCCTTTGGATTAAGCGGCAGCCCTGAGGGCTTCGCTCTTTTTAATGAGGCGTTCCCTTATAACCCGATTCATGTTCCCAACCTCCAATACCGCACCCTCTGGCCGGTGCTGGCGGCCCTGCCCTTCGGCTGGTCCTACCTTCAGGACCGGCGGAACGGGATTTATGACCAGATCGCCTGCCGGGTCGGCCGCAAGGGCTACTTCGCGGCCAAGTACCTGGCGGTGTTCATTTCCGGCGGCCTGGCCACGGTGTTCCCCCTGGCGGCGGGGGTCCTGGCGGACGCCATGATCGCCCCTTATGTAGTGCCGCAGATTACCACGATCATTTATGTGATCAGCAACGGGAATTTCCTCTCCCGGCTGTTTTACTCCGCCCCCTGGCTCCATCTGGCGGGGACCTGCGGGGCCTTCTTCCTGATGGGCGGGGCCACCGCCTGCCTCTGCTTCCTGCTGGGGACAAGGGTGAAGCTGGAGATCATCGTGGTGCTCTTCCCCGTGGCGGTTTACCAGGTGCTGGACACGGCTATCACGCTCCTTTTGGCGCCGGCAATGAGCGAGAAGCTGGGTTACATTATAGAAATCTCCCCCCAGGGGATTGTGATGCCGTCCACGGTTTTTCCAAACCCGGGATGGCTGGTGTTCCTGGAAATTGGGCTGCTGACCGCCGTGTCTCTCCTCGGCGGGTATCGTCAGGTGGTGGGTCATGAGCTGGCTTAAACTGCTGCGGCACGACCTCACCAGCGGGCTGCTCCGGCCCCGCTATCTGGCCGCGATCCTGCTGTTCGTCATTCCTTCTGTGCAGTTTGTCTATGCTAGCTGGAGCCTGGGGAACACCAGCTATATGGACTGCCTGCTGCTCTACTTTGTCGGAACGAAACCGCCTGATGAAATAATTTTCAACGGACTTCCCCCAACCCAGTGGCTGCTGCTGGTGGGCGGGTGCCTGTTCCTGAATCTGGACTACCCCCTGGGGGACCTGACCCGCTCCGGCCAGCAGATGATGATCCGGGGCCGGTCCCGGCTGAGCTGGTATCTCTCCAAGACGGTGTGGATGCTGTGCGCCTGCGCGGTCTACCTGCTGGCGGCCATGGCGGCCGCCGCCATCTGCACGGTCCTGGCGGGGGCAAAGTTCTCCCTGCAAAACACTTTGCAAATCACCCAGGAAACCTTCAACAGCCGGCCCGTGATTCGCCCGGCCTGGGAATGCCTGGCGGTCGGAGTGGGGCTGCCCTGGCTGACCCTGGCGGCCCTGTGCCAGCTCCAGATGATCCTGTGCCTGGTGAGCAAGCCCGCGGTGGCCTTCTCCGCCACGGTGTGCCTGTTCATCCTCTCCGTCTTCTGGAATTCCCCCCTGGCGCTGGGAGTTGGCACCATGAGTATGCGGAGCGACGTTTTCACCGGCGTGGGTCACTCCATGATGGAGGTGGCCGTCCCCACGGTGGCGTACCTGCTGATCTTCATCATCGCCGGCGCGCTGATCTTCCGGCGGGCAAATATTTTAGGGCAGGAGGAATAAGGACAATGGATATTCAGATCGACCGTGTCACCAAATGGATCCGGGACGCGCTGATCCTGGACAATGTTTCCCTGGAGCTTCACAGCGGAAAGGTCTACGGCCTCCAGGGCCCCAACGGCTCCGGCAAGACCATGCTCCTCCGGCTCCTGGCGGGGCTGATCCTGCCCACCTCCGGCGCCGTCACCATCGATGGCAAGCGCCTGGGCAAGGACATGGACTTTCCCCCCTCCCTGGGGCTGCTGCTGGAGGGGCCGGCCTTCCTGCCGGAGTACACCGGGCTGAAAAACCTGGAGCTCCTGGCGGACATCCGCCGCACCGCCAGCCGGGAGGACATCCGCCAGGCCATCCGGGAGGCCGGCCTGGACCCGGACGACAAGCGGAAATACCGCAAATACTCCCTGGGCATGAAGCAGCGCCTGGGCATCGCCTCCGTGCTGATGGAGAAGCCGGACCTGCTGCTGCTGGACGAGCCCACCAACGCCCTGGACGACGCCGGCATGGAGCAGATCCTCCAGCTCATCTTCCGGGAGCGGGACCGGGGGGCGCTGATCGTCCTGGCCAGCCACGACGCCGGACTGCTGTCCAAGACGGCGGACGAGGTCTACGCCGTCTACGAGGGCCGGGTCCGCAGAAAGGAGCCCTAAATGAAACGATCCAAGCGCTGGATCTGGCTGGCGGTGGCGCTCCTGCTGGCGGGGGCCTGGACCATCCGCTACGTCACCATGAACCGGTACTATGACGACGCCGCCCGCCAGGTGGCGGAGGAGAGCAAGGTGATCTACTCCCTCGGGGATTGGGTGCCCCTGGGGAATAACCGCCTCAGCGGCGTCTGGACCACCGCCGAGGGCTACACCCTCCGGGCCGACGGCTGCCAGGTGATGGATTTCCAGGACTATCTGGACAGCCGGGGCCTGACCCTGGCGGAGATCGAAGAGGTGGAGGAGGACTTCGTGATCCCGGAACGGTTGGTAGTGGTCCACGCGGTCCTGGCCAACGAGGACAGCGAGGCCCAGGGCGTGATGCTGAACAGCTTCAGCATCCACGGGCGGGACTTCCTCATCCAGCCGAACTGGACGATGATGATCGCCGCCAACGGTCTGCAGAGCCTGGGCCTCAGCCTAAGCCAGCAGAGCCAGATCGAGCTGGACCTGATCTTCAGCTTCAACCACCTGGACATCTATACCTCCTGGGACCGGATGGATCAGGAGGAGCTGTACCTTGCGGTCACTGGCTTCCCCGTCCAGCAGGAAGTTCGGATCCAATAACCGGCCCCGCGCCCCCATTTCGGCCAGAACGGCCTTTCCCGCCCACACGAAATAAAGCACGCCGAAAACCTCGATTTTTCAAGGCTTTCGGCGTGCTTTCTGGCGTCCGCGAGGCGACTCGAACACCCGACCTACCGCTTAGGAGGCGGTCGCTCTATCCAACTGAGCTACGCAGACGTATATGAAATTGAAAGGTGCGCAGACGCGCTTGGCGCGCTTCGGAGCGGGCGCTTTCTGGCCGCCGGGCCCCGTGGGCGGGGTCAAGAAAGATTGTAGCGGAAAATGTGGCCGCTGTCAATCCCGTTTCCGGAAATTTTTCGTTTTTCCCTTTACAGGCGGGGGCTTTTCGGCTATAATATCTGGGAATCCTGAGAAATGAGTGAGTTTATCATGAATATCGAATTTGACGCCTATAAGCAGAAGCTGGCTCAGATGAAGTCGGTGTTGGATCATTTGGGGGAGTCCATGAACCTGGAGGGCATGAAAAATGAGCTGGAACGGCTCCACGCCATGCAGGAGGCCCCCGGCTTTTGGGACAACCCGGAGAAGAGTCACCAAATCGTGGTGAAGGCCAAGACCGTGGAGGCCAAGCTGGAGCGTTATCAGAAGATGGCGGCGTCCTGGGAGGATATGGTGGCCATGTGCGGCCTGGCGGAGGAGGAGGACGACGATTCCTTCCTGCCGGAGCTGAAGGAGAGCTATGAGAAGCTGTCCCAGGACATGGAGCGGTGCCGTCTGGAGACTCTGCTCAACGGCCGCTACGACGACCACAACGCCCTGATGAGCTTCCACGCCGGCGCCGGCGGCACGGAGGCCCAGGACTGGTGCCAGATGCTCTACCGAATGTACACCCGCTGGGCCGAGGCCCATGGGTATGCCTACAAAATTCTGGACTACCTGGAGGGCGACGAGGCCGGCCTGAAATCCGCCGACATTCTGGTGGAGGGGGACAATGCCTACGGCTTCCTAAAAGGGGAGAACGGCGTCCACCGGCTGGTCCGGGTGTCCCCCTTCGACGCCAACGCCCGGCGGCAGACCTCCTTCGCGGCGGTGGAGGTCATCCCGGACATCCAGGACGACAGCCAGGATGTGCAGATCAAGCCCGAGGACTACGAGATGCAGGTCTACCGCTCCTCCGGCGCCGGCGGCCAGCATATCAACAAGACCAGCTCCGCCGTCCGCCTGATCCACAAGGCCACGGGCATCGTCGTCTCCTGCCAGACGGAGCGGAGCCAGTTCCAGAACAAGGAGACCTGCCTGCGGATGCTGCGTTCCAAGCTGGTGGAGATCAAGGAGCGGGAGCATCTGGACAAGATCTCCGACATCAAGGGCGTCCAGCAGAAGATCGAGTGGGGCAGTCAGATCCGCAACTATGTGTTCATGCCCTACACGCTGGTGAAGGACACCCGCACGGGCTGCGAGACGGCCAATGTCAACGCGGTGATGGACGGCGCACTGGACCCCTTTATCAACGCCTATCTGACCTGCGCGGCGACGGGCAGTTGGGTGACGAAGTAAGAAAATTGAAAAAATCCTGCCTCAGCCCTTGCAATCCGGGGATCGCTGTGGTATAATGTTCGGGCTGTCTGCAAATAACCGCATTTTTCGCGGAGGGAGGTAACGTAGTTTTGGAAATTTTGAGGAACATTTTGACCGTACTTGAGGTGATCGCCAGCATCGCCCTGATCGTGGTAGTCCTGGCGCAGTCCGGCAAGGAAGCCGGTCTTTCGGGCGCTCTGTCCGGCAAGAACGAGACCTATCTGAGCAAGAATAAGAATGGCAATCTGGACAAGATGCTGGCCTCCGCCACCAAGTGGATCGCCCTTGCCTGGATCCTCCTGACCCTTTCCCTCAGCCTGGTGTAAAAAAAGCCCCTGACGGGGGCTTTTTTACTGGCTTCGCGGCGGGCAGCGCGCCGGACTGACGGGGGCGCTGCCCATCCGCCCACGGGCGCGAAAAGGCAATTCAAAATCCATCGATTTCTGGAGGTTTTTCTTATGGCAAACCCGCTTCCTCTCGCCGGTTTGGAGCCGGCCAGCGTCTTTACCTATTTTTCTCAGCTCTGCGCCATCCCCCACGGCTCCGGCAACACTAAGGCCATCAGCGATTTTCTGGTGTCCTTTGCCAAGGAGCATGGGATCGCCTGCCGCCAGGACGAGCTGAATAACGTGATCTTCTTCCAGCCCGGGACTCCCGGCTACGAGGACCACCCCCCGGTGATCCTCCAGGGCCATATGGACATGGTCTGCGCCCAGGACCCGGACTGTGCCAAGGACATGGCGGCGGAGGGCCTGGACGTGACCCATGACGGTCAATTTGTCTTCGCCAAGGGCACCACCCTGGGAGGCGACGACGGCATCGCCGTCGCCTACGCCATGGCGCTGCTCACCGCCGCGGACGTCCCCCATCCGCCCCTGGAGGTCCTCATCACCGTGGACGAGGAGACCGGAATGTTCGGCGCGGCGGGGGTGGACCTGTCGGACTTCCAGGCCCGGCGGATGCTGAACCTAGACTCCGAGGACGAGGGCGTTTTCACCGTCTCCTGTGCCGGCGGGGCCCGGGCGGCGGTGTCCCTGCCCACCCCCCGGCGGGCGGTGTACGGCCCCTGCCTCCGGCTGACGGTGGAGGGGCTCCGGGGCGGCCACTCCGGCGTGGAGATCGACCGGAACCGGGCCAACGCCAACAAGGCCATGGGCCTGCTCCTGACCCGCGTCCGGGAGAAAATGCCCATCTGCCTGACCTCCCTCACCGGCGGGGACAAGGACAACGCCATTCCCCAGTCCTGTACGGCCACCCTGGTGGCCATGGGCACGGACCTGGAACCGATCAACGCCATCACCGAGGCGCTCCAGGCGGAGCTTCGGGCCCGGTATGACGAGCCCAACGCCACCGTCTCCGGCGAAACCTTGGAGGCCCTGGGCGGAAACGCCCTGTCCACCGCCGACACGGAAAAGGTGATCCGCTTCCTGACGGAGGCCCCCCACGGGGTGGCGTCCATGTGCGCGGACCTGCCGGACCTGGTCCAGACCAGCGACAACTTAGCCTCTCTCCGCCTGGGGGACACCTTCGAGGCCCGGCTCTCCGTCCGCAGCTCCGTGGAGGCGGAGAAGCAGGCCCTGCTGGGAAAAATCCGCTCCCTGGCGGAGGAACTGGGGGCTTCCTTCCGGTCCTCCGGGGAGTACCCGGCCTGGGAATACCGGGCGGATTCCCCCCTGCGGGATACGCTGGTGAAGGTCTACACCCGCCTCTACGGCCAGGCCCCCCAGGTGGTGGCCATCCATGCCGGTCTGGAATGCGGGCTGCTGAGCGAAAAGCTGCCCGGCCTGGACTGCGTCTCCCTGGGCCCCCAGATGCACGACATCCACACCAGCCGGGAGAAGCTGGACATTGCCTCCGTCGCCCGCACCTGGGAGCTGCTGAAAGCGGTCCTCAAGGAGCTGTAAAACAAAAAGGGCCGGCGCGGTTAGAGCGGGCGCCGTAAAACAGTCCATCAGTTTAACTGCTTATCTAAAATACCAAAGCAAAGACCGCTGGCATGCACATGGGTATGTGCGCTGGCGGTCAATTTTTGGGTATTCAATTTTTTAA
>CANQQO010000073.1 GCA_947625965.1 uncultured Oscillospiraceae bacterium
GTCAAGACCGGCAAGAAGCTCATCATCATCGCCGAGGATGTGGAGGGCGACGCCCTGGCCACCCTGCTGGTGAACCGTCTCCGGGGCAACTTCAACTGCGTCTGCGTCAAGGCCCCCGGCTTTGGCGACCGGCGGAAGGAAATGCTCCAGGACATCGCCATCCTGACCGGCGGCACCGTGATCTCCAGCGAGCTGAACATGGAGCTCACCGAGGCCACGATGGACGACCTGGGCCGTGCCCGTCAGATTGTGGTCACCAAGGACAACACCACCATCGTGGACGGCTACGGCGACCCCGAGGCCATTGCCTCCCGGGCCAACGTGATCCGGGCTTCCATTGCCACCACCACCTCCGACTATGACCGGGAGAAGCTCCAGGAGCGGCTGGCTAAGCTGGCCGGCGGCGTGGCGGTCATCAAGGTCGGCGCCCAGACCGAGGTCGCCATGAAGGAGCTGAAGCTCCGGGTCGAGGACGCTTTGAACGCCACCCGTGCCGCCGTTGAGGAAGGCATCGTGGCCGGCGGCGGCGTGGCCCTGGTCAACGCCATTGACGATGTGAACGCCCTGGTCGATACCCTCCACGGCGACGAGAAGACCGGCGCCCGGATCGTTGCCACGGCTCTGCAGGCTCCGGTCCGTCAGATCGCCGAGAACGCCGGCGTGGACGGCTCCGTGGTCTTCGAGCGGCTCCGCTCCTCCGGCAAGATCGGCTACGGCTACAACGCCTACACCGAGGAATATGTGGATATGCTCTCCGCCGGCATCGTTGACCCCACCAAGGTCACCCGTTCCGCTCTGGAGAACGCGGCCTCCATCGCCGCCTGCGTCCTGACCACCGAGTCCCTGGTGGTGGACAAGCCCGATCCCGCCGCCGACGCGGCCGCCCAGGCTGCCGCCGCTCAGGCAGGCGGAATGTACTAAGCCAACATTCGACCCCTTTCGCTGGAGGCGCTTCCAAAGGAAGCGCCTCCGATGCTGTCAAAAACGAAAGTTTTTGACAGCATTCCAAATGGGACCCGCTTCGCTGGGCTCCCATTTGGAGGGGATTGCAGGCTGAACCGCGCACTCGCCGGGGACATTGTCCCCGGCTCGCACACTCTCAGCCTGTAAGGTATTTTTTGCCAGGTACACGCCCTGGCAAAAAATGATTGAAATGGGTTTGCCGTCTGCGGACGGCAAACTCGGAAAGGCGATTTGACAAGCTGAGGCGCTTCCAAAGGAAGCGCCTCCTCTTCGTTGACAATGGGTTTCCGAAATGGTATAATAGCCGCAAAAGCGGCCATTATTCTTCGCTTCATATCGTATTATGCGCCAAAAAGGGGGAGAAAACCATGACAAAGGAAAGGCTTTACGCCTGTTTTGACCAAAAGTACGCCCAGTTGGAGGAGGCGCTGAAGGGAGACGATCTTGAGGGGATCCGGGCCCTGTCGCTGGAGGTCCACGCCCTGGTGCATCCGGCGGAGGTTTCCGGCGGGACGGAAAAGACGATCGCGGATCATGTCCTGGACTATATGCTCTCCGGAAATCAAAACGCCCTGGTTCCCAGGCAGAAATGGGATACGGACCTGCACTACGCCGGGACGGATGTGGTCCCCCTGTGCTGGCAGTTCTGGCACACCTACCGCATTGAGGATCTGGTCGGGAATCTGCTGATGGGGGACCGGGAGCAGATTTTTAACGAGGACTGGAAAACCAGGATCGGCAGCCCCATCACCGATACGGGGAACGCCTTGACCTTTGCCGAGGCGGTGGCCTTTGGAAAGGGCCTTCATGTGGAGGCCCTGCGGGACTACATGATCGCGGTAGGGAAGAACACCCGCCGCATCCTGGAGGGGCTGACGTTGGGACAGATCAAGTCCATGGTTCCCGAGGAGTGGGTGATGAAAATTCTGGAAGTCGGCGGGGTCACCACGGATTTCCGCTCCGTGTGGCTCCTGGTGTTCTGGGGACGGCTCACAGTGGGAGGCATGATCCTCACGCCTATGACGAACCATCATATGATGCACCTGCCCGCCTGCCTGGATCATTTGCCGATTTTATAATTTCCCAAAACCCATCCAGGCGTCCCCGCACGAGGACGCCTGGATTTATCCAACGTATATCAGAGAAATATAGATGTACCCATCCGAATGTTCCACGACGATCCCCACCCGGTCATAGGCGGGGGAGAGGAAGGCCCCGCCGCCGGAGATCAGCAGTTCCAGGGTCTCGGCGGCATATTCGTCGTCGGTGACGGAGTAGCCTCCGCTGCCCACTACGGAAAAATCGGTGTAGCCGTTTTCCCGGAGATGATCTTCGATACTGCCTCCGTTCCAGCTCCGCAGCAGTCCGCTCAGGGCCCCGTCGGAGGAAAGTCCCGGCAGTCCGGCTGCGGACCGGGCCTGGTCGATGAGCCCCAGCACCATCCCGGAGCTGACAGAGCCGCCGCCGGCGGGCGGGGCGCTGGGAGCCTCGGTGGAGGGCGGCGGGTCCGTCACCGGCGGCGCGGGCGGATCGGTAAACGGCGGGGGAGGGGCGGTCACCGGCGGCTCCGCAGGCGTGGAAGCACCAGGCCCGGGGCTCCCGGAACCGCTGGAACTACCAGACCCGGAGTTCCCAGATCCGGAACCGCCGGAGCCGGAGCTCCCGGAACCGGAGTGCCCGGAGCCTCCCGCGCCGGACCCGGAGGAGCCGGACCCGGCGGCCCCGGAATTTCCGGGCGCGGTGGCTCCCGTGCCGGAGGCTTCGGCCCCGGAGTTTCCCGTTCCGTCGTTTCCGGCTTTGGGGCCTTCCGCGCCGCCGCTTTTGGGCCCGGTCTCCTGGGCAGCCTCCGTGCCGACAGGGGCGGTGGTTTCCCGGGAGGCTTCGGTGGGGGCGGCAGTCTCTTCTTTTCCCGCGCTGGGGTCCAGGGGCGCCGCGCCTGTGGACGCGGTGGGGACCGGGGGAAGGGAAATATAGGTCTGTTGGTAGCACCCGGCCAGCAGAACCAGGCACAGAACGGCCGGAAGCCATATCCGCTTCATTCGCTATCTCTCCATAAATCAAATGTCAGTCGCAGACGTACATTCCAAAGAATGCCAGCAGCCCCGGTCCGCAGTCATATTCCAGGCCGCACCGGTCCGCCAGCTTTTTCACAAAAATGCAGTAGGCGGACATACAGGAGTACCGGTACTCCGGGAACCGGCAGGGCTCCCCCTTGGGCAGGACGCAGGGGCTGCACAGGGCGCAGCCGCTGGCCCCCACCAGGAAGCCGTCGCAGCCCGCCTCCCGGAGCTGCTTCACGAGCTGGATGCTGGCCCGGTTGTGCCCGGCCTTGGCCTGCTTGGTGGCGGCTTTGTCGGAATAGTCCGGGATCTCCCAGATGGTTTGCAGCACCAGGGCCCGGGAATGGGCCAGGATCTTTGCCTGCATTTCCTCCGGGGCGCCGCAGTCCGGCGGGCAGCAGTAATTGATGGCGTACTGGCCGCACAGGTTTTCGGCGCAGTATTGCCGGAAGGAAAAGTCAAAGGGAATATCCTTCGTCTCTACCACCGCCGCTCCGGCGAAGCCGGCGTCCTCGGCGGCGCGGATCAGTTCTTCATTCGTCATGGCGCTCACACATTGAACAGGAAGTTGACCACGTCCCCGTCCTTCATCACGTACTCCTTGCCCTCGCTGCGGACCAGACCCTTGGCCTTGGCGGCGGACAGGGAGCCGGCGGCCTTGAGATCCTCGAAGGCGATGACCTCCGCCCGGATGAAGCCCCGCTCGAAGTCGGAGTGGATCTTTCCGGCGGCCTGAGGGGCCTTGGTGCCCCGGCGGATGGTCCAGGCCCGGCACTCGTCGGCCCCGGCGGTGAGGAAGGAGATCAGCCCCAGCAGGGAGTAGCTGCTGCGGATCAGCCGGGCCAGGCCGGACTCGGCCACCCCCAGCTCCTCCATGAAGGCCGCCCGCTCCTCCGGGTCGTCCAGTTCGGCAATGTCCGCCTCCAGCTTGGCGCAGATGGGGATCACCTGGCTGCCCTCGCCGTCGGCCAGGGCCTTGACCTGGCGGTAGTAGCCGCTTTCCTCGGGGGCGCTCCACTGGTTTTCGTCCATATTGGCCACGTAGATGGTCTTTTTCAGTGTCAGCAGGTCGGAGGTCGCGATGAGGGCCAGCTCGTCCTCGCTGCCCTCGAAGGTCCGGGCCAGTTTGCCCTCGTTCAGGTGGGCCAGAAGCCGGGAGAAGACCTCCGCCTCCCGGAGAAAGCGCTTGTCCCCGCCCTTGGCGGCCTTTTGGCACTTGTCCACCCGGCGCTCCACCATCTCGATGTCGGCCATGACCAGCTCGAGATGGATGATGTCGATGTCCCGCAGCGGGTCGATCCCGCCCTCCACGTGGGTGACGTTGGGATCGTCAAAGCACCGGACCACATGGACGATGGCGTCGGTGGTGCGGATATTGCTCAAAAACTTGTTTCCCAGGCCCTCGCCCTTGGACGCGCCCTTCACCAGGCCCGCGATGTCCACAAACTCCACCACGGCGGGGGTGGTCTTTTTGGGCTTGTAAAAGTCGGACAGCCAGGTCAGCCGCCCGTCCGGCACGCTGACAGTGCCCACATTGGGGTCGATGGTGCAGAAAGCGTAGTTGTCCGCCGGGACGCCGGCGCTGGTGATGGCGTTGAAGAGGGTGGACTTGCCCACATTTGGGAGTCCCACGATGCCGAGTTTCATAAAAAACCAACTCCTTTTCCGAAGGAAACGCCGCGCGTCTTCGGTTGATGGCGGATCTTATCCGCCGGGGCGGGGAAAAGGCTCCTTCCCATCTCCCGACGAAAGATCGTTCGCCCAGCTCTCGCCAATTTATGCAGAGCTTTTCTAAATTCTACCACACGCCGCCGGGATTTGCAATCACTCCCGGGAAAAAATCTCCCCCCAAAAGCCCTTGACACCGCGCTCTCCCGGCGGTACAATGGCCCCAGAAAACAGATTGGAGGGATTTACCATGAAGGTCCTGCTCATCAACGGCAGCCCGCACAAGCACGGCTGCACCTACACCGCCCTGACCGAGGCGGCGGCGGAGCTGAACCGCCTGGGGGTGGAGACGGAGCTGTACTCCATCGGCGGCGGCCCCATCCAGCCCTGCACCGGCTGCGGCGGCTGCCAGAAACTGGGGAAGTGCGTGTTTGACGACGGGGTGAATGAGATCGCGGCCCGCCTGGAGGAATTCGACGGCCTGATCGTGGGTTCGCCGGTGTACTACGGCGGCCCCTGCGGCCAGATCCAGTGCTTCCTGGACCGGCTGTTTTACAGCGCCTCCGGCCGTCTCGTGGGGAAACCGGCCGCGGCGGTGGTATCCTGCCGCCGGGGCGGGGCGTCGGCGGCCTTCCAGAGGCTCAATATGTACTTCCAGATGTCCAATATGCCCGTTGTCACCAGCCAATATTGGAACCAGGTCCACGGCAACACCCCCGAGGAGGTCCGAAAGGACGAGGAGGGTCTCCAAACCATGCGGACCCTGGCCAGAAATATGGCGTTCCTGCTGCAATGCCAGGCGGGGAAAAAGGGACCGGAGTACGAGCCGAAGCTCCGGACCAACTTCATTCGATAAAAAAGCGCCCCCCGGGGGCGCGTCCAATAAAAAAGTTTCCATTGCTTTCAGAGCGCGGCATGATCTCGGTCATGCCGCGCTTCCGTTTATGAGGCCGTCCTAAAGCGAGGGGGAGGCTCCCGCTGTCGTTGTAGCTAAGGAACGCCGCGTATTCCCGCCCATCCAAATCTGGAACGGGAGCGCCCGCATCAACAAATGCTCTATGCAGCAGTCGCCGACCCTCTCTCGTTCTCGATAAATGAGCCTGCGATTGTCCCATATAAGGAGGGGGCTGAAACAGGCTGTCCTTCCCGCGTTTTATGTACCATGGACGGCCTGTCCGATCCGGACAGGTCATCCACGGCTCAGGCTTTACTGCATGCCCTGCTCGTAAGCCTCGATCATTTTCTTGAACGTGTGACCCGCGGAACCTTCGTAGCCCAAAGCTGCCGAAATTGCTGGGTTTTTGTCTGGTCGCGGGTCCGGGGTAGTGATTTGACCCGCATGACGCGCGAGTTTTTGGAGGAATTTTTGGGTACTTTCGCCGGTCAGAATGCGGATATCCAGCCGCAGGGAGCCATCCTCCTCGGGGGTCACAAAGATCTTATCAATATATCGGTCCACGAACTCCTTGGTGAAGATCCCCTGGGCGGCGTCCCGGCGGGCGTCCTGGAGGACCCGGCGGATGGTATCGATGTGCTGCCGGAACTCCTCCTTGGAAATCTGGGCCTGCTCCAGCTCGAAGATCTCCCGCTCGGCTTCCTCAATTTCCCGGTCGCAGTCCTGATTCATGGAGAGGAAGTCCCGGTCGGTGATCTGCCCCGCGATGTTGTAGGTCAGCAGTTTCCCCTTTTTCTTTCGTGCCAGGTCGATTTGGGCGTTCAGGGCCGCGATTTGCTTTCCGGCGTCCTCCCCCATGGCCTGGGCGGTGTAGAGGTCCACGTAGTTGTTCAGATACTTCTCCGCGTCGTCCTCGGTCTCTCGGAACACCTCCAGAAGCAGGGGTTTCAGCTCCTCCTCGTAGATGGCGAAGGAGGGGCAGGACTCCGCCCCGTTTTTAATTTTTCCGGAGCAGACCCACTTGCTGTTCTTGCTCCCCAGACGGTCCACGCTGTCCCGCCGGTAGTAGGCGGCGCCGCAGTGGGTACAGTAGAGTTTGCCGGTGAGCAGATTCCCGTGGTTGCAGATGCCCTGCCGGGCCTTCACGTCCTCGCTCCGCTTTTGCAGCACCCGGTTGGCCCGGTCCCACAGGTCCTCCTCCACGATGGCAGGGACGATCTCCCCCGTCTCGTCCTTGAACATGACCCATTCCTCGGGAGGGAGAAATTTCTGCTTCTTGGTAAAGAGGTCCAGCACCTTCACCTTGTTGCCCACATAGTAGCCCTTGTACTTGGGGTTGGCGATTATCCCCGACATGGTGGTGTGGGCGATTTTCTTGTCGTTGTGGTTGCGGTAGCCCTTCTCCCAGAACAATTGCTCGATCTGCTTCATGGAGTAGTTTCCGGTGGCGTAGAGTTCAAACAGCTCCCGCACCATGGGGGCCTCGGCCTCATCGATGACCAGCCGCCCACCGTCCTTCCGGTAGCCGAAGATGCGGCTGTTGCCCAGCACCACGCCTTTTTTGATGGCCTGGGCGTGGCCGAACTTCACCCGGCTGGAGAGTTTCCGCAGCTCGTCCTGGGCAATGCCGGACATGATGGTGAGCCGCAGCTCGCTGTCCTCATCCAGGGTGTTGATGGCGTCATTTTGGAACAGGATACCCACCCCGGCGTTCAATAGCTCCCGGGTGTACTGGATGGAGTCCAGGGTGTTCCGGGCAAACCGGGTGATCTCCTTGGTGATAATGAAGTCAAATTTCCCCGCCTTGCCGTCCTCCACCATCCGGTGGAAGCTCTCCCGTTTCTTCGTTGTGGCGGCGGACAGCCCCTCGTCAATGTACCCCTCCACATAGGTCCAGCGGGGGTTCTTTTTAATGAAGTCGCTGTAATAGCTGATCTGGTTTTCCAGGGAGTTGAGCTGCTCGTCCTTCTCGCTGGACACGCGGGCGTAGAAGGTCACCCGCATGGGCAGGTCGTAGACGGAGCGCATCCTGAGCTGCTGCCGAGCGGTATGGATGTCCATGGTCACCCCTCCAAAAGTTCGTTATATCATCTTTGTATTTATTATAGTGAGAACAGGGAGATCTGTCAAGGAAAAGATACCCGGCAGCGTTGGACATTTTGCCAGGTTTCTTTTCGGTTTGCTTCCATCCAACGATACGATCACATTGCAGTCTTTCTAACATTTCATTTGTTATAATGCAATAAAAATGTTACGATCAATTCTATCTTTCCGATTGCCGCAGCGGTGCGCTATGTAGGAGCGCAAACCTGCGCTCCGCAGAGGAAATCACTGCTCCCGCTCCTTGTCCGCTTTCTTGCGTTTCCGGTCACAGTGGATGGCAATCTCATTGCACATCCTGGTATGCTCCTTTTCCGTGATCACCTGGTGCTCATACAGATAGTTGTTGTAGTAATTGAGCCATATTTCCTCTGCCATAATGTTTCGCTTCTGCTGGTTGTCCATTATGGCTCCTTTC
>CANQQO010000074.1 GCA_947625965.1 uncultured Oscillospiraceae bacterium
ATCCTTCGGTGCAGCGTTCCAATCGGTGCGTTGCGCTGATTGAAAGTTGTCGCTAACGGGCGGTTCTAAATCGGTGCAGGGGAGGGTTAGCGGGGTTGTACAGCTATTGCGGTGCGACCCCCGTCCGACACTGGTGGACCGAGGGGCAGTCACCGCCGTGGCCCACTCCGTGGCCACGGCGTGGTTCCTCTGGTGTCGCATACCCCGGCGGACCCATCCGGGCACGCTTGGGAGCGGATAATGGGTGCCAGGTTCTTTCCAGGCCCTCTACTCAAAAAGGGTCGCCAACTCCTCCGCAAGAACGAAACCAGGCTGGTGGCAAGGGTAACGATCCCCACCAGCTATCGCGCCCGCAGTACCGATACCGGGCACAGGGGGGTCGGTAACGATTTCCGCCATCCCCGTGCGCATTGACAGCGGCGGCACGCCGCCGATACCGAGCGGGCCCAGGAGGTGTAACGATTCCCACCAGGCCGGCGCACGCTCTGACTGCGGCGGCACGCCGCCTGGTGGCAAGGGTAACGATACCAGAGCGCTATCGCGCCCGCAGTAACGATACCGAGCGAGCCCGGGAGGTGTAACGAATACCACCAGGCTGGCGCACGCATTGACAGCGGCGGCACGCCGCCCGCACGCCGCAGGAAAGAAGTTGGACTGGGGGGGAGGGGGCGTCTGGTATAATGAAAACAATATTTTGAAAGGAGGAAGTACGCTTGGATATCATCTTGTCCGCCCTGCTGGGGGCGGCGCTGGGGGCGTTGATCGGGCTGATCCCGTTTTTCTTGGGAAGGGCGCGGGCAAAGCCTAATTTGGGGACCCTGGCGCTGGTGTGCTGTACGATCGGCGGAGCGCTGATCGTGTGGCTGGCTATGCTGGCGGCCTTGGGATTCAGCATCGCCATTCTGGCGACCCAGTCCGACTGCGGGCCCCTGTTCCCGGGGAGCCGGCCCACGGTGGCTACACCGATGGAGGGACCCATCAACTATGAGTTCAATTACAACCAGCGGCTGGGCGTCGCCTGCATCGCCGGGCCCCTGAAGGGACAGGTGTACAGCGTGGGCAGCGGCGGCATCGTCATCGGCAAAGACTATGACTGCTCCGTCCGTTACCGCTCCACCAACGCGCCGGGCATCAGCCGCCACCACTGTGCCGTCCGCTGGTGCCAGGGCCAGCCGGTGCTGGTGGACCTGGGGTCCACCTACGGCTCGTACCTGGCCGACGGCCGGAAGCTGCCGCCCAACTATCCCGTGGCCATCCAGGTGGGGAGCCGGTTCTATCTGGGCTCCAGAGAGAATTCATTCCAGCTCATCAATATGTAAAAATAAAATCTTTGGAGGGAAAACAACATGGAAATCAAGAACAACCTGGTCCTCTGCCCCAAGGGGCACTACTACAACGCCGCCGTCCACAGCGCCTGCCCCATCTGCGCGGGGAAGGCCGTGACCCCGGGCTCCTTCTCTCCCACGGAGGCGCCCATCGGCACCGCCAATGAGCCCACCAGGCCCACCGGCGGCTTTACCCCCACCGAGGCGCCTACCGGCGGCGTCAATCCGGGCAATTTTGGTCCCACCGAGCCGCCCCAGGGGGCCGGCGCTTTGGGCTCCATGGGCGTGACGCAGCCTGCCGGCAACTGGACCGGCGGCGTCAATGTGTTCAGCTCGCCCACCGTCATCGGCGGGGACGATATGGGCGCTCCGGACCAGGTGAACCCGGTGGTGGGCTGGCTGGTGAGCATCAACGGCCCCACCCGGGGCACCGACTGGCACATCCACGCGGGCTATAACTACATCGGCCGGGAGGCCGGGGACATCCACATCCAAGGCGATAATCAGATCTCCCGGGAAAAGCACGCCATGGTGGCCTATTACCACAAGAATAGGCTGTTCTACGTGGGCCCCGCCGAGGGCCGGAACATCATCGAGGTCAACGGCGAGGCGGTGTTCAACGCCGTCCGGCTGAATGACTACGATATTATCACCGTGGGCAATACCCAACTGATTTTTATCTCGCTGTGCGGCGACAAATTTGCCTGGGGGCAGGAGAGCTGATATGTACCGACCGATCAGGATCCGCCTTTCGGAAGCCGGGACCGATGGGTCGGTGACCGGCTGGACCGAGGGCGAAAACGAAGCGTCCCAGGAGACGACCCAGCCGACCCAAGCGCCAACTGAGACGCAGGCTTCCACTGAGACGCAGGCTTCCACCGAGACTCAGGCTCCGGGCCAGACCCAGGCTCCGACCGAAAGCCAGGCCCCGAGTCAGACGCAGGCTCCGACCGAAAGCCAAGCCCCGAGCCAGACCCAGGCTCCGGCGGCCACCACCGCCCCCACCCAGGCGGTCACCACCGCCCCGACGGAGCCGGGCCCAACGCCGCTCCCCAACCCCTGGGGCTGGATCGGGACCGTGCTGCTGCTGGTCCTGGCGGCAGCGAGCCTGGCGGCGCTGGTCGCGGTGCTGGTGAAGCGGAATCGGAAATCCCCCGCCTCCATCCCCAAGACCGAGCAGCGCTTTAGCCCCGCCGCCCCCGGGGCGCCCCAGGTGGGCAAGCTCCATCAGCAGGGGGCCCGGGCCAGCCAGCAGGACTGCTTCTCCGTCACGCCCCTGGACGTGTACCCCACCCATGGCCTGCTGGCCGTGGTGGCTGACGGCATGGGGGGCCTGAAAAATGGCGACAAGGTCAGCCAGGCGGCGGTGACCGCCATGATGAACGGCTTCTTCGAGACCCGTGGCACCCCGGAGGAGCAGCTATTGACCCTGCTGGCTCAGGCGAACCGGGCGGTGAACGAGCTGCTGACCCCCAGCGAGCTGAACAAGAGCGGCTCCACCATCGTGGCGGGGCTGGTCCGGGAGGGCCGGTTCTACTGCCTGTCCGTGGGGGACAGCCACATCTACCTGTACCGGGACGGCGCGCTGTACCAGTTGAACCGGGAGCACGTCTTCCGGCGGGAGCTGCAACTGCGGGCCATCAACCAGAACACGCCCCTGGGAGCGGCCTGGGCCCATCCAAAAGCGGGGGGCCTCACCAGCTTTTTGGGCATGGGCCAGATCAAGTACGTGGATATGCCCGACCAGAGCATCCCCATCCGGGCCGGGGACAAATTCCTGCTGATGACCGACGGGGTCTACAACGCCCTGACCCAGGAGGAGCTGGTGAGCTGCATCGGCGGCTCCGCCGGGGAGGGAGCCCAGCTTTTGGACCAGGCCATCCGGGCCAAGGGGTACTCCAATCAGGACAACTATACCGCGGTGATCCTGGCGTTCTGATCCGTCCATCCAAGACGGGCGCGCCGGGATCGATGGGAGGTCCGGGCAGCGCCCCGGCCTCCGGCGGCGGGAGAGGGCATCCCCGCCGCGCCAAACAATGCCGCGAAAGGAGGATAATATGCTGCAAAGCGCGAGCTATACCGATATCGGCGGCCGGCCCCGGAACGAGGACACCGCCGGTCAGGTCCGAAAGGGCGACAGCGCCATCTGCGCCGTCGTCGCCGACGGACTGGGCGGCCACGGCGGCGGGGAACGGGCCTCCGCCGCCACAGTGAGGGCCGTCTGCAACGGCTGGCGGGGGGAAGCGGAGGCCGAGGGGCTCAAGGCCCTCTTCCGCCAGGCCCATGAGGATATCGTAGCCATCCAGACCCCCCAGTGCGCCATGAAAAGCACCGTCGTCGCCCTGGAGATTCAGGGGGACCAGGCGGTATGGGGCCATGTGGGGGACTCCCGGCTGTACCACTTCCTGGACGGGAAGCTGGTGTTCCAGACCCGGGACCACAGCGTGTCCCAGATCGCCGTGTTCATGGGGGAGATCACCGTGGACCAGATCCGCTTCCACGAGGACCGGAACCGGGTCCTCCGGGCCCTGGGCCAGGAGGGAATGCCCAATGTGGAGACCCGGACCGAGACTCTCGCCCCCGGACGCCACGCCTTTCTGCTCTGCACCGACGGGTTCTGGGAATACGTCACCGAGCCGGAGATGGCCCAGGACTTGACCGACGCCGCCGACACCCAGGGCTGGCTGGACGCCATGCGGGCCCGGCTCCTGGAGCGGGTCCCCGAGGACAACGACAACAACACCGCCCTGGCTGTTTGGGTGGATATTCCGTAAAATCGAAAGAAAAGAGAACGAACGGAGGGAACAAACCATGAAAAAAAGAATGATTAGCCTGATCCTCGTTGTATGTCTGCTTTCCGCGCTCGTCTGCGGGTGCCAGAAGGCCAATGTGGCCGCCGAGTCCAGAAACGGCGTGGTACGGATTCTGGTAATGCACTATTTTGATATTTACCTGGTGGATCTGAACACCCAGCAGACCAGCCTGTACGACACCGGCTATTATTCCGGCGCCCTGGGCACCGGCTTCGGCGTGGGCGAGACTGGGAAGCCCACCGAGTATTTCGTCACCAACCGCCACGTGGTGGACAGCTCGGATATCGAGGGCTCCGTCCTGAGCTATGACGAGGACAGGGGTCAGGCTCTGGTGGCCGGCACGCCCACCACCAAGGTCTACATCCTCAAGGACGACTACGCCTACGACTCCACCACCGGCCTGGATACCAGCCGGGTGGTGCCCTACGACATCATTTATCAGGCCCCCAGCGACAAGCCCGACCTGGCCATCATCCAGGCCGCCGAGGAAGTGGAGGGCCGGGTGGCCCTGCCCCTTCTCAAGGAGGGCGATGAGGTGGATTCCGGCGACACGGTCTATGCCCTGGGCTACCCCGGCAGCACCGACGACGCCACCCTGGACCCCACCACTGGCAACCATCAGTACGCCGCCAGCGTGGCGAAGGTGACCATCACCAGCGGCATCGTCTCCCTGCACACCTCCTTCAATTTGGCAGGCTCCAACACCCGGATCATCCAGCACACCGCCCAGATCAACCACGGCAACTCCGGCGGTCCTCTGCTGGACGAGCGCGGCGCGGTGGTAGGCGTCAATACCTGGGGCTATGGCCAGGACGTCTCCACCGGTGACGCCGGGACCAACGGCTCCATCGAGATCGACTACGTCCGGGATCTGCTGGACGAATACAAAATCCGCTATGACGTGTACAGCTCCACCAACTTCCTGCTCATCGGCGGGCTGGTGCTGCTGGCCCTGGCGGTGATCGGCGGGGCGGTGTACATCCTGGTGATCCGCCGGGCCCCCACGCCGGTGGTGGTCGGCGGCGACAGCGGCGGCTCCGTGACCCCGATGCCTCCCACGCCGCCGGTGATCGGGGACAGTGTGACCCCGCCGCCCGCGCCCTCCCGCGCCATTCCCGGGGATACGGGCTTCCGGGTCCAGGGCGTGGCCGGCAGCTTCGCCGGACGGCGGTTCGCCGTGGCCGGCAGCTCCGCCGGACAGCAGTTCGCCGTGGTCGGGCGGCTCCGCATCGGCAAGGATCCCAACCGGAACGATCTGGTCTATCCCGATGTCCCCGGCGTCAGCGGCGTCCACTGTGAGATCCTGGTCCAGGACGGCCAAGTGCTGCTCAGGGACCTGGGCTCCACCTACGGCACCTTCATAGACGGCAAGCGCCTGGCGGCCAACGAGGCTGTGGTCCTGCAGGTCGGCCAGCGGTTCTGCCTGGGCAGCGACAGCCAGGTCTTTGAGATCGCTAGGAAGGCTGGAATGTGATATGCGCTACTGCCCGTTCTGTATGCAGCCGGCGGAGGGGGACCGCTGTCCCAACTGCGGCGGAGATCTGAACTGGAAGGGCACCCCCGGCATGGAGCTGCCGGTGGGAACGGTCCTGGGCAACGGCCTGCGCACCTACTGGCTCGGCGCCGCCAAGGGCAAGGGCGGCTTCGGCATCACCTACGTGGCGCTGGAGCAAAGCTCGAAAAAGCGGATGGCAGTGAAGGAGTACTTCCCCACCCACTGTGCCTATCGGTCCGGGGATGGGGTCCGGGTGGCGGTGAAGGCGGGCACGGACGCCGCTTTTCAGACCGGCATGGAGAACTTCCTAAAGGAGGCGCGGATGCTCCTGGCTCAGGAGGATCTGACCACCGTGGTGAAGGTCATCGACTTCTTCCAGGCCAACAACACCGCCTATCTGGTCATGGAGTACCTGGACGGCACCCCCCTCTTCACGAAAATGGCCCAGGAGGGAGGCCGGCTGCCGGCCGGGACCCTTCTGCCCAAGCTGCCGCCCCTTCTGAAGGACCTGGACACCCTCCACAGCCGGGGGGTGGTCCATCGGGACATCAGCCCGGACAACATCCTCTGGATGCCCGACGGCACCTTGAAGCTGCTGGACTTCGGCTCCGCCCGGTCCACCCAGACCGGGAAGAGCATGACCGTCATGCTCAAGCAGGGCTTTTCGCCCATTGAGCAGTACCGCTCCCGGGGCCAGGGGCCCTGGACGGATGTGTACGCCATGGCGGCCACCATTTACTATTGTCTCACGGGGGTCACCCCGCCCTCCGCCGCCGAGCGGCTGGACGACGACCCCCTCCGAAACCCCAACGACTTGGGGGCGGGGCTGACCGAGGCCCAGGCTTCGGCTCTGCTGGCGGGCATGGCGGTCCAGCCCAGCTTCCGGCCCCAGACTATGGGGGCTTTCGCGGACGCCCTGTTCGCCCCGGAGCCGGAACCAGAGCCCGCGCCGGAGCCCAAGCCGGAGCCCGCGCCTCCTGCGCCGGAACCGGCCAAGCGGGAGCCTGCCAAGGAGGCGGCAAGCTCTGCGCCCCCCGCCCCAAAGGAGGCGGAGCAGCCCAAGCCGGAGGAGTATTTTGACTTCACCCGGTCCCCCCTGGAAAAGCTCATGGACCGGCTGCGGATCTGGTGGATCGCCAATGATCTGAGCTGGCGGGAGATCGGGACCTATGTGGCCATCGTGGGGGTGCTGGTGCTGCTGGCCGCCCTGGTGCTGCGGAGCTGCGCGCCCCCGGAGGCCGGGATACCCGCGCTGGAGCCGCTGCTGGCCTGCGTCACAGGAAAGGAGGTCCCCCTATGGAATATTGCCCCCATTGTATGAGACCCGCCACGGGGCCCAGGTGCCCCCACTGTGGCGGAGATATGAACTGGACCGGCCAGGCGGGCTTCGACCTGCCCGTGGGCGCCGTCCTTAACGGCAGCGGCCTCAGGACCTACCAGGTGGGCGCGGCCCTGGGCAAGGGCGGCTTCGGCATCACCTACGCCGCCCTGGAGCTCAACTCCCACCGGCGGATGGCGGTGAAGGAGTACTTCCCCTCCCGGTGCGCCTTCCGGGCCGGCAACCTGGAGATCCAGGCCATGACCGGCCAGGAGCAGGCTTTCCAGCGGGGCCGGGACAGCTTTTTGGAGGAGGCCAGAATGCTCCTGGCCCAGGAGGATCTGCCAAGCGTCGTGAAGGTGGTGGATTTCTTCCAGGCCAACAACACCGCCTACCTGGTGATGGAATTCCTGGACGGCATCCCCCTCCACGCCAAAATGGCCCAGTTGGGGGGCAAATTCCCCGCCCAGACCTTCCTGGAAAAGCTGCCGCCCCTGATGAGGGACTTGAACACCCTCCACGCCCGTGGTGTTATCCACCGGGACATCAGCCCGGATAACATCATGTGGATGCCCGATGGCAGCCTCAAGCTGCTGGACTTCGGCTCCGCCCGGGCCACCAATACGGACCGGAGCATGACCCTTTTGATGAAGCAGGGCTTCTCGCCCATTGAACAGTACACCCGCCGGGGCCAGGGGCCCTGGACCGACGTCTATTCTTTGGCGGCCACCATCTATTACTGCGTCACCGGCGTGACCCCGCCCACCGCCCCGGACCGGCTGGAGACCGACATCCTCCAGCCCCCCAGGGAGCTGGGGGCGGACCTGACCGCGGGCCAGGAGCAGGCGATCCTGGCGGCCATGGCCATTCAGCCCTCCGCCCGGACCCGGAGCATGGAGCATTTCGCGGCCCAGTTGATCAGCGCCAAGGAGCCGCCCCGCCCCGCTCCCGCTCCCACGCCAACGCCTACCCCGGTCCCGACGCCCACGCCCACGCCTACCCCGACGCCGCCC
>CANQQO010000075.1 GCA_947625965.1 uncultured Oscillospiraceae bacterium
ATCTACAAAAGGCGCAGCGCCGAAGCTCGGGCCAGAGCCAACGGCGCCAGCTTCCACAATCGGTATTCTTACAGCGGAAAACTCATCTGCGAGGAGCACCAGACCAGCTTCCACCGCCAGGTCCTGGACAGCGGCAAGGAGGTCTGGCAGTGCCGGGTCTATCGCAACCGTGGCCGAGCCGGTTGCTCCGCTCCACAACTTCGCACTGAGGAGCTGGATCGGATTATGGCCGATATCTTTACCTCTATGATAAAGGACCGGAGGGCCATCATTCGGGCGGTTATGACCGTCCTGGAGGCTGTCCCCCAAGAACACGACTACAGCAAGGACATCCAACGGCTTGAAGCTGAGATCGACGCCATCGCTGTCAAAAAAGACCGCTTACTGGAGCTGAGCATCGATGGCATGATATCCAAGGCTGAGTTCAAACAGCGAAACGACGGATTCAATGAGCAGATGGCGCGGCTGGAGCAATCCTTGCAGGAGCTCCGGGGCGAGGAACAGAGAAACGCCATGACCGCTCCCCAGCTTGCCCAGATACAGGAGGCACTGGAGGGGATGCTGACATTTGAAGGTGGCATCGATTCCAAACTGGTAACGACCATTTTAGACCACATCATCGTGAAAAAAGAGAGTACAAAGGAGCATATAAGCCTGGAAATATACCTGAAATTTGGAGGGCCTCTTGGGGTCGCTTTTGAGCGCCCAAATCCTTCCTATCGTGATAGCCGTTCAAAAAATACTACACGCAGACCGCCGATCAGGAGGACTTGATCTCCATCGGGACCATCGGACTTATCAAGGGGATCACCACCTTTGACGCGTCCAAGGGGGCGCGGCTGGCTACCTATGCCGCCCGGTGCGTGGAGAACGAGATCCTCATGTACTTCCGCAGCCAGCGAAAGTCCAGCCAGGATGTGTCGCTGTCGGACTACATCGAGACCGGCGCGGATGGGGCGGCGCTGTCGCTGATGGACGTGGTCAGCGAGGACGAGGACCTTTTGGAGCGGGTCAGCAACCGGGAGACTGCCCGGGAGCTGCTCCAAGCGGTGGACCGGTGCCTGACGGACCAGGAGCGCCAGGTCATCGTCATGCGCTACGGCCTGGGGGGCCGGGCCCCCTGCCGTCAGCGGGAGGTGGCCCAGGCTATCGGCATCAGCCGCAGCTACGTCTCTCGCATCGAGAAGCGGGCCCTGGAAAAGCTGAAGCAGGCCCTGGACGGGCCGTAAAATACTGCCGCTTGCAAAAGTCCCCAAGGAGCGGGCCTTTTCCAACAAAAAAACAGAATGGGAAAGGGGAGATCCATGCCGAATCTCTCCCTTTCCCATTCCGTTCGCGGACGAAAGCCCCCCGGCGCTTGTCGGCCGGTTTTGGGCGCCTCCGAGGCGGTGGGCGCGTCAATGATACCCCTGCGTCTCCAGGATGGAGAGCACCGTCTGGCCCCGGGCGGTGAGGGCCATGCTGCCGTGGACGGGGTAGTCCCCGTAGGCGGCGTAGTCGAAGCGGGCGAGGGGACGGTCGTAGTCCAGGCTGATCAAGCCCTTCCGGTCCAGGAGCCGGAGGATCAGGCTGTACTCCGCCGGGGAGAAAGCGTCGTCCTCCAGGTAGACCGGGTCCTCGTCCCCGGCCTTCCGGGCCACAGGCAGGAAGGGGATCTGTCCCAGCCGGGCCAGGACCGCCGCCTCCTGGGGGGTCAGCTCCAGCTCCCTCCCGGCGGGGCATCCGCCGCAGCCGCTTTTTTGACAATTTTCACAGGAACGCATAGTTATCCCTCCTGATCTACAGTATATCCAAGAAGACCTTGGGTGTCAAGGCGGAAATATTCATTGCATTTTGGTCCAAAATCGGTTATACTGAAAGTAGTTTATACCAAAGGAGTGGTTTTTATGACGAAATATGAAATCACGGAAGCCAATTACGAGTCCCTGGTGACCCAGTCGGAGAAGCCGGTCCTGCTGGACTTCTGGGCGACCTGGTGCGGCCCCTGCCGGATGGTCTCCCCGGTGCTCGACGAGATCGCGGAGGAAAACGAAAATCTGGTCCTGGGCAAGATCAACGTGGACGAGCAAGTCGCCCTGGCGGCCAAATTCCGCATCGTCAGCATCCCCACCATGATCCTCATGGACCACGGCGAGCAGGTGGAAAAGGTCATCGGCTACCGCCCCAAGGAGGAGCTCAAGGAGCTGCTTGGTATCTGAACGGAAAGCCGGACGGCCCTCGCCGTCCGGCTTTCCCGAGGCTGTCAAAAACGAAGGTTTTTGACAGCCTCCCAAATGGGACCCGCTTCGCTGGGCTCCCATTTGGAGGAGATCGCAGGCTGACCCGCGCACTCGCCGGGGACATTGTCCCCGGCTCGCACTACTGCTGCCTGATAGGTATTTTTTGCCAGGTACACGCCCTGGCAAAAAAAATTTAGATTGATTTGCCGTCTGCGGACGGCAAACCCTTCGAGTTTTTTTGACAAGCGGAAGCCCCAAAGGGGCATTTCAGTGGGCGGAAGCGGTCATTCCTGTGTACGCGGCTTTTCAACGATGGCCGCGTACTTTTTTAGTCTCGGCCGGCTTCGGCGGCCATAGATGGATGGAATGGTTTTCCACATCTTGCGCCGGCGCTGAAAAATGACCGTTGTATTTTTCCGGCGGGTGCATTATAATACCTTCATATTCCCGTGTTGGAAGGAGCCGCTATGAAGACCGATTACCGCCCCACCATCTATGCTTGCTTCGTGGGTTATATCGTCCAAGCGATCGTCAATAATTTCGCGCCGCTGCTGTTTCTGACCTTCCATCGGAGCTTCGGCATCCCCCTGGAGCGGATCACGCTGCTGGTTACCGTGAATTTCGGCGTCCAACTGCTGGTGGACCTGCTGTCGGTGAAGCTGGTGGACCGGGTGGGATACCGGGCCAGTATGGTCTTTGCCCACGGGACCGCCGCGCTGGGGATGATCCTGCTGGCGGTGCTGCCCGGATGTCTGCCGGACCCATACTGGGGCATTTTGATCGCCGCCGTGTGCTACGCCCTGGGGGGCGGACTGCTGGAGGTGACGGTGAGCCCCGTCATGGAGGCCTGCCCCACGGAAAACAAGGCCGGCGCTATGAGCCTGCTCCACTCCTTTTACTGCTGGGGGCATATGGGGGTGGTGCTGCTGAGTACCGGATTTTTCGCCCTCTTCGGGGTGGAGCATTGGCGGGTCCTGGCCCTGCTGTGGGCGCTGGTGCCCCTGGGGAATCTGTTTGCCTTTCTTCGGGTCCCCATCGCCGGACTGCTGCCCGAGGGACAGCGGGAGATGGGCGTCGCCGCGCTGCTGAAAAACAGGTTGTTCTGGGTCCTGTTCCTGCTGATGCTCTGTGCCGGGGCCTGCGAGCAGGCGGTGAGCCAGTGGGCCTCCCTCTTTGCTGAGGAGGCCCTGGGGGTCGGTAAGACCCTGGGCGATCTGACGGGGCCCATGTTTTTCGCGGCGATGATGGGCCTGTCCAGGGCCATCTATGGCAGGCTGGGGGACCGGCTGCCCCTGGAAAAGAGTCTGACCTTCTGCGGCGCGCTGTGCCTGGGGGCCTACCTGCTGATCTCCGGGTCCCCCATCCCGGCTCTGGGTCTTCTGGGCTGCGGGCTCTGCGGCTTTTCCGTGGGGATCTTGTGGCCGGGGACCTTCTCCATGGCCTCTCGGGCCCTGCCTGCCGGGGGTACGGCCCTGTTTGCGCTGCTGGCCCTGGCCGGGGACCTGGGCTGCTCCGGGGGGCCCACCTTTGTGGGGCTGGTGGCCGGAAGGCTGGGCCTCCGGGCGGGTATCGCCTGGGGCTGCGTGTTCCCGCTGCTCCTGCTGGCTGGGCTGGGGACGAAAAGGAAGCTCTCTCGCCTTGGGGCAAAATAGAGAATACCCGCAGGAGCTCCCCCGCAAAAGAAATACGCAAAACCATGTTTTATGGCGGGAAAAAGCGTTTCTATCCGCATCGAGCGGGAGACGCCCGACAAGCTCGGGTAAATTGCCGAGTACGAGGGCCGGAGGCTGAACAGCCACATTCTGGTCCTGATTCGCCGGGAGATCCCAAATTTTGAAAAGAACTGGGGCGCCATCGCCGGCCGGATCGGCAAGGGCGGGAGTGTGAAGCCTCCAAGCGCGGCCCGGCGTGAAAATTCCCCCTTGTAAATGAGGGGAAAATGTGATACCATAATGCGGAAAAGTCAACTTTTTTCCCCAACAGGAGGCGCTATGGACAGCTTCGGACCGATTTAGCCTTTTCCGTCCAAATGAAAACGAAAATATCAGTTTGGAGGGAAAGTTATGTCAACTTTACAGGAGGAGATCCGCCGTCGGCGGACCTTTGCCATCATCTCCCACCCCGACGCCGGCAAGACCACGCTGACGGAGAAATTCCTGCTCTACGGCGGGGCCATCGCTCAGGCCGGGGTAGTCAAAGGCAAGAAGAACGCCCGGGCCGCCACCTCGGACTGGATGGAGATCGAAAAGCAGAGGGGCATCTCCGTCACCTCGTCGGTGATGCAGTTTCAATACGGCGGCTTCTGCATCAACATTCTGGACACCCCGGGCCACCAGGATTTCTCCGAGGACACCTACCGCACCCTCATGGCGGCGGACTCCGCCGTCATGGTCATCGACGGCGGCAAGGGCGTGGAGGCCCAGACCCGGAAGCTCTTCAAGGTCTGCGCCATGCGGCGCATCCCTATTTTCACGTTTATCAATAAAATGGACCGGGACAGCAAGGACCCCTTTGACCTTCTGGACGAGCTGGAGCGGGAGCTGGGCATCGAGACTTACGCCATGAACTGGCCCATCGGCTCCGGGAAGGACTTCCAGGGGGTCTATGACCGGGAGAACAGTCAGCTTCTGTTTTTTTCCGGCATCTCTGGGAAAAACCGGGCGGAAAAGCAGGCCATCGACCTTTACGATCCCCAGGTGGACGGCATCCTGGGGCCGGAGAAGCACGCCCAGCTCATCGACGATGTGGAGCTCCTCTCCGCCGGCCGGGAGCTGGACCTGGAGGAGGTCCGCAAGGGGCAGTTGAGCCCGGTGTTTTTCGGCTCCGCCCTGACCAACTTCGGCGTGGAACCGTTTTTGGAGGAGTTTTTGCGGATGACCCCGCCGCCCCTGTCCCGGACGGCGGACTCCGGGGTGGTGGATGCCTTCGATCCGGATTTTTCCGCCTTTGTGTTCAAGATCCAGGCCAATATGAACAAGGCCCACCGGGACCGGCTGGCCTTTCTGCGGATCTGCTCCGGGAAATTTCTCCGGGAGGCGGAGTATTACCACGTCCAGGGCGGCCGGAAAATGCGCCTGAGCCAGCCTCAGCAGCTCATGGCCGCCGAGCGGGAGATCGTGGACGAGGCATACGCCGGGGACGTGATCGGCGTCTTTGACCCGGGCATCTTCGCCATCGGGGACACCATCACCGTGCCTGGGAAGAAATTCCGCTATTCCGGCATCCCCACCTTCGCCCCGGAGCACTTTGCCCGGGTGTCCGCCAGGGACTCCATGAAGCGGAAGCAGTTCGTCAAGGGCACTGAGCAGATCGCCCAGGAGGGCGCCATCCAGATCTTCAAGACCCCCAACTCCGGCATGGAGGAAGTGGTCGTGGGCGTGGTGGGCACGTTGCAGTTCGACGTGTTCGAGTACCGGATGAAGAGCGAGTACGGCGTGGAGCTGCGGATGGAGAGCCTTCCCTATGAGGAGATCCGCCGGATCGAGGGCTATCCCGGGGACTTGCAGGACTTGAATCTGGGCTCCGACGCGGAGCTGCTGGAGGACTACCGGGGGAAGAATCTGCTGGTCTTCTCCAGCTTTTGGGCCATTGACTTCACCGTGAAGCGGAATCCAGGGCTGAAGCTCGGGGAGATCGTGGTGGAGGAAGGATAAACGAGAGGGCGCTCCGTAAAATTCCACATCTGAAAAGAGAACGATCCGGCTGGAAGGGGGCCATACGCCGCTTTCCAGCCGGAATTTTTTTGAGCGCGACAGCTCCGCCTCCGTCAGCCGAAGATCCTCTTTTCCAGCCCCCGGGTCTTGAGCCCATAGTACAGGGCCGAGCCCAGGGTCAGCAGGACTCCCAGCTCCCCCAGGGCAACGGACAGGACGTTGATCCAAAATCCGCCGCCAATGTAGGCCGTCAGCTCCCAGCCCACCAGTCCCGCGTTCCAGAGGGCGGGCATGGCCATTCCCAGGAGCGGGAAGCCCTTCCATTGCATTTCCCGGCACCTCCACATGGCCCAGGCGGCCCCCAGGGTGGCCAGGCTCCCCACCAGAAAGTCCAGGGGCAGCGCCCCAAGATAGGTCAGATTGAATACCAGGCACCCCACGGCCAGCCCCGGGATCGCGGCGGGGGTGAAGAAGGCCAGCACGCACAGCGCCTCGGAGGCCCGGAACTGGATGGCCCAGGTGGCGGAATCGGGGAGCAGAAAATTTTGCAGGTGGGTCAGAACGGCGTACAGAGCGGCGATCATGGCCGCCTGGGTCAGATAGCGGATCTTCTTGTCCATTTGTCTTCTCCTTATGAAAAAAGGGCGCATTTCGCGCCCACCCATGAAAAATGGGCGCACAGCGCCCATCGAAAACTCCCTAGTTTTGTTTACCGACAGGATGGTCACGAACTGTCCTATGGAATTGTCTCCCATTATAGCGGGGAATCAGGGAAATGTCAAGAAAAGATTTGGGTTGCAACCGGGGCAAAATTATGATATGATGGACCTACCATGAAAGAAACGGGGGAAACGCCATGGCCTATCAGGAAAACGGAAAGCGGACCAAGCTGGAACAGCGCGTCTCCAACGGCTGGGCGGCGTTGATCGCCATGCTGGTGTGTACGGCCGTGAATCTGGTCTTTCTGCTGATGAACAGCACCACCTATCTGCTCTTCTCCGCCTCGGTGCCCTACTACATGACCTGGTTCGGACGGATCATGGACAACGGCACCATGGACGGCACCGGCGACATCATCGGCACCTACACCAACACCGCCCTGGTGATGGCCGTGGCGATTTTGGCGGTGTATGTGCTGTGTACGATTTTTTATAGAAAGAGTCGCTTTTTGATGGCGACAGCGGCGGTTTTGTTTCTGGTGGACTGCCTTGGGCTGGCGGGGGTGGCGGTGTTCCTGCTGGAGGACCCCTCCGAGGTCATTTTGGACGCGATTTTGCATCTATGGGTTTTGTGGCGGCTGTTTTCGGCCCTCTTTGCCGCTGGCTCCCTGAAAAAGCTGCCGCCTCCCGTGCCACAGGCACCCGGGAACGACCAGGGCTGGCCCGTTCAGCAGCCGCCCCGGGGCGTGGGACAGATGTCTTGGGACGACTATCAGGCGGCCCGGCAGGGGTATGCGCCGCCCAGCCAGCCGCCTCAGCGGCCCTCGCAGCCCTGGGACGACACTTATCAGCAGCCGCAACAGCCACAACAGCCGTGGGACTCTCCACGGCGGGACCCGGCGCAGGACCCGTGGGAGTCCTGGAAGGAGCCGGAGGAACCGCAGCGCCGCTCCACGACTCCGGAGATGGATGAGCAGAAGCCCTGGGAGCCGTGAACGGCGGGATAGTTCCCCAACTGACCGCGCGCAGGATACAATTGCAATGATCGGCCGCCCGCTTTTCACCGGAGATTCGAAAGCGGGTGGCCGCGTATTATTGTCAGGGGGCTTTTTCAGGAAAGGATGTTGATTTTTTTTACGGGGGGTGTGATGCGGAGGATGGCGGGGGCGTAGGTCGTCGGGGGGCGGTACCTTCTTATTTCGGTGCATTTCTAATCGTGGGTGCTACCCTGGCCTTTTTTGGGAGCCTGTACCTTCTTATTTCGGTGCAATTGTTTTCGTGGGTGCTCCCCCGACCCCTTCCGGGGGAGGTACTTTCTTGCCCCGAGCAAGAAAGTACCC
>CANQQO010000076.1 GCA_947625965.1 uncultured Oscillospiraceae bacterium
TGGCCCACTCCGTGGCCACGGCGTGGTTCCTCTGTTATCGCATACCCTGGCGGACCCATCCGGGCACGCTTGGGAGCTTTTACGGGGTGCCAGGTTCTTTTGCAGGCCCTCTATTCAAAAAGGGTCGCCCATTCCTCCGCAAGAACGAAACCAGGCTGGTGGCAAGGGTAACGATACCCACCAGCTATCGCGCCCGCAAGAACGAAACCGAGCGAGCCCGGGAGGTGTAACGATCTCCACCAGGCCCGCGCACGCATTGACAGCGGCGGCACGCCGCCGCTCAGAGGGATTGGGTGGGGGTCACGTAAACGGTTCGGTAGGTGTGGTAGAGTACCATGCCTGGGCGGGCGGAGGGGGGCTTTTTTAGGGATTTGACACGGGTCACGTCTACGGGGACGTTCTGACCTTGGGCGGACTGGGAGTGGCCCGCCGCCAGGGCAGCCGCCTGGGTGATGGTGCTGTCCGGGGGCTCCGCGCCGGCACAGGCAATGATCACATGGCTCCCCGGCACCTTCTGAGCGTGGAGCCACAGATCGTCCTTCCGGGCCAGACGGAAGGTCAGGTCCTCGTTCTGGCGGTTGTTCCGGCCCACGTAGATGGGATAGCCGTCGGTCGAGACAAAGCGAAGGGGCTGGACAGGGGGCTGCTTCCGGCGCTTTTTCGACGGGTCTTGGCGGAGATAGCCGCCGGATCGGAGCTCCTGACGGATCTCTTCCAGCTCCTGCTCCGTTTCCGCCCGGTCCAGCTCTTCCAGGACGCTTTCCAAATAATGCAATTCCTCCCCGCCCAGGGCGAGCTGATGGGTCAGCTCCTTCTCGGCGGTTTTTTTGCGGGCGTAGTCCTTGTAGAATTTGGCGGCGTTCTGCTGGGGGGACAGGAGGGGGGACAGGGGGATCGTGATGAGAGGCATCTCCTCGTCGTAAAAATCCTCCGCTTCCATAAATTTCTGGCCCTTTACCGCCTTATGAAGATTGGCGGTGACAATGTCGCCCAACTGGCGGAGGCGCTCCCGGTCCCTGGCGTCCAGAAGCTCCTTCTCCTGGATCGCCAGCTTCCGGCGGAGGCGCTGGCAGAGATTGGCAACGGTTTTGCGGATGTCCTGGCTCTTCTGGCGCATGGCGTCCCGGGCGCCCCGCTGGGTGCAGGCCAGGTCCAGGAGGGCTGAAAAGCTCTCCCCCCGCTCCGCCGGGCCGTACTCCCGGATGGGCAGGCAGGAATACTGACCCACAGTCCCATCGGGACGGCGGGTGAACCAGGGTTCCATCGGCTGCCGGAAAAAGGCTTCCAGCTTTTGTGCCACGACCTCTGCGTCCGCGGAGGCCAGACGGCCGTCCACATCCCCCAGGGCGGCAAGGGCCGCCTCCCGGCAGACCAGGGGAGACACGCCGCCGAGACTGTCCATCAGCCGGTCCCCAAGGCGGTCCGGGCCGGGGCCGGCCAGGAGCTGGGCGAAGTCCTCCCGGGACAGATCCCTGGGGCTCGGCTTCTCCACCGGGTCCGGGGGCTGGTAATACAGGCCCGGCAGGGCTTGCCGTTTGGCGGCGGCGTCCAGGCCCACCCGGCGGAGGCAGTCCAGGATCCGGCCGTCGGGACCCAGAAGGTAGAGATTGCAGGTCCGGCCCATCAGCTCCGCCAGGAGCCGCTTTTGGACCGGGAAGCCCAGCTCGTCGGTGCAGTCGAAGATCATTTCCACCGCCCGCTCCCGGGGGAGCTGGCGCAGGTCCGTCAGCCGGGCCCCCAGGAGGTGCTTGCGAAGGAGCATACAGAGCATGGGGGGCTTTTCCGGATTTTCCAGATTGGCCTGGGTCAGGTGAAGACGGGGCGCGGCGGGGTCCGCCGCGATCAGGAGCTTTTCCCGGGTCTGGCCCTTCAAGTGGAGAACGAACACGTCCCGGGCGGGCTGGTGGAGCTTTTCCACCCGGCTGCCCAGAATTTTCGGGCCGATCTCCGCCAGGACGGCGGAGAGGTACAGAGCGTCAAAGGCCATAGAGCGCCTCCATTCCCGCTGAAAACAGCGCGTTGATCCGGTCCGTCCGGCCCAGGAGAAACAGGGCCCCAAAGAGCGTCTCCAGGCCCGTGGCCATCGCGTATTCCCGGGCGGTGGCGGACTTAGGGGCGGCGTGGGTGTGGGTGTTTTTGCCCCGGCGGAAGTAGTCGGCCTCCTCCTGGGTGAGGAGGGGGACGATGGCCTCGGAAAATTTGGCCTGGGCCGGGGCCCGGACCAGGGAGACCGCGTCGTCGTGGAGGCGGCGGACGGTCCTGTCCCCGTGGGTACACAGATAGGCCCGGCACAGCAGCTCGAAGACTCCGTCCCCCATGTGGGCCAGGCCCAGGTTGGAGATGGCGTCCACCTCCCGCTTGGGCAGCGCGATCGCGAAGTAGTTTTCCATCAGCGCTCCTCAATGAGCCGCCGGAACACCGGCAGGCTTCGCTGGATCCTGTCGAAGCTCACGCAGTAGCACAGCCGGAAGTACCCGGGGCAGCCGAAGCCGTCCCCCGGGACGATCAGCAGGTCCCGCTCCTTGGCCCGCCGGGAGAACGCCTCCGCGTCGCCGCCGGGTGCCTTGACAAAGAGGTAGAAGGCTCCCTCGGGGCGGGCCATTTCGTAGCCCATTTCCCCGAGACCCCCGGCCAGAGCCCGGCGGTTCCGGTCGTAGGCTTCCAGGTCCGGCCGGAGATGGGCGCAGCGGGCGATGACCTTTTGCAGCAGGGAGGGGGCGCAGACATGGCCGATGGCCCGGGAGGCCCCGGCCACGGCGGCATAGAGCCGCTCCCCCTGGGCGGCGGCCCTGGGCACGTAGACATAGCCGATCCGCTCCCCTGGCAGGGACAGGGACTTGGAATAGGAATAGCAGACCAGGGTGTCCGGGTAGATCTTCGGCAGGAAGGGGACCTCCACGCCGTCATAGACCAGCTCCCGATAGGGCTCGTCGGAGACGATGTAGATGGGATGGCCATAGGCCCGGGCCTTCTCGGTCAGGAGGGCGGCGAGCTTTCCCAAAGTCTCCTCCGAGTAGACGGCGCCGGAGGGATTGTTGGGGGAGTTGACGATGACGGCGGCGGTCCGCTCCGTCACGTTTGCCTCCAGCGCGGCCAGGTCGATCTGAAAGCCCGGCACATCCGGCGGCACCGCCCGGAAAGCGGCCCCGGAGGCCTCCACGAAGGGCTTGTACTCGGGAAAATAGGGGGCGATGGCCAAAATTTCCTCCCCTGGTCCCGCCAGGGCCCGGAACACCGCCGCCAGCTCCGGCGCGGCGCCGCAGCCCAGGAACAGCTCCTCGGGGGCGACGTCCGCGTCATAGCGGGCGTTCAAGTCCCGGGCAATGGCGGCCCTCGCCTCCAAATCTCCCACGGCGGAGGTGTACCCGTGGACCTCCAGGGAGGGGGTGTCCGCCAGAATGGCCCGGATGGCCTCGTTCACCTCCGGCGGGGAGGGAATGGAGGGGTTGCCAAGGCTGTAATCGTACACATTCTCCGGCCCCACCACCTGGGCCCGGGCCCGGCCGTACTCGAACAGGTCCCGGATCACGGAACGGGTGTGGCCCAGAGCGTAGGATGTCTCGTTGAGCATCGTGCCGCCTCCTTTAGACGCCCACCGCCTGGGGGCGGGGCGCGATCTGTAGTTTCGCCGTGGCGGGGTAGAAATAGCGGAGCTTCTTGTCCGAGATCTTGATCTCGATGGCGTCCGCTTTCCGCAGCTCCCCGTCCAGGCTGATGCTGTTGTTTTTTTCGCAGCGAATGGAGACCCGGTCCGTCACCAGGTGGGTGATGAGCTGGGGCAGCTCGGCGTAGCGGCCGGCCTTGTACCTCCCGATGACCATGGGGACCCGCCACAGCGGCACGTCCCGCACGATCACCACGTCCAGCAGACCGTCGGTGGGGTCCGCCTCCGGCACCGGGTGGAAGCCGCCGCCGTAGAACTGGCCGTTGCAGGCGGTGATCAGGGTCTGACGGCCCTGGAAGACCCGGCCCGCCGCCTCCACGGTGTAGGGCTCGGAGATGCCCCGGGTCAGATTGACCAGGATGGACAGCAGGTAGGCCCCGGACCCGGTGACCAGGGGCAGCCGCTTATACTCCCCGATCTGGGTGCCGATCCGGGCGTCCAGGCCCACGGAGCAGGTGTTGACGGCCAGATCGCCGTTGCAGTCGATCATATCCATGACCATCTCCCGGCAGTCGGCGTAGGGCTCCAGGTCCCGGAAGGAGATGGTGTCCCCGAAAATGCGGACGAAGTCGTTGCCGCTGCCCCCGGCGAAGTGGGTGACGGCCAGGTTTTCAAAGCCCGCCGCCCCGACGGCCACCTCGTTGAGCGTGCCGTCGCCGCCCATGGCGTAGACCCGGCAGGCTTCTCCGCTTTTGCCGGCCGCCTCGGTCCGGGCCCGGCAGTCCCCGGGGCCCCGGGAGACGTATATTTCATAGTCCTGGCCGTATTTTTGGCAGAAGGGCAGGATCATCGCCCGGTATTCCTCCGTCCGGTCCGTTTTCCCGGCGGCGGGGTTGATGATAAACAGATGCTTCAAGGTTTCTCCTCCTTTCGCCCCTTGGGAGAATACATATAGCAGGCGCACTGGATGCGGCCGTTGTAGAGCTTCCGGCGCTTGTCCGCCCGGCGGCCGAAGTAGTGCTCAAACTCCGGCTCCGCCGCCAGCAGGTAGATCGACCAGTCCGTCCCCCCAAGATGGCGGCCCAGGGCGGTGTAGAGCCGCTGGGCCTCCCGCCGTTCCAGCATCCGCTCCCCGTAGGGCGGGTTGCCGATGAGAATGCCCGCCTCCGCCGGCAGGGGGGAGCGGACCGCGTCGGCCCGGGAGAAGTCGATGAGCTCTCCCACCCCGGCCTTCCGGGCGTTGGCGGCGGCCAGGGACACGGCGTTTTCGTCGATGTCGGCGCCGAGGATGCGGTACTGCCCGTGAAACTCCCGGTCCCTGGCCTCGGCCCGGGCCTGGGTCCAGGCGCTCTGGGGCAGCCAGGGGAAGTGCTCGGCGGAGAAGGTCCGTTTCAGCCCCGGGGCCCGGTTCTTGGCGATGAGGGCCGCCTCGATGGGGATGGTGCCGGAGCCGCAGAAGGGGTCGAAAAATACCTCCCGCCCCCGGTAGCGGGACAGCATCACCAGCGCCGCCGCCAAGGTCTCCCGCAGGGGCGCGGCGTTGCCCACGGCCCGATAGCCCCGCTTGTGGAGGCCCGGACCGGTCGCGTCCAGGTAGAGGGCGGCGGTGTCGTTCATGATGGCGAATTGGAGCTGGAACAGCGCCCCGGTCTCCGGGAGCCAGTTCAGCCCATAGGCCGCGCCCAGGGCCTTGGCCGCTGCTTTTTTCACGATGGCCTGGCAGTCCGGCACGCTCATGAGCTGGCTGTCCAGGCAGTAGCCCTTCACGGGGAAGGCCCCGTCCCTGGGGATCAGCTCCGCCAGAGGCGTCCGGCGGACCCCCTCGAACAGCTCCTCAAAGCTCTTCGCGGGAAACCGCCCCAGCTCCACCAGGACCCGCTCTCCGGTCCGCAGCCACAGCAGGGCCCGGGCCAGGTCCTCCGGCGGGCCGGAGAAGGTGACCCGCCCGTTTTCGGCCCGGACGTCCTCCATATTCAGCCGCCGCAGCTCCTCCGCCGCCAGGCCCTCCAGGCCGAAGAGGCAGGGGACGGCGTAACGCAGTTTGGTCATAGCGCCTCCTACATATTATTTATTAAGGAATCAGCTTGTAAAATCGCCTTTCCGAGTTTGCCGTCCGCAGACGGCAAACCCCTTTCGATCCTTTTTTGCCAGGGCGTGTACCTGGCAAAAAATACCTTACAGGCTGAGAGTGTGCGAGCTGTGCGCCTCCGGCGTACAGCGAGTGCGCGGTTCAGCCTGCGATCCCCTCCAAATGGGAGCCCAGCGAAGCGGGTCCCATTTGGGAGGCTGTCAAAACGAAAGTTTTTGACAGCCTCATTATGGAATGATCTTCGACTTTTTCAGATACCGCTCCTCCTCGGAGAAAACACAGCCGCAGTATTTCTGGAGATACATCCCCATTTCCCTGGCCCGGGCCTGTCCCTCCCGGAAGTAGGGCCGGAAGTCCCGGTAGAGGAAGGTCACGCCCACCTCCGCCGCCGCCCGCTGGGCGGTCTCCCGGAGGAGGTCATGGTTTTGGTAGGGGCTGATGAACAGCGACGAGGTGAAGGCGTCGAAGCCCCCCTCCTTGGCCTTCCGGGCGGCCTCGAAGAGCCGCATCTCGTAGCACACGGCGCATCTGCCGGGAATATCCGCCGCCACGGCCCGGACGAAGGGCCGCAGACCGTAGTCGTTCCGCTCCAGGAGGGGCAGCTCGACCCGCTGGGCGTAGTCCCGGAGGCAGTTCCGGCGAGACCGGTACTCGGTGAAAGGGTGGATATTGGGGTTATACCAATACCCCGTCAGCTCCGCTCCCTCCCCCCGGAGGACCTCCACGCACATATTGGCGCAGGGGGCGCAGCAGATATGGAGCAGTACATTCATGGCGTTTCCCTCTTTTTTCATGGCGTTTTCTTTATTTTACCATAGTTCCGGAAACGTGTCAATCGGCTGTGGCCCAAGGAAACGCCCCCGCCGAGACCGGCGGGGGCGTCAGCTTATCAAAAAGCCTTTCCGAGTTTGCCGTCCGCAGACGGCAAACCCATTTCAATCATTTTTTGCCAGGGCGTGTACCTGGCAAAAAATACCTATCAGGCTGAGAGTGTGCGAGCCGGGGACAATGTCCCCGGCGAGTGCGCGGGTCAGCCTGCGATCCCCTCCAAATGGGAGCCCAGCGAAGCGGGTCCCATTTGGAAGGCTGTCAAAAACGAAGGTTTTTGACAGCCTATGCCCCCGCCGGTCTCGGCGGGGGCGGATAGAAAGGAGGGCGGCGGGGACACGGGCGGAGGCAGATCCCTTTTCTCCGGGAAAGGGGGAGCGCCCTCAGTCGTCCGCAGGCGTATCGGCCCCGGGCCTCGCCCGCCGCTCAAAGCCTAAGTAGCGGGTGCCCTGGAAGGTCAGCCTGCCATAGTCGCCCTCCACCAGCATCCCATAGTCATAGCCCTGGACGGGAAGCTCCATTCGGTCGCCGCTTTCCACCTGGAAGGTGACATAGTAGGTCGTCGTGTGGGTGACGCCTCCGGCGGCGTTGGCCCCGGCGGCGTGGTGGTGGACCGCCACATCCGTCCGCTTGGCCGCCACCGTGGCCTCCACCGTCAGCCGGGGGGAGTGGTTATTCTTGTTCCACTGGGCAATGCCCCGCACCATCTGGACCACGATCAATCCCAAAATCAGGAAAAACGCGATGGGAAACAAAAATTCCATCAATTCAAACATGGCTCCGCCTCCTTCTTTTCAAATGCCCGGCCCCGCGGGGCCGGGCGTTTTCTGTCAATTTTCGTCCCGGGGGACGCTGGTGACCACCGGCGTCCCGTCCCGGTTCAGCAGGGGGGTCAGGCCCCCGCGGTAGCCGTCCTTGCGGAACAGGTAGTTCACGCCGGTCAGCCGATCCACCCAGATCTCCATGGTGCTGGCAAAGGCGCCCTGGGAATAGGTCTTGACAAACCGCTGATCACTGGGCATCCTGAACGCCCTCCACCAGGCCGTTGGCCAGGCCCACCAGCCCCTGCATCTGGCTGGGGATGATGATCTTGGTGGCCTTGCCGTCGGCGACCTTCTCCATGGCCTCGATGGCCTTGAG
>CANQQO010000077.1 GCA_947625965.1 uncultured Oscillospiraceae bacterium
TCCAAGCGGTATGTGGACCGCTGCGAGGACACCACCATGGTCAAGGTCTACTCCAACTGCGGCCGGGTCAAGCTCCTTGCCAACGGCAAGCAGGTGGCGGAGCTGGCCGGGGACAAGGTCTTCACCTTCCAGGTGCCCCTCAAGGGCGAGGTGAAGCTGGAGGCCATCGCCGGAAGCTGCCATGACGAGGCGGTCATCCGCCACGTGGACACCCCCAACCCCGATTACGTCCTGAAGAAGGGCGAGGGCGTGGGCAAGAACTGGGTGTAAAGCCCCAAAAACCGTTATCTCCCGGGAGACCCGGTGGATAGAAAATGAAGAAGAATATGGAGGAATCAAGAATGGCAAACAAATCCCAAACCCCTAAGGACTCCAAGAGCCCTAAGAAGAACGGCAAAGTGACCTTATGGTCCGTGCTGACCGCTGTGATGGCCATCCTGCTGGTGGCCGCCATTGTGGGCAACTTCGTGGCCAACTACTTTGCTACCACCCTGAACGTGACCTTTGGCATCACCCCTTACCAGATCGTAAAGGGTGACAGCAGCAACGAGGACACCGAGTACTTTAAGAGCGACTTCGCCACCGGCGCCGACCTGGCAGCTTACGATAAGCTGATGGGCGCCGCCGTGGAAGCCGAAGGCGCCACCCTGCTGAAGAATGACAATTCCGCCCTGCCTCTTCCCAGCGGCGCGAAGGTCAGCCTCTTCGCCCGGGGCTCCGTGGACCTGCTCTACGGCGGCACCGGCTCCGGCGCGGTGGACACCTCCTCCGCTCCCAGCCTGAAGGATGCCCTGACCCAGTACGGCATCGAGATCAACCAGACCCTGTGGGATTGGTATTCCGGCAACTCCTACACCCGGGTGACCCCGGCCGCCATCTCCGACAACCTGACCGCCAACACCCTGTATGGCGTCAACGAGGCTCCCTGGTCTGAGGTCCAGTCCGCCGCCGGCTCCTCCTTCGCCGGCTATGGCGACGCCGCCATCGTGGTCTTCTCCCGCTCCGGCGGCGAAGGCGCGGACCTGCCCGCCGGCGACATCGGCGCCGAGCTGACCTACACCAACAGTGACGGCAAGACCGTGGCCTACACCTACGGCGAGGACGAGGGCAACGGCGGCAACTACCTGGCCCTGTCCACCGAAGAGAAGGACCTCCTGGCCGGCCTGAAGGCCGAGAAGGATAAGGGCACCTTCAAGCGGATCATCGTCCTGCTGAACACCTCCAACGCCCTGGAGCTGGACTTCCTGAATCCGGACGTCTGCGGCGTGGATTACGGCATCGACTCCTGCATGTGGATCGGCGACGTGGGCCAGTGGGGCGCTCTGGCGATCGGCCAGCTCCTCTCCGGCCAGGTGGCTCCCTCCGGCAGCCTGGTGGATACTTACCTGTATGACAACCTGGCCGCTCCCGCCATCCATAACTTCTACTCCCAGCCCTACTCCGGCAGCTATGAGCTGGAGGGCGCCGACAGCGCCAACGTGCAGGCCATGTACAGCGTGTACCAGGAGGGCATCTACCTGGGCTACCGGTACTTTGAGACCCGCTACGAGGACAAGGTCATGGGCACCGGCAACGCCGGCAGCTACGACTATACCAAGACCGTGGCCTATCCCTTCGGCTATGGCATCAGCTACACCACCTTCGAGTACAGCGACTTCTCCGTGGCCGAGAACGGCGCCAACTTTGACGTCACCGTCACTGTGAAGAACACCGGCTCCGCCGCCGCCAAGAAGACCGTCCAGGTCTACTTCCAGTCCCCCTTCACCGATTACGACAAGGAGAATCGGATCGAGAAGGCCGCCGTGGAGCTGTGCGGCTTCACCAAGACCGCTATCCTGCAGCCCGGCGAGTCCGCTACCGTCACCATCAGCGTGCCCAAGACCCAGCTCCGCACCTACGACGCCTACGGCGCCAAGACCTACATCCTGGACGCCGGCGACTACTACTTCACCGTGGGCAACGGTGCTCATGAGGCTCTGAACAACATCCTCGCCGCCAAGGGCTACACCACCGACAACGGCATGGACGCCGAGGGCAACGCCGCCATGACCTACAAGTGGACCCAGGACGCGCTGGATACCACCGTCTTTGCCACCGCCGTCACCGGCAACGCCATTACCAACCTGTTTGACCAGGCCGACCCCAACCGCAGCGGTTACTGGGACGGCGATGTGGTCAAGTTCATGTCCCGTACCGACTGGGAGGGCACCTATCCCACCAAGCCCGCCGAGCTGGCTATGACCGATAAGCTGGCCGCCGCCCTCCAGTTCATCCGCTACACCCCCGACACCTATCAGGGCACCGCCCTGGCCGAGTATGGCGCCACCACCGGGGCGGACAACGGCCTGGCTCTGGCTTCCATGATCGGCAAGAGCTTCGATGATCCCGACTGGTACAAGCTGCTGGATCAGATGTCCGTTTCCGAGATGATCCAGGTCATCACCCTGGGCTTCCACAACACCGCTGCCGTGCCCACCATCGGCAAGGCCGCGACCCACGATGAGAACGGTCCTCAGGGCCTGACCACCAGCCTGACCGGCGGCGGCTCCGCCACCTGCTACACCTCCGAGGACATCATGGCCGCCACCATGAACGTGGAGCTGATCACCGACCTGGGCCGCTGCATCGGCGAGGACTGCCTGACCTATCAGCCCATGCACTCCGGCCTGTACGGCCCCGGCATCAATATGCACCGGACCGCTTACTCCGGCCGTAACTTCGAGTACTACTCCGAGGATCCCTTTGTGGCCGGCGCCACCTGCGCTGCCGAGACCGCCGGTATCCAGTCCAAGGGCGTGTACGTCTACCTGAAGCACGTGGCTCTGAACGACTCCGAGTCCAGCCGCCGCGGCGTCAACACCTGGCTGACCGAGCAGGCTGCCCGGGAGATTTACCTGGAAGTGGCCGATATGGCCATCACCGATCAGTCCGCCCGGACCTTCACCGACCTGAACGGCCAGAGCCACACCATCGAGGCTGGCAAGGGCGGCGCCTGGTGCACCATGTCCGGCTTCAACCGCTGGGGCGCTCTGTGGTGCGGCGAGTACTATGAGCTCCAGACCTCCTACCTCCGCGGCGAGGCCGGTATGCGGGGTATGTCCATCACCGACTTCTCCGGCTCCAGCCAGTATATGGATGTTCCCGATGCGCTGCTGGCCGGCTCCGATCTGTGGGATTCCCCCATGCCCAAGATCCACACCAACTACGCCAACGAGCACTTCCCCTCTGACGACAACATGATCGCCGAGATGAAGGAAGCCATGCACTATCTGCTCTACACTGTGGCCAACTCCAATGCGATGAACGGTCTGTCCTCCTCCGACCGGATCGAAATGATCACCCCGTGGTGGCAGATCGCCATCTGGGCCCTGATCGCCGTTCTGGCTGTGGCGACCTGCGGCTGCGGCTGGATGCTCTACACCCAGATCAAGGCAAAGAAGACCGCTAAGAAAGCCTGACCCATCCATTTCCGCCCCCTGCCCCCAAAAGGGCAGGGGGAAGGGAAGTAACAAAGCGTTTTCTGCTTTCCCTGCCCCCTGGGGGGCGGGGAAAGCAGAGCGAAACCAAGAAACTTCCTTTTTTCCGGGCCGGGAAGCCGCTGAAGAAAAAAGCAAGTTTCTTCTTCCCCTGCCTTCGCGGGCAGGGGAAGACCAAATACGATATTGGATTGGAGAGATCATATGAGCAACCAAGAGAACCAGGGCCTGAACCGTGCCAAGCCATATCAGTTGGTACTCTTCCCCTTGAATAACGGCGCGACCAACGTCTATTTCGTTCTGATCCTTTCCTACGTGGCGCAATTTGGCTCCGGTATTCTGAAGCTGGGCCTGTTCGCCTCCATTATGGTCACGGTGATGCGGGTATTCGACGCCATAACCGACCCCATCATCGGCGCGATGATGGACCGGACGGACACCAAGTTCGGTAAATTCCGGCCCTTTATGGTTTTGGGCAGCGTTGTCATGGCGATTAGCGTGATCCTTCTGTATATTGTCACCCCGCTGATCCCCGAGTCAATGATGTGGCTGCGCTATGTGGCCTTCACGGTGATCTATTTCATCTGGGTCATTGGCTATACCTTCCAGACCTCCGTTACCCGTGCCGGCCAGACCGTTCTGACCAACGACCCCAACCAGCGGCCCATGTTCACCATCTTCAACACCGTGGGCAGCCTGCTGGGCATGGGCGTCATGCAGTTCTTGATCCCCCTGGTCAAGGGCGCTTACGACGTGTATCAGACCGACGCCGCTGGCAACTTTGTCCTGGACGCCGCCGGGAAGAAGATCCTGGAGGTTTCCGGCTACGCCAACCCCGTGGTCTTCCGGATCATTACGCCCATCGGCATCGCCGTTTCCGTGGTGTTGACCATCCTGGCTATCATCGGTATTGCCGAGAAGGATAACCCCAAGTATTACGGCCTGGGCGGCGGCAAGCAGGAAAAGGTGAAGATGTCCGAGTATGCGGAGATCATCGTTCACAACAAGCCCATGCAGCGGCTGATGGTCGCCGGCGCGGGCTGCAAGCTGGCGCTCGCCATCGCCACCAACACCACGGTGCTGCTGGCCCTGTACGGCATTGTGATGGGCAACTACAATTCCCTGTACCTGCCCATGATGGTCCTGGGCTATGTCTGTGCGGTGCCGTTCTTCCTGCTGAGTATGCGGACCTCCCAGAAGAAGGGCCAGCGGGCCAGCCTGATCCGCTACGTCTCTGTGGCGCTGATCTGCTATGTGGGTGTGCTGGCGCTGCTGCTCCTCAATAACCACGGCGATCCCAACACCACGCTGTCCTTCCCGTTCAATGGCGGCGGAGCTATTAACCTGTACACCATCATGTTCATTATCTGCTTTGGCATTGGCTACGGCGCTTACTACGCCACCGCCGATATGCCCATCCCCATGGTGGCGGACTGCTCCGACTATGAGACCTACCGCTCCGGCAAGTACATCCCCGGCATCATGGGCACGCTGTTCAGCCTGGTGGACAAGCTGGTGTCCTCCCTGGCCCAGACCCTGGTGGCCTTCATCTTCCTGCTCTGCGCGGGCCTTCAGGAGCTGCCGGACGACGGCACGCCTTACTCCCTGGGTATTAAGATCGCGGTCATCGTCATGTTCTGCGTGATCCCCATGCTGGCCTGGGCGGCTACGCTGTGGGCCATGAGGGGCTACAGCCTCACCGGTGAGAAGATGAAGCAGATCCAGGCGGTCAACGCCGCCCGCAGCAAGGCCATTGCCGGCGGTATGTCCCTGCAGGAGGCTATGGACACCATCACCGACGAGACCGTTGCGAAATAATCTTCCGAAAGGAGACAAATTATGAAAAGCGCCTTTCGTTGGTACGGCGAGAGCGACCCCGTGACTCTGGACGAGATTCGGCAGATCCCCGGTATGCGCTCCATCGTATCCGCTGTGTATGACGTGAAGCCCGGCGAGGTCTGGCCCGAGGAATCCATCAAGCATCTGGCGGACCTCTGCGCCGCCCACGGACTGGTCTTCGATGTAGTGGAGTCCATCCCCGTCACCGAGGAGATCAAGCTGGGCCGCCCGGAGCGGGACCGCCACATCGCCAACTACTGCGAATCCATCCGCCGCTGCGCCAAGTACGGCGTCAAATGCGTGACCTACAACTTCATGCCCGTCTTCGACTGGACCCGGACCCAGTTGGACAAGAAGGCCCCCGACGGCTCCACCAGCCTGGTCATGTACTGGGATCAGATGAAGGGCCTGGACCCCTTGAAGGACGACATTCATCTGCCCGGCTGGGACTCCAGCTACACCCAGGACCAGGTCCGCGACCTGATCCGGGCCTACAGCGAGCTGGGGGAGGAGGGCCTCTGGTCCAATATCGAGTACTTCCTGAAGCGGGTCATTCCCGTGGCGGAGGAGTGCGGCGTGGTCATGGCTCTCCATCCCGACGATCCCCCGTATCCCATCTTCGGCCTGCCCCGGGTCATCACCAAGGAGGAGAATCTGGACCGGTATCTGTCCATCGTGGACAGCCCCTCCAACACCCTGTGCCTTTGCACCGGCTCTCTGGGCTGCTCCCCGGTCAACGACATCCCCAAGCTGGTCCGCAAGTACTCCGCCATGCACCGTATCGGCTTCATGCATATGCGGAATGTAAAGATCTTGCCCGACACCTCCTTTGAGGAGAGCGGCCACCTGTCCCAGATGGGCTCCCTGGACATGAACGCCATCGTCAAGGCCCTGGTGGAGACCGGCTTTGACGGGTACTTCCGTCCGGACCACGGCCGGATGATCTGGGGCGAGACCGGCAAGCCCGGCTATGGCCTGTATGACCGTGCCCTGGGCAGCGCCTACTTGAATGGCCTGATCGAGGCCAACGGCGGCGTCATTGAAACCGTTTAACTTTATCCTTTGGAGGTAATTTGCAATGATCGATCTTCCTTTGAATGTGGATTTCAGCGGCAAAGTCGTGGTCATCACCGGCGCCGGCGGCGTTCTCTGCGGCACCATGGCCAGGGCCTTTGCCCAGGCGGGCGCGAAGGTCGCCGCTCTGGACTTAAACGAGGCCGCCGTGAAGGCCCTTGCCGACGAGTGCAAGGCCGAGGGCTTCACCTGCGAGGGCTACAAGGCCAACGTCCTGGAGCCGGAGAGCCTGGAAGCGGTCCATCAGCAGGTTCTGAAGGACCTGGGGCCCTGCGACATTCTCCTCAACGGCGCCGGCGGCAACAATGCCCGGGCCCAGACCACCAACGAGTACCAGCACGAGGCCAAGGAAGGGGACAAGACCTTCTTTGATCTGGAGGCCAGCGGCGTGGACTTTGTGTTCAAGCTGAACTTCCAGGGCACTCTGCTGCCCACTCAGGTCTTTGCCAAGGACATGGTGGAGCGGAAGCATGGCGTGATCCTGAACATCTCCTCCATGAACGCCTACATCCCCCTGACCAAGATCCCCGCCTACTCCGGCGCCAAGGCCGCCGTGTCCAACTTCACCCAGTGGCTGGCCACCCACTTTGCCGGCACAGGCATCCGCTGCAATGCCATTGCCCCCGGCTTCCTGGTGTCCAACCAGAACCGTGCCCTCCTGTTCAACCCCGACGGCACCCCCACCGCCCGGACCGCCAAGATCCTGGCCGGCACGCCCATGAATCGCTTTGTGGAGAGCGAGGAGCTCTTGGGCGGCGTGTTCTTCCTGTGCGATGACAAGGCTTCCAGCGCCGTCACCGGCGTGGTCCTTCCCATCGACGCGGGCTTTGCCGCCTACTCCGGCGTGTAAAAGCGTCCCCAATTTACAGCGCCAGGCCCCGCCATTCGGCGGGGCCTGGTTGAGACTGTCAAAAACGAAGGTTTTTGACAGTCTCCCAAATGGGACCCGCTTCGCTGGACTCCCATTTGGAGGGAATCGCAGGCTGAACCGCGCACTCGCCGGGGACATTGCCCCGGCTCGCACAATCTCAGCCTGTAAGGTATTTTTTGCCAGGTATACGCCCTGGCAAAAAAGGATCGAAATGGGTTTGCCGTCTGCGGACGGCAAACTCGGAAAGGCGATTTGACAAGCTGCGGCCCCGCCATTCGGCGGGGCTTGGTTTTTTGGGTTCTATGTCAATAGTTGGGGTAGAGGAAAAATTGCAATAATAGTAGAGACCAAGTCAGTGCATCCGTTCGGCACG
>CANQQO010000078.1 GCA_947625965.1 uncultured Oscillospiraceae bacterium
GGCCGACTTCTTTGGGTACTTTCTTGCTCGGGGCAAGAAAGTACCTCCCCCGGAAGGGGTCGGGGGAGCACTTGCAAATATAATTGCACCAAAATAAAAAGGTACAGGCTTCCGACAAACCTCTCAGAGCGCCCCCGTTACCGGGCAAAAAGCACCGGGTAACGATTATAGTCGGCCCTGTGCATTTCATTAGCTGCCACTGGCTGCGGCATTGATCGCATAACCGTTGTCGTCGAAGGTGTACTCTTCGCCGTTAATGGTTGCGGTTTGAGATGTGAGATAGGTCCCGTCCGTTTGACGGTACTTCCAGCCTTCGCTGTCGTACATCCAGCACTCCGCCGTGACGCCCTCATACATAAAGTTGCTCAGACCGAGATCCGCCCGGGCGTCGTTGTCCTGGAAATGCCACCATTCCGAGCGCAGATCGCCAAATCCCGCCGCGTCCATGAGAATGGCCAGCAGTCCGGCGCTTTGACTGTTCTGCTGCAGCTCCGAGTACCAGCTCAGATCGTGCATCCGGGTCTGCATTTTCAGCTCCTCCCCGGTTTCCAGACTTACCAGCGTCAGATCCATGGCGATCCCCAGATTGTGGGTGGAGCCGTTGGCCGCCAGGAAGTCCGACAGATCGTACCGCCCGTCCGTCATCAGCGCGCGATAGGTCATGCCGGCGGTGACTCCCTCCGGCGTCTCGCCGGTGAAGGACTTCTCCGGCAAAGGATCGCCGTAGACCTCCCCCGTCAGATCGTAGATGGCGTTGGTGGCTTTCCGGGGACGGTAGGCGTCGTAAATTTTCAGAATGTAGCCCTCCCGCTGGGCAAGACGGGCCGCCTGCTCCAGCTTTTGGGCCGCGGGATACAGCAGGGGCACCAAAAAACTGCCGTCGGCCAGCTTGACGTGTTCATAGCCGTTGATCACCGTGTCCGTCACCTGGGGAATGGCGTACTCGTGGACCATGTATAGCGCTGAATAGCTGTTTACAATGTCATATTGACACAGATCCCCCAGAAATTCCGGGAGGTTGATCAGGCAGTAGTCGCTGTCTATGTAGCCGTAACCGCCGCCGTAGCGGACGCGGAAAAGGCCCTGCTCCCGGTCCAGAACGCAGTAGGCCGTGGCCTGGGGGGCGGTGCCAATGACATTGTCCCGCTCCGGGGTGTCGTAGACCTTCAGATCCTGCACGGGCCAGACCGTGGAGCCCACCGGGGAGAAGCCGGTGACCGCCTGGGTGTAGCCGGGCTCGGCGGCATACTCGCTGCCGGGCATGGTCTGACCACCCATGGCCAGGACTTGAAATTCATAGCTGGTGTTCTGGGGCAGATAGCCGGTGACGTACTGCCGCTCCCCCTCCCGGGGGACCTCCGCCACGGTGCGCCAGTCCTCCTCGCCCACCATCCGCATTTGGACCACGTATTTTTCGCCCTTCGTCTCGTTCCAGGTTACCAGATAGCGGTTGTTTTCCAGGTCCTGGCAGGTCACCGCCAGCTTGGTGCCCAGCAGGTCCTCCCGGGTGAAGACGGAGCTATCCACCATGGGCCCCTGGAAGATCAGGCCGGCGCTTACCCGCCGGACGGCACAGTGGATGTGGTATTCCTTCCCATGCTCCAGCAGGGGAAGGTCCCCGCCGGGACCGTAGGCATAGGTGGTCTGCCCCACGGTCAGCTCCCGGTCCGCCGGGGCCTCCGCCCCGTCCATGGTCAGCGCCACCCGGCAAGTCTCGTTTTCCTCCATGCTGATCAATACGTCGACGGTCCGGCGGGTGGAATTTACCTGCCACTCGACCGCCGCTGGGGCGGGCGGGGTGAAGACGCCGGTGACCTCCAGTGCCCGGTCCCCAAAGCGGACCAGGTCCTTCTGCCCCCAGAGCTCATACCGCTTCCCGGACTGGACCCGCAGGGTGTACCTGGCCCCGTCCAGGGCCGGCAGAATGCAGGACCGCTCCGTCTCCGCCACGGCGGAGAAGATCGGCTGGTCCGACCCCTCCGGGAAAATTTCAATGAGATAGAAGTCGGTGTTTTCCCCGGTGGGCCAGGTCAGCTCCAGGGAGCCGTCAGTCAGAGTGGTCAGCTCCAACACGCCCCCCTCGGGCATGGAATTTTCGGCCAGCTCAAAGGGCCGGTCCCCCAGGAAGTACACCGTCAGCACAATGGCAGCCGCGATGGCCGCCAGCACGGCCAGCAGGATCGCCACGCCGATCCAACCCCGTTTGATATCCCTACGCACGTCTCTTCTCCCTCCTCTGACCTTGCGCCCCGGCCGGCGCCGGGGACTTTGGGAGCGCTCCGGATCGATCCGGGGAATTTGCCGGGGAAAAGGAGATCCTGGACGGATCTCCCTATTTTACGCCCGATTCCCGGCGGGGCCGACGCCCCGCTGATCCAGAGCCGCCCCGGCTCACTCCACCACTCGGACGGTCTCCACGCCGTCCTCCCGGTAGGTGTAGACGGTAAAGCCGTCGTAATACAGGTTCCCGTCCTCGCCGGGTCCCAGGCAGCTTGGGGCGTAGTCCGAAGAAATGGGCTCGCCGATCAGCGCGTAAAGATCCTCCACGGTCTTGCCGATGCAGCTCTCCGCCTTGGCGATCAGCTCCGGGTCCGGGCCCTGCGTATCCGTGGCGGGGCCGGTGGTGGAGACGGCGGGGGCCGCCGGTTCCGTGGTAGCGGAAGGCTCCGTCGTGGGGGCCTGGGTCTGAGGAGGCTGGGTCTGGGACGCCTGGGTCTGGTCAGCCTTCGTCTCCGGGGCGTCGGCGGGACCGCAGGCGGTGAGCAGCAGCGTCAAGGCCAGCAAAAAGACGATCATTTTTTTCATTGCGATTTCCTTTCTTTTTACCTTATTTTTCATATGAGATGGAAAATGTCTTCAAGGTCCCCTCCACGGGGCATACCACCGCCGAAACGGGCCCTTCCTCCGGAACGTAGGCCCCATAGGCCCCGTCCGCCAGGCGGAAGACCTGGTAGGCGTTCCCGCCGCAGATCAGGTAGGCCGCGCCGGACGCCTGGGCTTCCTCCGGCAGGACGCCCCGGGCCAGGGTCAGCCCCTCGGGAGCGCCGCTGGCGTTGAAGGAGGGGCTCTCCGCCGTGCCGGAGGCGTCGGGAACGGCGATCTCCCGGAGGGGAGCGGGCATTTTGGGCACGTTGGTCACGAGATACCGCAGATTCCGCTCCACCAGCTCGATGAGGACCTTCTCCCCCTCCAGCGTCAGGTCGTAGCTGACGGACCGGGAGAACCGGGCGGAGCCGAAGAAGTCCGCCAGATAGGGGTAGAGGTCATTTCCGAAGGAGTCCCGGTAGGCAAGCAGGCTCCCGGTCCCGGCCCCCTGGGTGACCATGGTGATGCTGTCCGGCCGGCTGTCGAAGGCCGGGTCATAGGAGATCGTCAGCGTCCCCGCATAGACCGGGCCGGTCTCCGGGTCCTGGAAAGCGGCGGAGGGACAGAGCATCTCATACAGATCTCCCCGGTGGCTCCCGGCGCCGAAGGGCCCGGAGGCATAGTCGCTCGCGCCTCCGAAGGCCGCCGTGATGGCGTCCGCCGCCAGGGCCGCCCCCTTGGGGGTCCAGTGGGAGTCGTGGGCGTAGTAGAGGACCTCCCGCTCCCCGGCGAACGTCTGGAACAGGTCCAGATAAGGGACCTGCCTCTCCGCCAGCAGCGAAAAGAGCCGCTGGGCGTCGTGGGTCCCGGCGGTGACGCCGTAGGAGGGCATCTGCTGGGGATAGAGGGAATTTTTGTTGGGGGCGATCACGAAGAGGAATTGCCGCCCCGTGCCCTGGACGTATTCAGCCATCAGGGCCAGGTTGTCCGCCGCGTTTTCCAGCTCGGGACCCAGGGCGGCGGTGCCGGTGAAGTCCCCCAGGGTCTGGCCATAGTATAACCAGCCCTCTCGGCCCACGATCAAGTCCTGGGCGTCGGAGACGCCGAAGAGCCGGGCGGACAGGAGATTGTTGAGGCTGATCAGCTCCTGCCGGAGGAAAAAGTGGTCGGCCACATACTCCGCCCCGTCGGAGAGAAGATCTGCATTGAAGGCCCCCTCCCGGTCGAAGACCTGGGGCGGCTGGGCGAGCACCTCGTTGGCCCCGGCGGGGGCGGGTCCGGCGATGAGCATCCCCAGGCTCAGCGTCAGGCACAGGGCGAAGAACACGCCCAAAAACAGACCGTTTATGATTTTTGTTCCCATGGCGCGCCTCCTAGAACTGGGCGTAGATGAAGGGGGCGAAGTCCCCGGCGGCCAGCTTCCCCAGGCAGAGGGCGAACAGCGCCAGACACACGGCGCTTTCGATCCCCTCCCGGTACTTTCCCAGCCGGTCCCGGAGCCAGGGCCACACCGGCAGACACAGCGCCGCTCCCAGGAGCAAGACCGTCAAAACCTGCCCGTTCAAGAGCCTGGTCAGGGCCACGGTCCCGGCGGCGGTAAAGGAAAAGCCGGTGAACATGGCGCAGAGCATCTGCCAACACTGGGCGGGGCTCTCCGCCCGGAAGAGGACGAAGCCCAGCGTCACCACCAGCAGGGTATAGACGTGGCACAAGATTTTCCCGGGCCGGGTGGCGCCCAGGCGTTTGGTGTCGATGATCTTCAGACTTTCCAGGGCGGAAAACAGCCCGTGCCACAGGCCCCACAGCAGGAAGGTCCAGGCGGCCCCGTGCCAGATACCGCAGAGGGTGAAGACAATGGCCTTGTTCAGCGCCGTCCGCCACCGGCCCCGCCGATTGCCTCCCAGGGGGATGTAGACGTAGTCCCGGAACCAACTGGACAGGCTGATGTGCCACCGCCGCCAGAAGTCGGTGATGGAGGCGGCGATGTAGGGGTAGTTGAAATTTTCCGGCGTCTCGAAGCCAAAGAACTGGCCCAGGCCGATTGCCATGTCGGAATAGCCGGAAAAGTCGAAGTAGATTTGCAGCAGGTAGGCCGCCGCTCCCAGCCAGGCCAGCCGGGCGTCCAGGGTGGGGGCCGTCAGTCCGAAGACCCCGTCGACCGCCTTGGCGGCCACGCCGGAGAGCAGCAGCTTCTTGGCCAGGCCCATAAGGAACCGCCGGATCCCGGCGGCGGCCCCGGAGAGGCTGCGCTCCCGTTTCTCAAGCTGGGCGGCAAACCCGTCAAACCGGGTGATGGGCCCCGCTGTGATTTGGGGGAAGAAGGAGATATAGAGCAGCAGGTCAAAAAACCGCCGGGTCCCCTTCGCCGGGTCACGCCAGGTATCCACCAGGTAGCTAATGCACTTAAAGGTAAAAAAGGACACCCCGATGGGCGCGGCCAGGCCCAGCGGGGCCACCGGCAGCAGTCCGGAGAGCTGCCCCAGGGCGAAGTCCAGGTATTTATAGACCCCCAAAAAGGCCAGATTCCCGACAACGCCCACATACAGCGGCCATTTCCCGCCCCGGCCCTTCAAAAGCGGCAGCCCCAGAAGGTAATTGACCAGTGCCGCCAGAAGCAGCAGCGCAACGCCGGTCAGGCTCCCGAAGGCATAAAAGACCAGCCCCGCCGCCAGCAGGGCCCAATTTCTCCCCCTTGTCCCGGGGATCAGGGAATAGACGCCGGCAAACAGCGGCAGCAGGCAGGCAAGAAATCCAACGCTCTCGAAGCTCAAGGGGGCACCTCCCTTTAGTATTCCGGCCGTTTATAGTTCCACCATTCTCCGTCCTCCAGGCTGACCATAAACATATCCTTGTCATGGACATCCCGCTCATGGACGTAGACATATTCCATTTCCACGTCGAAGATGTAGTTCTCCCCGTCGAAGGGGATCTCCACCCAGCCGTGGGGCTGGTCGGTGGAGGTCATGGTGCCGCTGATGGCGGTTGCGTCGTAGCCCAGGCCCCGGGCCAGGGCCCAGAAGGAGGCGGCAAAGTTGTAGCAGTTGCCCTTCTTCTCCTGGTACATGGTTTTAGCGTCCTCGATCTCCCAGCCGGTCTCGCCGAAGGTATAGCCGTACCGGCGGAGGTAGGTAAAGCTGTCCCGGCAGTACCAGAAGGCCCGGCGGAGGTATTCCAGCCGGGTCAGGCCGGGTTCCTTGTCCATGATGCCGGAGAGGATCTCCGCCACCATGCCGTCCAGCTCCGCATCCCCGCTGGTATAGCGTCCGTCGGGGCCGAAGGTCAGAAGTCCGATCGTCGTATCCGATTGAATGCGGCCGAGCTCATCCGCGAAGTAGAGCCAGCCGCCCCGCAGAAAAAAACCCGTCGGCAGCCCCTCCGGCATGGGCAGCTCCTCCACCGCCCGGGCCATGGCGTGGCCGTTGTCGTTGTCCCTGGTATGGGGGATGCCGGCCTCCAGCATGGCAAGGTAATCGCTCCGCTCCTCGCTCAGGTCCATGGGCCGTGTGGTGCCCTCGGGGATCACAACCAGCTCGCCCCGGCCCCGGCCCAGGAGGTTATTCATGACCACGGCAAACTGGCCGCGGGTAACCGTCTCCCCCGTCAAGGTATCCAGGGCGGTCAACCGTCCCTCCGGGAACATCTGGGACAAAATGGACCGAAGCTGCTCCGTAGAAACGCCGACAGGTCCGGCGGGCAGGCCGGGGAAATACTTCATGGCCTCGCCCTCGGCCAGGCTGGCCAGGGCGTTGAGCAGGTCGTCGGCGGTGAGCACATCGTCAGGGCGGAGGCAGCCGTACTGATCGGGGTACAGGTACTGCCGGTGGCCGGACAGGTCGGGGTAGACCATGGCGGTATAGGTCCGGTCGCTCTCGATGGGCTGGTTAGCGGGGGTGACGGCGGCGCCCTCCTCATCCAGCCAGCCATAGAAGGCCAGGCCGTTGACCTCGGGGGTATAGTCCTTGGGGCTCTCCCCGGCGGCCAGAGTCTCCGTATGGACTGTTTCTCCCCGGACCACATAGGTCACGGTATACTTGGCAGCCTCGGTGGGCTGAGACGTAGGCGTCGGTTTTCTCTCGATCTGGCATCCCACGAGCAGCCACAGGCACAGGACAGCCAGCACAGCGGGACACAATTTCTTACCCATTCCAAGTCCTCCTTCCGGCAAGCGCCGGTTTGCGTGATATTAAGAATAGTATACACTATTTTCCCCCCAAAATCAATAGACAAAGCATGAACGCGCGGCGTGCCGCCGCGGTCAATGCGTGCGCCAGCCTGGTGGTATTCGTTACACCTCCCGGGCTCGCTCGGTATCGTTACTGCGGGCGCGATAGCGCTCTGGTGTCGTTACCCTTGCCACCAGCCTGGTTTCGTTCTTGCGGAAGAGTGGGCAACCCTTTTTGAATAGAGGGCCTGCAAAAGAACCTCGCACCCTCTAACCGCTCCCAAGCGTGCCCGGATGGGTTTGCCGGGGTATGCGACACCAGAGGAACCACGCCGTGGCCACGGAGTGGGCCACGGCGGTGACTGCCCCTCGGTCCACCAGTGTCGGACGGGGGTCGCACCGCAATAGCTGTACAAACCCGCTAACCCTCCACTGCACCGATTTAGAACCGCCCATTAGCGACCGCTCTCAATCAGCGCAACGCACCAATTGGAACGCTGCACCGAAGGATTTGCACCGCCACGGTAGACGCTGCACCAGGGTCGGCCCAATGCGAGAGAAGGCCGTCAATGACCTCCGCACTTCTTCTGGGGAT
>CANQQO010000079.1 GCA_947625965.1 uncultured Oscillospiraceae bacterium
TCCAGATCGGCCACCATTTCGCCCACGGCGCCGCAGGCGTAGAGCTGGCCCAGCCAGGTGGCGGTGTCGGTGTTGGCGTAGTCGGGGGCCCGCTTTTTTTGCAGGTTCACCAGCACCACCGGCACGTCCAGATCCCGGACGGCGGGGAGCAGATTGTAGCTGGTGGCGTAGGTCAGAAGCTGGAGGATCACCAGGTCCACGTCGGCGGCCCGGAATTTGTCCCCGGCGGCCTGGGCCAGCTCCTTGGTGGTGACAAGCCCGCCGTCTATGAGCTCCACGGTGTCCGGCAGGGTCCGCTTGAAGTCGGCGTACTGGCCCTCAAACTCCGGGACCAGGCTGGGGAACTGGGGCAGATAGGCCCCCAGGGCAATGGCGAACACGCCCACCCTGGCTTTGGTTTCAACTAACATCGTTATGACCTCCTTATTTTGATTGGGGCAGGATCTCCTGGATCTCAAAGCTGCGGCGGATGGCCACCCGTGCGGCCCCCAGATCTGCAAACTCGCCTCCGGCGATCATCTGGACCAAAAGATTACCGATGGCGGTGCCCTCCACCGGGCCGGCGTAGACGGGCAGGCCCGTGGCGTTGGCGGTCATCTGGTTCAGGTACATATCCTGGCACCCGCCGCCCACGATGTTCAGACTGGTGTAATGCTTCCCGGTCATGTCCTCCAGGGCGGCGATCCCGTTCTCATAGGCCATGGCCAGGGAGGAATAGACGGTCTGCATGATCTGCCCCACCGTCTGGGGCACGGGCTGGCCGGTTTTCGCGCAATCGTCCTTGATGGCGTCGATCATGCTGTCCGGGGCCAGGAAGGACTCGTCGTTGGCGTCCACCATGGAGGGGAAGTCCGCCGCCTTTTTCGCTTCCTCGATCAGATCGGGGAAAGAATAGGTCCGCCCGGAGGCGTAGGAGCTGGTCTTTCCCTCCACATAGGCCACGCCGTTGAGCTCCCGGCGGATGGACTGGATCATCCACAGGCCCATGATGTTCTTGAGGTAACGGTAGCGGTACCAGGCCCCACCCTCGTTGGTGAAGTTCTCCGCCCGGCTCTCCTCGGTGGTGATGGGGACCTCGTTCTCCACCCCCAGAAGGGACCAGGTGCCGCTGGACAGGAACACCGCCCTGTCGTCCCGGGCGGGGACGGCCAGGAAGGCGGAGCCGGTGTCGTGGGTGGCGGGCAGGACCACGGTGGCGTTGAAGCCCACCTGGGCCTGGATCTCCTCCGTCAGCTCCCCCACCACCGTTCCGGGCATGGACAGCTCCCCGAAGAGCTTCTGGGGATAGCCCAGCTTCGCGATCAGGGACCGGTCCCAGGTCTTTTCCCGGGCGTTTACCAGGCCCGTGGAGGTGGCGTTGGTGTACTCCTGCTTCTTCACGCCCGTGAGGCGGTAGTGGAAGTAGTCCGGGATCATCAGCAGGAATTCCGCCCGGTTCAGCGTCTCGGGCCGCTCCACCCGCAGGGCCATGAGCTGATAGATGGTGTTGAAGATCTGCTTCTGGATGCCGGTCCGGGCGTAGAGGAGGTCCGGCGGCACCAGACCGCCCACCAGCTTATCCATGCCCTCGGTGCGGCTGTCCCGGTAGGCTACCGCGTCTCCGATGGGGTTCCCCTCCCCGTCCAGGAGCACATAGTCCACCGCCCAGGTGTCGATGCCGATCGTCCTGGGAATTTTACCCAGTGCCTTGCAGGCTTTCAGCCCCTCCAGAATGCCGGTCCACAGATTGTCCATGTCCCAGCAGTCGTGGCCGTTCCGGCGGACCTGCCTGTTGTCAAACCGGTAGACTTCTTCGAGGATCAGCTTTCCGTCCTCCGTCCGGCCCAGAATATGCCGCCCGGAGGAAGCGCCGATGTCGATGGCCAAATAGTAGTTTTCCATACACGCCTCCTGTTTTACGGTCCCGCCGCAAGTCGATCGGCGTATTGGGACCAAAAGTAGTTTGTCCGATAATCTCCCAGGCTCTCCCCCGGCACATACACCGTGGCCCAGGTCCCGTCCAGCAGGCCCTGGCCCACCCGGCAGGCCCCCGGGTCCGTGCCCGTGAGCAGGATCTCCGCCAAAGCGCCGCAGCCGGAGAACGCTCCGTCGCCGATGGCGCGGATATTGCCCTGGATCGTCACCCGCTCCAGGGCGGCGGCCTGGGAGAAGGCCCCCTGAGCGATGGCCGTCACAGGCTGGCCCTCGAACTCCGCGGGAACCGTGAGAGCCGCCCGGCGAAGTCCCTCCGGGGTCAGGCCCGTCACCGTCAGGCCGGTTTGGGTCGTTTCATAGGTAAAACAGCCGGCGTCGCCGCTGTCCCCCTCCCAGCCCTCCGAAGCCATGGGGGGCATGGCGGGCAGGGCGATCTGGGTGGGGCTGCTGTCCCCCAGCATGGCCTTGATATTGCGGATCAGAAGCCGGGTATAGACGGTCCGGCCGCTGGAATTGAGGTGAAAATTGGTGTCGAAAAACCAGCCCGCTGGCAAAACGCTGTCCATGGGGTCCCCCACCAGGGGCAGCGACAGCGCCTCGGAAAGAGCGCCGCAAAAATCGTCGATCCCGCTGGTGTCCGTCGCCAGGGCGTTCATGGGGCAAAAGCCGTACCACACCTCCGCCCCCCGGCCCTCCGCCGCGCGGCGGTACTCCCCTACCCGCTGGACAAATTCCTCCGTGAGGAGCGACGGGTCGAAGCGAACGGGGACATTCCCGTCAAAGCCGCCGGGCATCTCATTTTGGGCGCACAGGGGACTTACCACATCTCCGGCCCCGTCAAAGGAGGCCCGGGCATAGACGCCCTGGGGCTGCGGGGAGCCGGTGAGGAAATAGCGGAGCTTTTCCCCGGCAAAGGCGGGAAAGGCCCCCGTCAGCCGCCCCAGCTTTTCCTTCGGCAGGCGAAGCAGGAGGTCAAAGGCCCCGTCCAGGCCCTGCCAGGCCACCCCGGGATCGAAGAAATCGGAGAGGGTCTGGGCCTGCTGCTCCGGGATCAAAAGGACGATGTCCCCCTCCCGGAGCTCCGGCTCGGAGAGGTCCAGCATCACCGTCGTCCCCAGGGCCGCGTACATTCCGAAATTCACCACGGAAAAGCCGGGCAGCTCCCGCTCCATCAGGCCCGTGTCCACCCCAAAGGCCAGGCTGCTGCCCCCTACTAGGACGATCCGCCGTCCCGGGGCCTCGGCCAGACGCTGGACCTTGTATTTCAGCTCCCCCAGAAAGGTCTCCGAAAACTGGGCCGGCAGGCCGAAGCCCCAGGCCAGGAGCGTTATCGGAATGACCAGCAGCAGGACCAGGCTGGTCCAAAAAATCCAAATCTTTTTCATCATCAAAACTGAAAATAGAGGAAAGCGTTTTCTCCCCCCGCCGCCAGAAGCGCCAGCCAGGAGAGGCATACCGTCAATATTCCAAAAAATCCGATCAGGCCCCTCCGTTCCGGAGCCGCCCGATCCGCCAGTGCCGGAAGCCGCTCCACCAGGGGCAGGCACAGCAGAGGCGCCGCCAAGGCGATCCCCGTCTCCCAGCCCAGGGGCCAGACATTCCAGCCGGTTCCCAGCCGGGACAGGAGCGCCCCCGCCGCCGGCAGGCTCTCCGCCCGGAACAGGAGCCAGGGAAGACTTACCAGCAGGAAGGTCCGCAGCCGCCCCAGGAGCCGGGGCAGTCGAATCGTCTTGGGACCAAACCGGTCATAGAGGACCCCGCAGACCTGGTACAGCCCGTGGACTCCGCCCCAGAGGAGAAAATTCCACCCGGCCCCGTGCCAGAGGCCGCTGAGGAGGAATACCAGCATCAGATTGAACAGGCGGCGCTTGAGGCCCTTCCGGCTCCCCCCAAGGGGGATGTACACATAGTCCCGGAACCAGGCCGTCAGACTGACGTGCCATCGCCGCCAGAATTCCCGCACGGTGGCGGCCTCCCAGGGCAGGCGGAAATTCTCCGTCAGGTCGATGCCCAGCACTTTGGCCGCGCCCCGGGCGATATTGGAGTAACCGGCGAAGTCGCAGTAGATCTGAAAGCCGAACAGGCAGACGGCGAGGAGGATTTCCGGCCCCATCGCGGCCCCTCCGGCCGCGAAGACCCGGTCCACATAGGGGGCGACGCCGTCGGCAATGACCGTCTTCTGGAAATACCCGGTCAGCAGGAGCCAGGCCCCGGCCCCCAAGTTTTCCCGGGAAAAGGGCCGCTGGGCCCTGAGCTGCGGGAGCAGGTCTCCGGGGCGTTCGATGGGCCCCGCCACCAGTTGGGGAAAGAAGGCGACAAAGAGGGCGTAATAGCCAAAATGCCTTTCCGCCGCCGCGTCTCCCCGATACACGTCAATGACGTAGGACAGGGTTTGAAAGGTGTAAAAGGAGATCCCCGCCGGGAGCAGGAACCGGGACGCCAAATCCCTGCCCGCCAGATCCGCCAAGAAATTTCCATACTTGAAAAAGGCCAGGCATCCCAGGCTGGTCCCCAGGGCCAGGCCCAGCAGGAGCCGCCGGACCCATTTTTTCCGCCCCATTCCCAAAGCGCAGAGCCAGGACACCAGGGTGGTCCCCAGCAGCAGTCCAAACGCCTCCGGACTTCCCAGGAAGTAGAACAGCCAGCTCGCCCCAAGCAGGAGCGCCCACCGGGCTTTATGGGGAAGCAGATAGTGGAGGACCGCCACCGCCGGGAAGAAGAGGAGAAATTCCGGAGTGTTAAAATTCATGCTTTCCCTCCCCCGCCCAGGGCGCAGATCAGGAACAGTCCAGCCGCTCCCAAGGCCAGATCGGCCAGGGAGACGCCCAGGACCAGGCCGGTCAAAACCGCGCAGACCGCGGAAAGCTCACACAGGACCATCCACGCTCCCCGCCGCTTTCCAAACCGGCAGAGCAGCGCAAACAGCGCCGCCAGGCCGAAGGGCGCCAGCGTCCAAAGCCCGCTCATATCCCGCCCTCCTGTTCCAGTTGGGCGGTGAGCTCCGCGATGATCCGTTCCGTCCGCAGTTCTACGCCCTCAGTGGACAGGTGATTGTCCGTTCCGTACAGATAGACCCCGCTGATCAGGGAGTCCGCCAGCCGGGAGATCACCGGGGCCGCCAGATGGGCCCGGAAATAGGCGTCCAGCGCCTCGACGGCCTCCGGGGTGCTGTCCTCGGACACCGCCAGCCGGTTTCGGGGGGAATAGGTAATGTAGTAGCGCACGCCCATGGCCTGAAATTCCCGGATCACCCGGTTCAGAGGCCCGAGATAGTAGTCAAGGGGATAGGCGTCCACCGTGTATTTCACCGGGAGGCCATAGATGGGGGCCTGCTCCGGGGAGTTGGGGCGGTAGAGGATGTAATCGCCGTAGAGGTTATAGCTGGGGGCCGTCACCGGATTGCCGTCCTCGTCGAAATCCGCCGGGGATAGGCCGTAGCTCCGCGCCTCCATCCCCTCCCGGGCGGTCTGGTAGCTTTGAAAGGCGGTGAACACCTGACCGTAGTCCCGGAGATCCAAGCGGGCAAGCAGATCATAGTCCGCCTCGATCATGCTGAAAAAGGCGGCGTCCAGGTTGCTGGTGGTGCAGAACTGGCGCTTGGCGGCGTCCAGCTCGGGGCTGTGGAGCAGGATATCCCCCTCCCGGAGGAACTGGCGGATCAGGTCCAACTGGGGCAGGGCGTTGGTGTAGGCGAAGACGCCCATGTTCACCACGTCATAGTCCGGGAACGCCTCGTCCAGCCGGGCGCTGTCATAGCCAAAGCGGGTGGAGGAGCCGGAAAAGAGGACGATTTTTTGCGCGTCCGCCAGGGACATGAGCCGGTCCATCTTATCGGCAAAGGCCGCGTAATAAGTGCCGCTGTACACCGGGTCCCGGGCGGCGTTGAGGTGGAGGGTGCGAAACGCCTCGCAGCCGGAAAAGGCGTAGTCGCTGATGGCGGCGACGGTGTCGAAAAGGGTCAGGCTCTCCAGCGCGGAATTGGAGAAAGCCCCGGCCTCCACGGCACGGACTGTCTCGGGCAGGATCACCTGGGTGCAGCCGGAGCCGGCGAAGGCCCCCTCCCCGATGACCGCCACCGGGAGCCCGCCCAGGGCGGCGGGAACGCAGACGGTCTTCTCCGCGCCCAGGTAGGCGGTGACCGCCGCCTCCCGTCCCAGGGAGGTCCACTGGAAATTGGCTTCGTCGCTCCACTTTTCCCACTGGGCGTAGAGGATCATCCCCTCCTCGGGGGTCACCCGGCTGCCCAGGCCCACGGACCGGCCGCCGCCGTCGGGGGCGGTGTTCCAGCCCAGGAGCGTATAGCCGGGACGTTGGAAGATCCCCGCCGGGGCGGTGTTCCAACGGAGGTGGGAGGGCGTCAAGGGAACCGTCACCGGGCCCGTCTTCCCCTCCGGGGTCTGGCCGCCGTTGGGGTCATAGGTGAGGGTGGTCCCGCTCTGTTCGGCAAAGACCGACACAGTCTTGGAATAGCGCACATTTTTCAGCCGCAGTTCCGATCCGCCCCCGGGAAGCAGGGTCAGCTCTCCGCCGGGCCAGTCCGTCCCGGTGAGGGTATAGCCGTCCCGGGGCCGCAGGGTGAAGACCAGCTCCCCGCCGGGGACGCACTGGGCCAAATAGGACTGGGCGGTGAAGCCCTCCCCTTCCTCCAGGACCACCTGGCAGGTGGGGGCGGGCGTCTCCGGGGCTTCCGCGCAGCCGGCCAGGCACAAAAGGCAGAGCAGAGCGATCAAACGGGTCTTTTTCATCTCTGCACTCCCTTTCATACCAAAAAGTACCCGGGACCGCCCCCAAAGCTGGGGGCGGTCGGGATTTGGAAGAATTACGCCTTCGTGGTGTCGAAGAAGGACGCTACCACGCTGACGATGGTGGCCAGGAGGCATCCGACGATGCCCACGATGGCGCTGGTCAGGTCGGCCATGGTCTTGGCGTTGCCTTCAAAGGTCATGATGGAGGCGATGCCGTTGATCCGGACGCTGACGAAGAGCAGGGTCCCCACTACCAGCAGTACGGAGGCGGCGACGGGCAGGACGTCGGTCCACATGGGGACGCCCTTCTGGGTGGCCGCCAGGTAGACTACCTGGACCGCCACAGCGGCGATAACGCATCCCACCACGGCGGGATTCACGCCCAGGTTGGAGAAATAGTCCGTGCCGCAGTTGATCAGGTAGGCCACCAGGCCCACGACCGCCAGGATCGCGGAGCAGGCGGTGGTGTAAAAGCCGACGGATTGCTTTTTCATATCCATATCAATGTTACCTCCTAGCTCAGTTTTCTTTGCGCTTGGCGGACATCACATACATCGCCGCGCAGCCGACAGTGAGGACCGCGAAGCCAACCTGCAGGCCGGTCAGCAGATTGTCGTACCAGGTGCGGACGCTGACCAGACGGGAGTTGGAGGACAGGCCGTCCAGGGCGTTGGAGTTGGCCAGGGCGTAGTTCTGCCAGGTCATGGCCTGCTTCAGCGCGGCCAGCAGAGTCTCGTCCTTGCTTACGTTGTCAACGGTCCAGTAGTTCCACTTCTCGGAGACGGCGGCCATGGTGCTCTCGCCGGTGTTGCAGGTCATGGTGACGCCGTTGAGGACGGCTTCCTTCAGCACCGCGTAGTTGGCGCTCTGGAT
>CANQQO010000080.1 GCA_947625965.1 uncultured Oscillospiraceae bacterium
CAAGTACAGCGGGAACGATGCCGGACGTCTTCCGATACCGGGCAGAGCGCAGGGGGAGCGAATTTAGACATCCCCGTGTACATTGTCTGCGGCCACCGGCCAAGTACAGCGGGAACGATGCCGGACGTCTTCCGATACCGGGCAGAGTGCAGGGGGAACGATTTCAGACATCCCCGTGCGCATTGTCAGCGGCCGCTGGCCGCCCGTCGAAGGAATGTTCCTCCACATAGCTCATCATCTGATTCCGCCGCCAGGCGATCCCGCCCAGGCCCAGAAGAGTGACGAGGACAATCCAACCCGTGCCGCCTTTGTCCCAGATCCAGAGGAAGACGATCGCCAGAATATAGAGGACGCCCAGCAGAAGATTGGACAGGAAATGCTCCTTCTTCCACTTTTCCGTAAAGTACGCCACCCGATCCTTATAGGTAAAGGCGCTTTCCCGGAGGGCGGACTTGATAGTTTCCTCCGCAGCGGCGGGGTAGCTCTTCTCGTCCAGGGGCCGGCCCGCCAGAAGCTCGTTGATGGTGAGCCCGTAGAGATCGCTCAGGGCCTCCAGCATCTCCACGGGAGGCAGATAGGTGCCGGTCTCCCATCGGGAGACGGTTTTCCCGCTGACGCCCAGGACCTCCCCCAGGGCCTCCTGGGTCATGCCCCGGTCCTTCCGCAGCTTGGCCAAAAACGTGCCGATGACTTTCAGATCCATAGAAACGCCTCCTTTTTATAATAGGATAGCATGAGAAGGGAAAAAAGTCTTCCCCATAAACAGCGAATCCCGGCGGTCCGTTGGACAGCCGGGAAAATTTACCGTTTTTTCCAGGCCAAAACGCCCTTGACGCCCTCCACCAGAGCCTCCATCTCCGCCCGCGTGGTCTCCCGGCTGAGAGAGACTCGGAAGGCCCCGTCCACCGTCTCCGGCGGCAGACCCATGGCGGAGAGGACGTGGCTCCGGTGCCCCTTGGCGCAGGCGGAGCCGGCGGAGACATAGATCTTTCGCTCCTGAAGCAGGTTGATGGTGTTCTGCACAGGGACGCCGGGAATGGACAGGCAGAGGATACCCGGCGCGTCATGGGCCCCCAGAAGTTCCACGCCTTCAAGTTTACATAACTGAGATATCCCATATTCCAGCAATTCCCGCTCCCTGGCGGCGTCCGCCGCCAGGGTCCCCAGTCCCGCCTGACAGGCGGCGGAAAAGCCGGCAATGGCGGGCATGGCCTCGGTGCCGCTGCGGAACCCTCCCTCCTGGCCGCCGCCGTAGATCAGGGGCGGGAAGGACTTGAGCCGGGGGCCGATGTACAGCGCCCCCGCCCCCTTGGGGCCGTGGACCTTGTGGGAGGAGACGGAGATCAGGTCCACCCCCAGCTTTTTGGCTTGGAAGGGAATCTTCAGAAAGCCCTGGACCGCGTCAGTGTGGAACAGGGCAAGTTTGCTCTTTCGGCGGGTCAGCCTGACCATGGCCTCGATAGGCATTTCCGCGCCGGTCTCGTTGTTGACCATCATGACGGATACCAAAATGGTGTCCGGCCGCAGCGCCGCGTCCAGGGCCTCCTCGGACACCCGCCCCAGGCGGTCGGGGGCCAGATAGGTGACCTCATAGCCCAGGCGTTCCAGCTCCTTCATGCAGTTGAGGACCGCGTGATGCTCCACGGCGGTGGTGACGATGTGCTTTCCTTGCCTGCCCAGCCTCTTGACCGCGCCGAAAATGGCCCAGTTGTCCGCCTCCGTGCCCCCGGAGGTGAAATAGACCTGCCTGCTCTCCGCGCCCAGGGCGGCTGCGACCTGACTCCGGGCAACCCGGAGCTCCCGGGCGGCGTCCAGGCCAAATTCGTGGAGAGAGCTGGGGTTGCCCCAAGCCTGGGTCAGAGCCCGATTCATGGCCTCCACCGCCTCGGCCCGGGGCCGGGTAGTGGAGGCGTTGTCCAAATAGATGAGATCCATGGGTCCTCACTTTCCCACGCAAAAGCGTTCAAAAATTCTGGCGGTGATGTCCTCCCGGACGGTGGCCCCGGTGACCTCGCCCATGGCCTCCATGGCCCCCTCCACATCGGTGAGTACCGCGTCGGGGGTCAGGGTCAGGGCGTCCAGGGCCCGGCCCAGGGCGGCTTCGGCCCGGCGGATGGCGTCAAACTGCCGGGGATTGGTCAAGATCGAGCCGTCCAGGGGCCCGTCCCCGGCGAAAAGCCTGTCCACCGCCCGGGAGAAGGCGTCAAGACCCTCCCCGGTCCGGGCGCTGACGGCAAAGACCAGCGCGAAGGGCAGCTCCGCCGGCTCCACCGTCCGGGACAGGTCCGCCTTGTTGATCAGACCGACGGACCTGGGGGCGGACAGGCACAGCGCCATGGCCTCCCGGTCCTCCGCCGTCAGGGGCACGGACCCGTCGCAGACGAAGATCGCGATCTCCGCTCCCGCCGCCGCCGCCCGGGACCGTTCCACGCCCAGCGTTTCCAGGGGGTCGGCGGTGGGACGGATCCCGGCGGTGTCCGTCAGCCGCAGGCGGGTGGAGCCCAGGACGACGCTTTCCTCCACTGTGTCCCGGGTGGTGCCGGGGATATCGGTGACGATGACCCGGTCGTAGCCCGCCAGGGCGTTGAGCAGGCTGGACTTCCCCACGTTGGGCCGCCCGACTAGGGCGGCGGAGACGCCGTTTTTCAGCACCCGGCCCCGGTCGTAGGTGGCTAGGAGCCGGCCCAGGGCCTGGCGGCAGTCCGAGAGGGTCCCGGCGTAATTGGCCAGGGCAAAGTCGTCGATGTCCTCGTCGGGGTAGTCCAAAACCGCGTGAAAATGGCCGCACAGGTCCACCAGCCGGTCATAAATGGGGGAGAGCCTCCGCTGCAGCGCCCCCTCCACCTGCCCGGCGGCATTGACGGCGGCATCCAGCGTCTCCGCGTCGATGAGGTCGATCACCGCCTCCGCCTGCGTCAGGCCCAGGCGGCCGTTGAGGAAGGCCCGCTTGGTAAATTCCCCCCGCTGGGCGGGCCGGGCCCCGGCCCGGTACAGAGCCTCCAGCCCCGCCGCCAGAACGGCGGGGGAGCCGTGGCACTGGATCTCCGCCCCGTCCTCGCCGGTGTAGCTGTGGGGTCCGGCAAAGCGGATGGCCACGCACTGGTCGATGGGCCGCCCCCGGCTGTCCAACAGGGTCCCCAGGACCAGCCGCCTGACCGGCGCCTGGGAGAAGGGTTTTCCATTTTTCGGCAAAAAAACCGTATCCACCGCCTGGGCGCAGCCCTCCCCGGACAGCCGCAGGATCCCGATGGCGGCCCGTTGGGCGCCGGTGGAAATGGCTGCGATCAGATGGGCCATGGCAGATCCTCCCGGCTGTGCCACACCATTCGGACGGCGGCTTCCTTCCCCAGACAGAAGGTCTTTTCCGCCCCGTCGGCCCGAAAACCGCAATGCTCGTAAAACCCGATGGCGGGACGGTTTTCCTTCCGCACCCAGACGGTCACGCCGGGCCCGGGGAGCAGCTCCCGGAAAGCGGCGTCCAGCAGCCTTTTTCCAATGCCCAGTCCCTGGGCGCACTTTAATAGATAGATTGCGTAGATCTCCCCGAAGCCCTTCCTGTCCTCGTCCCGGGAGGGCCCGTAGCGGCAGAAGCCCACGATCTTTCCCCCTAGCTCCGCCACGAAGACCTCGCCCGGCCACTCCCGGGCGATCTTCCTGCACCGCTCCGGGCTCGACGCGGCAGAATCGCTTTCTCCCGCCATTCCCGGATAGGCCTCCTGCCACGCGGCACAGTAGACGTCCCCCGTTTGATCGATGTCCTCCGGCTGGATGGGCCGGATCGCCGGTCCGTCCAGGGCCTCTACCAGAAAGCTCACAGGCCGGAACCCATCATTGCAGGAGACCATGGCGGAGGCGGGGTCCTTCATCCAGCCGTCGTAAAGCCCCGTGGCCCCGTTGCCCAGGGCCATGACGAAGGGAGAGAGGGTGGCCCAGGCGCTGTCGCACAGCCCCGAGGGCTGCCGGCCCCGGGTGTAGAAAACCTGTCCCAGCTCCAAATCGCAGGGATGCGGCATAGGATTTTCCAATTGGGCGGAAAGATCGGTATAGTTTGCCATCCGCATCACGGAAAGGCGGCAAATTTTCATATCCAGCCCTCCTTTTTCGCTATCATACCATTTTCCGTGAAAAAAAGCAATCCTCTTTCATAAAACCGGCCCAGAGGGGCAAACTTCTTCCAAAGGAAAGAGAAGGGAAGTGCGTTTTCATGGAGCAGCCCACCCCCCGGCCGGATCCGGCCTATCCCGGGGAGATGACCGATGAAAATATCCGCGCCATTTTTGATGGCGCAGGGGATTTTGTGCCCCGGGACCTGAAGTGCGGCCAGTGGACCCTTCACGCCTACGCCATCGACGGTCTGGTCTCCGGGGGAGACATTTCCGAATATGTGATGAAGCCCATCGCGGAGATCCTGGAGGCGGAGAGTCTGGCCGATCTGTACGAAAAGGCCCTCCGGGGCGCGGTGTACAACTCCGTAGCCGACCCCTGCCAGGACCTGGACACCGTGGCCCTCAAGCTGGTCAACGGCTTCTGCGTGGTCCTTTTCCCAGGGGTGGGGGCCATCGCCTTCGAGGTCAAGACCGGGGAAAAGCGGGGCCCCTCGGCCCCGGAGGTGGAGAACACCGTCAAGGGTCCCAAGGACGCCTTTGTGGAGACGGTCCGCTCCAACACCAGTCTGATCCGCCGCCACCTCCGTTCCCCGGACCTGCGGCTCTATGAGACGAAGGTGGGCAGGCGAAGCCTGACCAACGTGACGGTGGTGTCCCTCAAGGGCCTGACGGACCCGGAGCTGGTGGAGCGGATGAAGACCCGCCTGGACGAAATCGATGTGGACGGCTTCCTGTCCCCGGCGGCGGTGGAGGAGTATGTCAGCGGCTCCCGACCCACGGCGTTCCCTTTGCTGCAATATACCGAGCGGACGGACACCTTCTGCCAGGGGATCCTGGAGGGCAGGGTGGGCCTGATCGTGGACGGGCTGCCGCTGGGATATCTGGCCCCGGTGGACCTGGGGTATTTCATGACCAGCGGCGAGGATCGGGGGGTGGACTTTGTGTCCGCCTCCTGCATCCGGGTGCTGCGCTACTGCGCTCTGCTGCTGGGCCTGCTGCTGCCCGGGCTGTTCATTGCCATGGCCTCCTTCCATCAGGAGATGCTGCCCCTGCCCCTGCTCCGGGCGATCATCGAGAGCAAAGAGTCCGTGCCCTTCTCCACGGCGGTGGAGGTGCTGGGGCTGCTGATCGCCTTTGAGCTGCTGCAGGAGTCGGGCATCCATCTGCCCCAGGCCATCGGGCAGTCGGTGTCCATCATCGGCGGCATCGTGGTGGGCACGGCGGCGGTGGAGGCCAAGATCATCTCCCCGGCGGCCCTGATCGCCGTCAGCGTGGCGGGGATTTGCGGCTTTGTTCAGCCCAACCGGGACCTGGCGGAGGCGGTGCGGCTGTGGCGCTTCGCGCTGGCGGTGCTGGGGGCCCTGGCGGGCCTCTTTGGGGTGACGGTGGGACTCATCGCCCTGATCGTCCACCTGTCCAGCCTGGACAGCCTGGGCGTCCACTATCTGGCGCCCTTTTCTCATATTAAAAATGTAACCATTCTCCGACCCCGGCTGGCGGCCCGGAAGGGACGAAACCCAGATCTGAATCCCCAGGATGGGAGGAATCAAAAGTGAAAAAATGGTTTTTCCTCCTGTCCGCTCTGGTCCTGGCGGCGGTTGCGGGAGGGCTTCCCTTCCAGGGCACCGACGCCGCGAAGCTCCAGCCTGTGGAGCTGCTCTACCTGTCCAGCCAGGGGGAGACCCTGACGATCCAGGCGGACACCGGCGACGAGGGCAGGGGAGAGGATCTGGCGTCGGCCTTTGCGGATCTGAAAGCCGGCGCCTCCGGGGAGATCTTCCTGGAAACGGCGGACAAGGTCCTTCTGGCCCCCGCCTGTCTGGACTTGCTTCCGGAGTTACAGGACTATCTCCGTCCGGCCTGCGGGGTCTGCGTGGGAGTGGGTCCCATTTCCAAGCAGGACCTTGGAGAGCTCAACGAATATCTGTCCGCGCACGAGCCGGAGGTCACCCTTCTGGACCTCCGCGCCGGAGCCGAAAGGATCCCCATTCTGATGTTTGACATGGGAGAGATGCGACTTGTGGAGTGAAAAAATACCGCAGGCCCGGCTTTGGGCCTGGATCTTTGCCGCCATGACCGCCCCGGCGGCCTACCTGGCGGGCAGGAGCGGCTGGCCGGGCTATGGCCTGGCGGCCCTGGTCTGCCTTCTGCTGGCCTGGGGCGTCACGGCCCTGGGGCATATGCCGGGAAAATGGCTGGCCTGCCTTCAATTTCTCTGGCTGGCTCTGACGGTTGGCGAACTGGCGAAATGGCTGACCCCCTGCTGGCCCACCGCCGAAGGGAGCCCCCTTCTGAGCCTGAGCCTCCTGACCCTGGCCGCCGTCGCCGTCAGTCAGGGCGCGGCAAAGACCAGCCGGGCGGGAAGCATCCTCTTTTGGTTTCTGGCGGGCCTGTTCGCCCTGGTCCTGGGAGCGGGCGCCAAGGATCTCAGGGGAGAATACCTGGCCCCATCTTGGGACCTTCCCCCCATGGAGATCGTCGCGATTTTCCTGCTCCCGGCGGCGGCGGTGTTTCTGCCCAGGGAGAAGTCTGCCGGTTCCCCCCTGGCCTTGGCTGCGATCGGGGCGTTTGGCTTTGCCTGTGGGGTTTGGACCCTGGGCATCCTCTCCGCCGGGGTAGCCCGCCAGGAGGTCCTGCCCTTTTATACCTTCAGCAAGAGCCTGTCCCTCTTTGGCGTGGCGGAGCGGTTCGAGGCGCTGGTATCCGCCGGACTGACCATGGGCTTTTTCGCGCTGTACAGTTTTCTTCTCGCGGCGGCCGGCTACCTGGCGGAATGTGTCCGCCCCGGCTGGGGCGGGGGAGGGACCATTCTCTGCGGCGCGTTGGCCGCGTTTTGGTTTCTGCTGTCGCTGGCCCTTCCGGAGGGAGTCCTGTCCATTGGGACCCTGCTCCTGCTGGTTTTGGCGCCCTTGGTGCCATGGAGAAAAAATCTGAAAAAAACAGAAAAAAGTGCTTGACAAAATCAAGTCCGTCTGGTAATATAACGAGGCACTCGGGGCTGGCCCGGAAAAAACCACACAATCTGAAAAAACTTGCTGGAATTTGAAAAAAGTTCTTGACAAGCGAAGAGATTTGTGGTATCCTTAAAAAGTGGCCGCCCTGCGGCGCAACCCATGTACCTTGCGAATTGAATAACGTCAAGACGAGAAGCACCTTAAACTTTAAGTAAGGTAGTTTGAACGGAAGT
>CANQQO010000081.1 GCA_947625965.1 uncultured Oscillospiraceae bacterium
AAAAGACGGGCGTATTCAAAGTGCTGATAGTCACGGTGGTGATCCTTGTCCGCCAAGAGGGTAGTCAGGATAACATGTGCATAACGGGTGGCCTGAATGAGTTCTATGATGGTTAACACTGGAGATTTGCTTTTTCTACTTGTAGGCTTGCCATTTTGAATTCACAGGCATAGTCCGTGATTATCAAACAACAAAGAAACCAGCCATACCCGGATTGATTTCCGAGTATGCTGGTTCCTTTGTTGCACCCCTGTTTGGCAGCTGCCCAATATCAGTATTGTTTCGATACTGTTTTATTGGAAGCTACCGCAAGGGAGCGCTTTTGCTATGGTGACCCGTACGGGAATCGAACCCATGTTACCGCCGTGAAAGGGCGGTGTCTTAACCGCTTGACCAACGGGCCTGGTAGCGGCAATCTGATTCGAACAGATGACATACCGGGTATGAACCGGCTACTCTACCAACTGAGTTATGCCGCCATGTGGTCTCGGGGCTAAGACGACCGCCGAAACAGCTTTCTTATTATAGCCAACAAAATCCAGTTTGTCAAGGGAAAAGGAGGAATTTTTCCGCCCATTTTTGGGAAGTCTTTTCCATGAGGTGACAAACTGTGAAATATTGGAAGACGCCCGCGCTCTTTGTCCTTGGCGGGGCCGGATATGTGATGCTGGAGCTCCTCTGGCGGGGATGGAGCCACATCAGTATGTTCCTGGCGGGGGGAAGCTGCTTCCTGCTGCTGGGACGGCTGGAGCGGCTGCCCTGGCCCCTGCCCGCCCGGTGGGCCGCGGGGGCGGGGACCGTCACCGCCGTGGAGCTGGCCACGGGGCTGCTGGTCAACCGGGAATTTGCCGTCTGGGACTACCGGGGCCTGCCCCTGAACTTTTTGGGACAGATCTGCCTGCCCTTTACGCTTTTATGGATCCCCGTCAGCGCCGGTGCCATGGGGATCTATCGGGCGCTGGACCGGTCGTGGGGGAAGAAGCTGTACAGGTCCCCGGAGGGCAGGTAGGTCACAGGCGTCCCGCCGCCCAGAAGTCCGCCGATCCACTCCCGGGCGTACCGCATCCCCAGCTCCTCCCAGTTGAAGTGGCCCAGATTTATCAGGGCCTTGGGCCGGCCCTGCTGGACGGCGTCTCGGATATAGGAGACTACCGTCCAGTCGATGACCTCCCCGGGGAGCAGCACGTCGGCCCCCTGCTCCAGGAGCCGAATACACTGAACGCCGTACTCCATTTGCTGCCCGTCGGATCGGAGCTCCCCGGTGAAGGCGGTGTAGAGATGCCCCACCAGGGCCACGGTGCGGACCCTTTGGCCCGGGTCGCCAATGTAGCGCAGGCCGTTCATGCCAATGGCGGCGGTCAGATGTTCCATCAGAGCGCCAAGGGTCGTCTCCGGGACCCGAATGAGGTAATGGGTATAGGGCCCGCAGGGCATGGCGGTATAGTCCTCCCAGCCCAGGCAGGCCAGGACGCCGGTGAAGATGGCGTCGGGCCTGTGGGCGTGCATATGATCGTGGTCCCGCCAGATGGCGATGCCATGCCGGTCCAGAAGGTCCCGCTTTTCCTGAAACACGGCGTTGGGGAAGTCCTCCCGCCAGCCGTCCGGATCCCGGGAGGTGTAGAAGGTGGGCTCATGAACGATGAGCAGATTGGCGCCGATCTCCGCCGCCCGCCGGATGACCCCCACGGCGGCGGTCAACGCGACGGCCACGCCGGTACATTCCGCCTCCGGGTCCCCCCATTTCCAGCCGTCATTGCCATGGGAATCGGGGATCGCGGGGTGATAGGCGAGGATCCGTTCAACAACTTCGCGGTTTTTCATAGCGCAGCCTCCTTTTTTAAGGCGACAGCCGCGCATCGTGCGGCGCCGCATTAACAGTGTATCATAGATCGGGGCTTTCCGCAAGGGCAGATCCTTCCGCCGCCCGGGGACCGCTGACGGTGTGCTCCGTGGGGCCGGTGGAAATGGCGCGCCGATCCGCCCAAGTCCGCCGGATTTCCGGATAGCTTCCTCCGGCCCATTGGGACGGGCGAGCCTTTCCGGCTGTGGAAGAAATTTGTCCATTTATGTAAACGAAACCCTTGTGAAACGCGGCGGGTCCTGCTATAATATGAATATCACTTTTGGCATTGCGGGAGGAGAGGAAATGACCTGGCAGGCATACCTGATAGACGCGGCGGGGTTTTTCCTCCAGTTTTACCCCTGCGCGCTGCTTGTGTTCATGCCCTTCGGCGAGGACAAGCTGGCGGTGGGGAGACGGCGGATCTATCTGGCGCTGACCCTCATGCTGCTGGCGACGGGCGCGCTCTTCCCCCTGGCCATCATCCCAGCGCCGGACGACGCGACCCCGATCTTCTCTGCATTCGGGGACGGCTACGCCCTGGCCACCATGGCCGCCATTGCGGCCGCGTACCTGCGCCTCGTCCGGGAAAACGTTTATAAAAAGCTATTGGTGGTGTACGTGGTGATCTACTACGCCGCGCTTACCTACTGGCTGTCTAATTTCATCCACTCCTTTCTCCCGGATCCCTGGGCGCTGGAGGTGTCCACCACCTACTGCTCGATGCTGGATATCTTGTACATGATCTTCCTTTTCACGGCCTTCCCGGCGACCGCTATGTTCATGCGGCGGGTCGTGGCGGCGTTCCTGCGGGAGATCGAGCCAGAACAGGTGAAGCGGGAATTCCGCTACGCCACCTTGTCCACGGCGGCGTTCCTGGCGCTGATGATCCTGCTGGATCTGGCGGCAGCCTACAGAGGAAATGCCCCCGTCTATTTCTTCCTGATGCTCGATCAGGCCATGATCTACTATCTGATCTTCACCGGCGCCGTCACCCGCACCCGGGAGGAGAACGCCCGCCGGACCCTGGATGTGCTCCGGGAGCGGCGGCGGCTCACCGAGGAGAACTACCGCCAGATGGAGCAGCGCCTCCGGGATACCTCCCTGCTGCGCCACGAATGGAAAAACCAGGTGGCCGCCCTGCGCCTGATGGCGGAGCAGGGCAGCTACGAGGAGCTGGTGCGGACCCTGGAGCGGATGGACAGCCGCCTGACGCGGCTCTCCACGGCGCGGTACAGCGACAATTTTACCGTCAATGTGATCCTGCAAAACGCCGCCTCTCGCGCCACGGAGCTGGGGGTCGTCTTTACCGCCTACGCGCCCCTGCCGGAAAAGCTGGGCATCGACGAGAGCGATCTTTGCTCCCTACTCATCAATCTGCTGGAAAACGCCCTGGAGGCCGCGTCCAAGGCCACGGACCGGCGGGAGATCCGCGTCAGCCTGAAGGTTTATCAGGAGCTCCTGCTGGTCAAGTGCTGGAACACCTACTCCGGCCCCCTGCCGAGGGGGGAGGATGGCGCCTTCCTCAGCACGAAGCCCTCCCCGGAGGAGCACGGCTGGGGCATCCGGCAAATGCGCTGGGTGGCGGAAAAGTACAACGCCGTCCTGGACATCACCTACACGGACAGCCGTGTCACGATCCAGACGGCGCTCAGCATGAAGAAATAATATAAAATCGGCAATGCGATCCTGCCAATTGAGGCTGCCAAAAACAAATGTTTTTTGGCAGCCTCAGCCTCCACGGTCTATTTCTGACCGTGGTTTTTTATTCACTCAAAATGGGCTTACGCCGCCCCCGAGATAGCGGGTGAGCCGCGTTTGAAATTCCACCGCCCGCCCCCGGCTGACGGCCAGCCTCCGCCCGCTGGTGAGGATCACATCCCGGCTGTCCATCCTGGCCACCCGGGCCAGATTCACCAGAAAGCTGTTATGGCAGCGGCAGAACTGCCCGGCCGGGAGCATTCCCTCCACCTGGGCCAGGGACAGCCAGAAGGACTCCTCCCCGCGGTCCAGCACAAAGACCGCCCGGTGGTCCCGGCTCTCCACATACAGGATCTCATCCAGGGGGATGGCCGTCACCTTCCCGCCCGCCGCGACCGTCACGGTGCTTTGCCGGTGGTGCAGGCGAAGATCGGTACGCAGGGCCGCCTCCAGATCCTCCCGGCTCACGGGTTTCATCAGGTACTGGATGGGCTGGACGCTGTACCCCTCCCGCAGGAACTCCTCGGAGCTGGTGATGAAGAGGATCGAGGTCCTGTCGTCCCGGCGGCGGAGCTCCCGGGCCAGCTCCATGCCGCTCTGCCCGGGCATCAGGATATCCAGGCAGAGCAGGTCGAACCGCCCGCCCATATCGAGGGCGGCTTTCAGCGCCTCCGCCGACGGAAACGGCGTAAGGCTATGCTCCACCCCAATCCGCGTCAGGATCTCCCGGCACATACCGACCAGGTTTTCTCTCAGATGGGGCTCGTCGTCGCAGACCGCGATACGGTACATTTCATCACCTCCGATGGACATTATACATATTTCCTCCGCATTTTTCAAGTAGCGGCGACCAATTCGCGGGCGAAGAAAATTGGGACGCCATATGGAGATGCCCTCCGCCGGCTCCGTGGAGGCCCGGACGGTCCCTTTACGGGGGCCGATTGCGGGGGGGTGCCTAAAAAAGGGCGGGATTTTTTGTCGCCTATTCCTTCCAGAAGATCCGGCTGGAGGGCTCCGGCATCCTGGAAGGTACAGAACTGCTCGATTCCGGTTTGACGGGGATCTACTCCGTGAAGGTGTCCCTTCCCGCCGGAGAATATACGGGATTGAAGCTGTCGGTGGAGGGCGACTCCACGGAGCGGGTCTTCCCGGCCTTCACCCTGGACGCGGACAAGGAAGTCACCTTCTACTATGCCCCCGCCTATGGCCTGTACTACCATGACGCGGTGCCCGCCAACGACGAAGCCTGGAAGACGGTGTATTTCAATTCCAAGGACGCGGATTATAAGAGCGTCTACGGGGCGGTCGCCACCGGCGAGAGCGTCACCTTCGCCCTGGACGCGGGGGAGGATATCACCGGGGCCACGCTGGTCATTGGCTCCAACACCTATGCCATGACCCCCGGCGAGGCCGTGAACGGGGTCCGGAAATGGACCGTGACCGTCAACGACCTGAATACCATCGGGGAGTATGACTACTTCTTCGTGGTGTCCCAGGCCTCCGCCGTCAAGGTCTATTCCGACGACGACGGCTATTACGGCGCCGGCGCCGTGACCGAGCTGACCCAGATCCATCCCTACGATCTGGTGGTCTACCAGTCCGGCTTCAAGACCCCGGATTGGATGAAGAACGCGGTGATCTACCAGATCTTCCCGGACCGCTTCTACAACGGCGATCCCTCTAACGACAAGAACCAGACCTCGGCCAGAGGCCCGGTAAACTATGAGTTCCCCGCCTGGGACGAGCTGCCGGAGAACCCGGAGTGGATCGCGGATTCCAACTATCCCGCCGACGCCCATAAGGGGGACGGAGAGTGGAGCAACGAGATCTACGGCGGCGACCTGGATGGCATCACCGCGAAGATCGCGTACCTCAAGTCCCTGGGCGTCACGGTGATCTACTTGAATCCCGTCTTTGCCTCCATTTCCAGCCACCGCTATGACACCAGCGACTATGCCCAGATCGACCCGATCCTGGGCGACCTGGGGGATTTCACGGAGCTGGTAGAGGCTGCGGAGGCCAATGGGATGCACATCGTGCTGGACGGCGTGTTCAACCACGTTTCCGACGATTCCAAGTATTTTGACCGGTACTATAAGTATTTGAAAGCCGGCGCTACGGCGGTGGGCGCGTATCCCTACTGGGCCTACGTGTATGACTACATGGCTGAGCATAATGTCGCTCAGGCCGCCGCGGAGGCCGCCGCCAAGACCTATTTCCAGGGCCGCGGCGTCACCGACTTCTCCTATACCACCTGGTTCGACATCTTCAACACGCCGATGTCCGGCGCGGTGGATTCCATCGGCGAACGGGCCGGCAAGCCGGTCTACAGCTATGACGGCTGGTGGGGATACGACAGTATGCCCATCATCAAGGCCACCAACGGCTCCGAGTACCAGACGGAGGACTGGGCGGACAAGATCATCGACGGGGATAACTCCATCACCAGCTACTGGCTGGAGCAGGGCTCCAACGGCTGGCGTCTGGACGTGGCCAACGAAGTCTCCGACGAGACTTGGCAGCGTTTCCGGGAGGCCGTGAAGGCCACCCAGAGCGACGCGGTGATCATCGGCGAGATCTGGGACGACGCCACGAAGTACCTGATGGGCGATATGTACGACTCCGTGATGAACTATATGTTCCGGAACGCGGTCCTCTCCTACGCCATGGGCGGCAGCTCCCAGGACGCCATGCGGGACCTGGAGCGGCTTCGGGAGCGGTATCCCCAGGAGGCGTTTTACGCCATGATGAACCTGGTGGACTCCCACGACACCACCCGGGTGCTGTCCTTCCTGGACGGGATCCCCGACGACCGGGACAAGGCTACGGTCAATACGGCCTTCCCCACCTATGAGAGCACCTCCGATTTGGCGAAGCAGCGGCAATATCTGGTGGCCTTCCTGCAATTCACCTACGCGGGCGCGCCCACCATCTACTACGGCGACGAGCGGGGCATGGTCGGCGCGGACGATCCCGACGACCGCCGCACCATCGATTGGGACAAGGTCAACGACGAGGCGCTGCTGGCCTGGTACACCAAGCTGGCCGGCATTCGCCACAGCTACAGCGCCCTGCGGACCGGCAGCGTGGAGCCCATTGCCGACGGCACCGGCAGCATTCTTGGCTACGTCCGGCGGGACGGCGGCAACACCCTGATCGTCCTGGCGAACAACGCCCAGACAGCCCAAACCGTGACTTTGGATCTGAGCGCGCTGAACGCGGAGGCGGATTCCCTGAAAGAGCTGCTGACCGGCGCGGCCTACACCGTGGAGGATGGCAGCGTCACCGTCACGGTGCCCGCCCTCTCCGGGGTGATCCTGGCGAAGTCCACGGCCCAGAATCCGCCCGACGTGCCGATTCCCGAGGTACCCGTGCTGCCCTCTGGGGTTCCCACGAAGCCCGCCGAGAGCACGACCAAGCCCTCCGGCAGCCCCTCGGATCCTCCCAAGACCGGGGACGCGGCGCCTCTGGCCCTCCTGACCGTGACGCTGTTCTTGTCCCTGGGTGGGATCGGCGTTCTGATGGCCGGTAAGCGCAAAAAGCGCTGATGCCCGGGCTTTTGGCAAGGGTTTGAAACTGAAAACGGTGTGAAAGGGCCCGGCATGGCCGCGAAAGCGGCTGTGCCGGGCCTCAGCTTATCAAACAGCCTTGTTTGCCGTCCGCAGACGGCAAACCCATTTCAATCATTTTTTGCCAGGGCGTGTACCTGGCAAAAAATACCTCTCAG
>CANQQO010000082.1 GCA_947625965.1 uncultured Oscillospiraceae bacterium
CTGAAAGGTATTTTTTGCCAGGTACACGCCCTGGCAAAAAATGATTGAAATGGGTTTGCCGTCTGCGGACGGCAAACTCGGAAAGGCTTTTTAACAAGCTGTGCGGCAGGGTCACCCCTGCCGCGATCGTCTATTTTTTCCTTTTCCAGCGCCATACGGCCAGCCTCGCCAGGAGCGCCACCCCCAAGAGATAGGGGATCCCCGGCATCAGGAAGGCCACCCAAGCCGGTGCGCCATGTATCGGGGCCTGGAGCTTCCGAAAGTCCAGGGCCACATGGAAGCACATTCCGCACAGCAGCAGCCAAGCGCCGCCGGCGAAAGCCGCGCTCCATCCGTCCCGGATGGGGCCGCCCCGCCGCCGCCAGAGCCAGACCGCCAGCAGGGCGCTGACCGCCATAGGGACCAGAAACGCCGACCCTGGCAGCAGCGCCACCCAGGCGGGAGCGCTGTCCCCCGTCCGGCAGAGGGCCGCGCCATAGGAAGCGCCCATCTGGATGCCTGCCACCGGCCCAAGGATCAGCGGCAGGATCGTAAAAAACCATGCCATGTTTAGACCTCCTTAATCGTCCTTTCGCATTCGGAGGAATCCCAGCAGCACCGCACCCAGGCAGAGCCCGCAGAAAATGCCGTTGCCGTCCAGGGTGATGGCGGCGGAATCCGCCAGGCCCGGCCCAGGCAGAAAGGCCGTCAGCGCCGCCCAGAGCACCAGGCCCAGCACCCCCGCCAGGCACAGCCAGCGGCCCCGGGAGGGTTTGCGGGGGGCCTCCGGCGCTGCCGGGGGGTCCGCTTGGGGCTCCAGGGGGGCATCCTGCCGCATGAGCTGGTCCAGGGAGACCCGGAAGCAGTCGCTGAGAGCCACCAGAGTCTCCGGCTCCGGCAGGGCGCGGTCCGTCTCCCACTTGGAGACCGCCTGCCGGGATACCTCCAATTTTTCCGCCAGGGCCTCCTGGGACAGCCCGGCCCGCTTCCGAAGGGTGTAAATTTTTTCTCCCAGTGTCATAAGAGCCTCCTTTCGCCCCCATCCTACCATTTCCGGTCCGCCGCCGCAAGCGACGGGGGCTTCCATTTCCGCAACGGCTGGTTGCGTTTGCGGGTCCAATGGATCTTTTTCATTATTATAATGGTATTTTTCCTCCTCCGCAAGGAGTTTTCGGATTGTTCACTTGAGATATGACGGAAACTGTGGTAAACTATAAAAATACCGAGTCTTTTGGGAAAGGAGGGCGTCCATGGCCTACGATTACTACGACCCCGAGCAGCGCAGACAGATGCGCCGGGAAAAGCAGCGCCAGCGGGAACGGGAGCAGAAGCGGCTCCGGGGCCGGCTCCTGGCGGCGGGGATCGTGCTCCTGCTCTGCGGCGGGCTGATCTTTGCCGTCAGCCGGGGCTGGGATCTGGGCCGGGACCCGGCGCCCTCCGGCGCTGCCACAGGGGGAACGGCCAGCGGCGCCGCTCCAACGGCCACCGTCCCCGCCACCACCGCCCCCCGGCAGCCGGAGACGGTGATCCACATCGCCGCCGCCGGGGACGTGAACGTGACGGACAACACCGTCCTGGCCGGGGACGCCACCGGGGACTTTACCCGGGTCTTCCAGGATGTGCTGCCTCTGCTGGCCGACGCGGACCTGACCTGCGTCAACTTTGAGGGGAATCTGGTGGGGCCGCCCTACGGGGGGACCACCTATTCCGCGCCCCAGGCCATGGTCCAGGCCCTGGCCAATGCCGGGGTGGACCTGGTCCAGATCGCCAATTCCCGGTCCATCGTCAACGGGATCTCGGGCCTGGCCACCACCATCCAGGCGATCCGCAATCTGGGCCTGGAAACCGTGGGGGCCTACCCCACCCCGGAGGAATTTCGCCAGTCCGGGGGATATCTGATGCGGGAGATCCAGGGCGTCCGGGTTGCCATCGTGGCCTTCACCAAGGGAATGAGCGGCATGGCCCTCCCCGAGGGCAACGAGGACTGCGTCAACCTGCTCTACACCGACTACGCCTCGGAGTACAGCGTCATCGACCGGGAGGGCATCACCCGGCTCCTGCGGAACATCGCCCAGGAGGAGCCGGACATCACCATCGCCCTGCTCCACTGGGGCAGCGAGTACAACGACACCATCAGCGACAGCCAGCTCGCCATCCAGGAGTTGATGTTCGCGGAGGGCGTGGACGCAATCATCGGCACCCACCCGCACTATGTCCAGCGGGTCGTCTTCGACCCGGAGGCGGGGACGGTGGTGGCCTATTCCCTGGGGGACCTGCTCAGCGACGGAGCCCGGGCGGGCACGGAATATTCGGTGATCCTGGATCTGGAGATCACCAAGGACAACGAGCAGGGCACCGCCCGGATCACCAACTGCACCTACACCCCCATTTCCATCGTCAGCGACGAGACTTCGGGGCTGCGGGTCCTGCGGATGGCGGAGGCCCTGTCCGCCTATGAGAGCCGGAACATCGACCGGGTGAGCCAGGAAGCCTACGAGGACATGGTCTACGCCCGGGAACGGGTGAAGGAGCGCGTCGAGCCCACGGACCCCGCCGACGCCACGGACGGCGCCGAGGAGACCACCGCTTCCACCACGGAGGGGACCACCCAGGGCACCACCCAAGGCACGACTGAGGGGACCACTCAGGGTACTACCCAGGGTACTACCCAGGGGACCGCCCAGGGCACCACCGGGGGGACCACTCAGGGCGCCGGACCGTGAGGAGTGGACAAGGCTTGCTTTTTGGACCCCCGTATGCTATAATATTTACAAAATGAAATTTTTTAGGAGGTTTTTCCGTGCAGACCAAAGACGGAGGCGTGGTCTCCTACGCCCAGCGGGTGCTGGGTCAGGTACGTAAGGTCGTCGTGGGCAAGGACCAAGTCCTGCTCTGGGTCTTGGCGGCGATCCTGGCCAAGGGCCATATTTTGCTGGAGGATATTCCCGGCGTGGGCAAGACCACGCTGGCCCTGGCCTTTTCCCGGACCCTGGGACTGAGCTATAACCGGGTCCAGTTCACCCCCGACGTGCTGCCCTCGGACGTGACGGGCTATTCCGTGCTGAACCAGGCCACCGGGACCATGACCTACCAGGCCGGGGCGGTGCTGTGCAATCTGTTCCTGGCCGACGAGCTGAACCGGGCCACCTCCCGGACCCAGTCCGCCCTTTTGGAGGCCATGGAGGAGGGGCAGGTCACCGTGGACGGGGTGAGCCACCCCCTGCCGGAGCCCTTCACCGTCATCGCCACCCAGAACCCCACCGGCGCGGCGGGCACCCAGCTCCTTCCGGACAGCCAGTTGGACCGGTTTACCATCCGCCTGAGCCTGGGATACCCCAATCCCAAGGACGAGATGACCATGATCATGAGCCGCCAGGGCCGGAATCCCCTGGACGACGTGAATCCCCTGATGACCGCCGGGGACCTGGCCGCCCTCCAGGGGGAGGTGGCCCAGACCTACATCGCCGGGGAGGTGGTGGCCTACATCGTGCAGCTTGTCAACGCCACCCGGACCTCCGACGATCTGTCCCGGGGAGCCAGTCCCCGGGCCGCCCTCAGCGTGGCGGCCATGGCCCGGTCTGTGGCCCGGCTCCGGGGGCGGGACTACGTGATCCCCGACGACGTGCGGGAGGTCTTTTCCCTCACCGTGGCCCACCGGCTCATTCTCTCCGCCCGGGCCGAGGGCAGCCAAAAGTCCGCCCAGCAGGTGCTGCGGGACATCCTGGCCGCCACCCCGGCCCCCCGTCTGCGCTGATATGTGGGGGCGGAGATTCGCGTACCTGGCAGCCCTGGCCGGCTGCCTGGTCTCTTATATCGCCTACCGGGAGTGGCTGGCCTGGTTTCTGCTCCTGGCTGTGGCGGTGCTGCCCTGGGCCAGCCTGGTCCTGAGCCTGCCCGCCGCCCTGACCTCCCGGCTGCGGGTCCTGTGCCCCACGGCGGTGGAGGCGGAAGAGGAGGCCGTCCCGGAGGTCCGGGAGAAATGCCCCCTGCCCCCCGCCCCCATGGACCTCAGATTGGAGGCGGTCCAGAGCTATTCCGGGACCCGGGAGCGTCTCCGGCCCGGGGAGCCCCTGCCTACCGGCCACTGTGGGGAGCTGCGGGTAAAGCCGGTGAAGGTCAGGCGCTATGACTATCTGATGCTCTTCCGCCTGGGGGCGGGGAAGCTGGAGGAGGCATCCCTGCTGGTCCGGCCTCGGCCCCTGCCCATGGACTGCCCGCCCTCCCTGGACAAATACCTGGCCCAGGCGTTCAAGCCCAAGCCGGGGGGCGGCTTCGCGGAAAACCACGAGCTGCGCCTCTACCGCCCCGGGGACGATTTGCGGCAGATCCACTGGAAGCTGTCGGCCAAGACCGGGGAGCTGGTCCTCCGGGAGCCCCAGGAGCCGGTCCGGGGGCTGGCGGTGGTGAAGCTGGTCCTCTCCGGGACCCCGGAGGAGCTGGACGAAAAGCTGGGGCGGCTGCGCTGGCTTTCCGGCTACCTGCTGGACCGTCAGGTGCCCCATCAGATCCGCTGCCTCACGGGCCGGGGCATGGAGGGCTTCGCCGTGGAGAAGGCTTCGGACCTGCTCCCGGCTCTGGACGCCCTCCTCCGGGCCCCCCTGGCCGGGGAGGGGGAGACGCTGCCTCCCATCCAAGCCGCCTGGCAGTTCGAGATCGGAGGTGAGGCCGATGCCTGACCGCTTGCGGTCCGCCGCCGCTGCGGCGGGGGTGGCTTTTTTGCTTTCCTTCGGGGCCCTGGGCTGCCTGATCACCGCTTTCGCCCTGGAGGCGTCCCTCCCCGCGCTGGCCCTGTTCAGCGGGATTTGGAGCGTTTTGCTGGGAGCGGCTCTGGCCTTTGGACCGGCTTGGTTCAGCCTGGGAGCCTTCGCCGTGATCACCTGGCTGCTGATCCAGTTTGGCGGGCTCATCGCCTCGGCGGAGCGGCTGGTTTATGCCGTCACCGAGTTTTATCACATGGCCTATGGCGTGGGGCCCCTCTATTTCGGCCAGCTTCCGCCCCAGGGGGAGGGGAGCTGCGTTTTGGCGCTGTACTTCCTGGGCGGCCTGGTGGCCGCAGGAGGCGCTCTGGCGGTGAGCCGGGGACGAAATACCTTCCTGGCCGGCCTTCTGAGCCTGGCGCCCCTGGCCGCCTGCATGGTGGTGACGGACACGGTGCCCGCGGCCCCGCCCCTGTTCTGCCTGCTGTTGGGGCTGGCGCTGCTGCTCCTGCCCCAGGCGGTCCGCCGCCGGAATCCAATTCAGGGCAGCCGCTTGACGGCCCTGCTGGCCCTGCCCCTGGCCCTGATCCTGGGCCTGCTGTTCCTGCTCTCCCCCCGGCAGACCTACGCCGGTCAGGCGTATGGGGAGAAGGCCCTCTCTGCTCTGAAGGATTGGAGCATTCAAGTCCTGGAGCACATTCAGGAGCAGACCGGGGAGACTCTGGGTCTGGATCTGAACCCCGGCGCTCTGGACACGGACCGGGTGGACCTGTCCATTGTGGGACCCCAGGTCTATTTTCCCGGCCAGGTCCTGACGGTCACCGCCCCCCAGGACGGACCCATCTATCTCCGGGGCTCCGCCTTTGACACCTACGATGGCAGGAGCTGGTCCAATTCCGGCGGGGCCGACTGGGAAAGGGGCTGGCCCGAGGATCTGGAGCCTCTGGGCGATGTGACCGTTCGGACCGACGGGGCCCATCCGGTCCTTTATTTTCCATACTACGTGGACGCCCCCGGCTGGGCCCGGGAGCTGGAGGACGGAGCCCTGCCCAATCCGGAGGGGCTCACGGCCTACACCTTTCCCCAGGCCCAGGCCGCCCCGTCCGCCCTTTCCGGCGATTTCAGCGGCGCGGACCCGGCATATTTGGAGCTGCCCGATGAGACGCGGGAGTGGGCCGAGGGGGTTTTGGCGGACCTGGGCGTCGCCTATCCCAGCGCGGAGGCGGTGGAGCGGATCGCGGAGTACGTCCGCGATTCGGCGACTTATGATTTGAACACCCCCCGCCTGCCCGATGGGGAGACAGATTTCGCCCGCTGGTTCCTGACGGAGAGCGACACGGGCTACTGCGTCCACTTCGCCACGGCGGGGGCGGTCCTGCTCCGCGCGGCGGGGATCCCGGCCCGGTACGCCACGGGCTACATGGTCATGGCCCGGGCCAACCGTGTCACCCCGGCCCAGCCCCGGAACGCCCACGCCTGGGTGGAGTATTACAACGGCGAATACTGGACCGTCCTGGAATGTACGCCCGGCCAGGGCCTCTCTCTCCGTCCCAACGAGGAGGGCACCTCCCCCACGGAGACCCCCACGGAGGCCCCCACCGCCAGCGCCTCCACCCTGCCGGAGGGGAGCGGCGAGGCCACCCTGCCGGAGCATACCCAGGCACCCTCTCGGCCCCAGGGGCCCGCCGGTCCCACGGATGGCGATGGCACCGGCCCCTCCGGGACCCCGGGGGAGCAGCGTCCGTCTTTCCCCTGGAAAGCGTTGTTGACGGCTCTGGCCTGGATAGCCGGAGTGGTCCTGGCGGTGGGCGCGGTGATCGGTCAGTGGAAGCTGCGGCTCCTGCTGCGCGCGCGGCGCTTTGCGGCCGGGGATCCCAACCGGCAAGCGCTGACCCGCTGGCGGTTCTACGTCTATGAGTGCCGCCTCCTTGGTCAAAAACCGTCGGGCGCGCTCCGCTCCCTGGCGCAAAAGGCCAAGTACAGTCAGCACATTCTGGACGCGTCGGAGCTGTCGGCGCTGGATCAAGGTCTTGCGGAAAATTTGAAGACATTCCGCTCTAAGTCCCCCCCGTTGCAGATCCTCTACCGCCTCGTCTTAGCCCTTTACTGATCTGTGGGTGGGCGGGCGGCCAGTGGCCGCAGACAATGCGCACGGGGCTGTCTATATTCGTTACCGACCCCCCTGTGCCCGGTATCGTTCTTGCGGAGGAATGGGCAAGCCATTTTGAATAGAGGGCCTGCGAAAGAACTTTGCACCCTCTAACCGCTCCCAAGCGTGCCCGGATGGGTCCGCCAGGGTATGCGACCACAAAAAACGTCTCCGGGGCCCCGAAAGGGGCCCCGGACAGTGTTCCGTCCCTCGGTCCACCGGGCCCGGACGGGGGTCGCACCGCAATAGCTGTACAAACCCGCTAACCCTCCACCGCACCGATTTAGAACCGCCCGTTAGCACCGCACCCCCAATCAGCGCAACGCACCGATTGGAACGCTGCACCGAAGGTTTTGCAGAGCCACGGTAGACGCTGCACCAGGGTTGG
>CANQQO010000083.1 GCA_947625965.1 uncultured Oscillospiraceae bacterium
TACGGGGACCTGAGCAATCAGCCCACCAAGGACTATGTTTTCGACATGGACCGCTTCGCCGCCTTCGAGGGCAACACAGGGCCCTATCTGCTCTACACCACGGTCCGGGTCAAGAGCATCCTGGCCAAGTTCGGCGCCTGGGAGGACCTGCTCATCCGGGCCCCCGCCAGTCCCGCCCAGAAGGACCTGATGCGCGCCGTCGCCCGGTTCTGCCCGGCCCTGGAAGGAGCCCTGGCCGCCTCCTGCCCCAGCGTCCTGTGCGCCTATCTCTACGACCTGGCCGGCTGCGTCAACCGCTTCTACCACGAGACACGGATCTTAGACCAGGAGGACAAGGACCTCCAGGCCGGCTCCATCGCCCTGATCGGTCTTGCCAAGCGGGTCCTGGAGCAGGGCATGGACCTGCTGGGCTTCGCCGCCCCGGAGCGGATGTAGCGTCCCCGAAGCCTCGGCAGTCTCCCGGGAAGGCCCCTGTCATAGCAAAGCGCGGTACCAAATGGTACCGCGCTCCAGCTTGTCAAAAAAGCCTTTCCGCGTTTGCCGTCCGCAGACGGCAAACCCATTTCAATCATTTTTTGCCAGGGCGTGTACCTGGCAAAAAATACCTATCAGGCTGAGAGTGTGCGAGCTGTGCGCCGGAGGCGCACAGCGAGTGCGCGGGTCAGCCTGCAATCCCCTCCAAATGGGAGCCCAGCGAAGCGGGTCCCATTTGGGAGGCTGTCAAAAGCTTGCGTTTTTGACAGCCTCAAAAATTCCTCCCCCCGGCGGGGGAGGAATTTTTACATTCTTACAGCAGCCCCAAAAGGTGCTGCAAATAGCTTTCCGAGTTGGCGGACATGGGGTAGTTGAGGAACAGCACATCGTTCACGCCCATTCTCTGGACAAATTCCGCCAGCTTCAAAGGGTCCTCCCCTTCTCCGTTGAACTCCCGGGGATCCAGGGCGATGACCCGGCGGTAGTTGTGGGTCAGGAATGGGGTGAAGGCGTTGCCGTAGGACTCCTTGAGGATCAGGCAGACCTTGTCGCTCTGGGCACCGGTGTCGATCACGGTGATGGGATGGTCGCCCCCCAGGAAGCAGAGGTATTTATTCTCCACGTCCTCGCTGATGCCGCTGATGGTGCCCAGGTAGGTCTGGGGATCGGACATATCCGCCGTTTCGTAGAAGGTCATGTCCGTGGAAACGCCCGGCTTATAATAGTAGACTGTGTCCGGGTTGTTCCGCAGGGCGTCGCTCTGGGGATAGGCGGAGGTGGCCGTGTACAGGGAGCCCAGGAAGCCTCCGGCCACCTGGCCCTGCTCCAGGCTGCTCAGGTCCGGGGCCGTCAGGCCCGCCGCCTGGCAGAAAGCCGTGTAGGCGTAGTAGGCCCCCAGGGCCGTCCAGTGGTGGTCCGTGCGGAAAAACAGGTATTCGTCCAGATGGGGCAGCAGGGCGTCATAGGCGTCCACCGCCGTGACCCGGCTGTCCAGCTTGGAATAGATCAAATCGATCATGTCCCCCTGGCTGTGGCTGCCGGTGTGCATATCCGCCGGCGAATAAAACTCCCCGGAGTTGGGCGTCACCAGGTCAAAGACCCGCACCTCCGCAGGCAGGGCGGCCGCGAGCCGATTGATCGCGTCGGCATAATTCGACGAGGAGCCGGTCCCGTAGGATACGATCTCCATGGCCCGGTCCCCCACGATCATGGTGGAGCCCACGGTGATGTCCACATCGTCCTCCCCCACCCCATTGGTAAAGCTGCCGGTGGTGGGCCGCTGGGGCTCGGTGGTCCCCTGGGGGCCCGTGGTCCCGCCGGGCGCGCCGGTCCCCTGGGTCCCGCTGGGCGCGGGCGGAGAGGACGGGCTGCCGCTGGGGTCCCGAAGGGCCTCCCCGTGGTTGCCCACGTTGCCCTGGTTGTCCAGGATCAGGGTGTTCTGCTGCCCAGGGCTGAAAAAGTAGAATTTATTCAAGGTCCGATTGTGGACCACAAGCGTCTCCCGGGCGGGGAAGGTGTCCAGATAATGGGTGGTGATGCCCCCGAAATAGGAGCCGTCCAGCAGCCCTTTCCAGGTAAATTCCGGCATTTCCGCCAGCTTCCGCTTTTCGGCCACCGAATCGGTGGGGTCCTCGTCAAAGATCGAGATGAAGCCCACCACCAGCATCCCGGCCAGAATGATGAGGCAGGCCGCCACCCGGACCCCGGCGAGGAGCCTCTCCTCCGGCAAAGGCTTGCGCCTGCGATGATTCTCCTCCATAGTCAGCCTCCTTTAGAAGTCAAAGTACAACGAAGGGCTGTACCCCGCGCCGATGAGGGACATGGTGGCAAGGTACAAAATCCCGGCGCAGAACAGGCAGGTGACCACCGCGTCCAGCATCCCCAGCAGAGCGGCGTTCCGGCGGCCGTAGAGCCTCCGCGCCATGCCGCCCCCGGCAAAATTCCGCCACATCCGCCCCAGAGACTGCATGACGGGGGTGGACCCGAAGATCGCAACAACCAGCAGGGGCAGATTGTTCAGCAGCCGCAGATTGGTGGCGCTGTCGGTAAATCCGCCGGCGGCGAAGCCCGCCATGGCGGCCAGGGTGGTCTGGGTGTCCCCCAGGTCCTTGAACTGGAAGATCACCCAACTGATCAGCACCAGCAGCAGCGTGACGGTGTGCCGAAGCCAGCCCGGGACCGCCTCCAATTGCTTGGCAAAGAGCTTTTCCAGGGTCAGCAGCAGGAAAAAGTACACGCCCCAAAGGACATAATTCCAGCTTGCCCCGTGCCAGAGCCCCGTGAGGGACCAGACGATGAACAGATTCCATATCTGCCTGGGCAGCCCCTTCCGATTGCCCCCCAGGGGGATATACAGATAATCCCGGAAGAAGGAACTGAGGCTGATGTGCCATCGCCGCCAGAATTCGGTGATGGACCCGGCCATATAGGGGTGGTCAAAGTTTTCATTATAATGAAAGCCGAAGATCTTGCCCATGCCGATGGCCATGTCCGAATAGCCGGAAAAGTCGAAGTAAATCCGCAGCATCAGGAAAATGGCCCCCAGCCAGGCTCCCACCACCGTCAGATGGAGGGTCGCCGCGGCCCCTTCCGCGCCGCTGTCGGCCACCTTTTTGAAGATCTCCATGGACGCCCGGCTGGCATAGTCGGCGATCAGCACCTTCTTCGCCAGGCCCACGCAGGCTCGGCTCATGCCCTCCAGGGCCATTTTGGCGGTCGTGTGGCGCTGGGTGAGCTGGGCCTCCACGTCGGCGTACCGGACGATGGGCCCCGCCACCAACTGCGGAAACAGGGAGACGTAGAGCAAAAACCGGGGATAGGACCGCTGGATCTGGACGTTGCCCCGGTAGACGTCGATGACGTAGGACATGGCCTGGAAGGTATAGAAGGAGATGCCGATCGGCAGTTCGATCGCAGGCACCGGGATCGCCAGGCCGGTCACGGCGTTGAAGCTGGACACCACAAAGCCTGTGTACTTGAAAATGCCCAGCAGCAACAGATTCGCCGTCACCGCCAGGACCAGGGCGGTCTTCTTTCGGCTCTTTTGGGCCATCATCAACCCGAATCGGTAATTGAGCCAGGCGGAAAAGGCCAAAAGCAGCACATAGACCGGCTCGCCCCAGGCGTAGAAGATCAGGCTGGCGATCAGCAGAACGGTGTTTTTCCTCTTGAGACCCGGTATCAGAAAGTAGATGGCCATGGTCAGGGCCAAAAACACAAAAATAAAAATCAAATTGGAAAATTCCAAGCCGGGGCCTCCTCTCTTCTTTTCTCTCGGGTTATATTTTAGACAAATTGTGACCGGATTGCAAGCCCTTCAAAAGGAGTTTTTCGGAAAAAATCCTCTGGAAATTTTGTGCAATATTTTGTAAGGAGAAAACATAACGAGAAGACATAACTTTTTCTTTCCCCGGTATCTTGCACCACGGAACGCGTCAAACATGGGAAGCTCCGAGTCTATCAGTAAGGGCTGTGGGCGAGCCTTTTTTCGCCGGAAAAGGGAGGGATACCGGGTGTATTTCCCCTATTCCTTCCGCGCTGCCGGCGGAAGCAGGTCTGTCCACAGCCGAGGACGATTCGTTTCCCGCTTCCCTTGCCTCCTTTTGCAAAAAGAAGCCGCCGGACCCGGCCCCTTTCCAGGGCCGAAGGGCGGCTATGGAGAGATCATAAGGGAAAAACGTCAAAAAACGGTCAACTTCCAGGAGGCTTTTGCAAGTAAAATACGCGTTACGCGCCATGGAGTGCCCTCCATGGCGCGTAAACTCACTTCTGCATCCGGAAAACCGCCGTCCCCGGCGCGCTCTCCGCCAGAAGGCTGACCTGATACATGGTCAGCGCCACCTGCTCCCGGGTCATGGGCGCGTTGTGGTCCAGGGCGATCCCCTCCTCCGCCAGGGCCGCCAGGGCGTTCACCGCCCAGGCCGGAGCGTCCGGGGAAACCAGGCTGGCGGGCTGGGCCGGAAGCTCCAGATCCAGCGCGTTCTGAAGGAGCACCGCAGCCTCCCCGCCGGTGATGGGAGCCATGGGATCAAAGCTGCCGGTGTCCTCGTCCCCTGGCAGGCCCGCCGTCAGGCCCGCCCGGAGCGCCGCCGCCAGGTAGGGCTTGAGCCAGTCCGGCACGTCCGTTTCCGACGCCATCCCGGAGACGTCCTCCGTGGGGATCCGCAGGGCCTTGATGAGCATGGTCAGGAACTCGCCCCGGCTCACCACCTTGTCCGGGTGGAAGCAGGCCATGCCTCCCACCTTCTCCCCTTCAAAGAGGCCGGAGGAGCGCATCCACTCCGCCGCGAAGCCGCAGGAACGGCCCTGGGTATCGGCGTACTGCTGGGAATCCGTGGGCTTGAGGATCTGGATGGTCACGGTAGCCTCCCGGGACACGTTCCCGGCGGGGTCCGTGGCGGTGTAGGTGAAGGAGTCCACCCCCACCTTGTTCTTCTTGGGGGTATAGACGAAGCTGCCGTCGTCCCGCAGCTCCACCTGGCCCCGCTTGGGCTGACGGAGGAGGGTGTAGGTCATGGCCTTGCCCTCCGGGTCGGTGACCTTCAAAATGCCCTCGTTGGGCAGATTCTTGTAGGTCTCCAGGGCGAAGTCCTCCGCCACGGGGGCCTTGTCCTCCCGGCCGTGGATGGAGATGGTGACCGTGGCGGAGGAGTCCACCCGGCCTTCATAGATGGGCAAGAAGGTCATCACCGCGTCCTTGTCCTCCTGGGTGGCCAGGGGGAAGAAGGTCAGGTTCTCCAACTGTCCAGCGGTGAGGATGTCCCCGGGCCGCAAGACCCGGGCGCCCAGCATGACGGTCCCGGTGCCGGCGTCCGGCAGGGACACCACGCAGATGCCCGCCAGCTCCTCCCCGAAGTCCGCCGGAGTGAAGCAGTAGACCTCCTCGCTGTCCACCTCCGCGGCAAAGGCGGGGGCCGCCAGCCCCAGAACGCCGAGCAGCGCCAGGACCAGGCAAACAATACGTTTCGTAAGCATGGAAAAGCCTCCTAATGTTGATGTTTACGCTGGTATTGTTTGCCGGTTCTGAGAAAATTATGCGCGTTCAGGAAATTTTTTACTGTCAAAAAATCCCTCGGTTTTTCCATTTCGCCGATTGGCGGTGAGTCTCTTCGTTGAGGCCCGCACCAATGGTAAAAAAGGATTTCGGCTGCTTTTCCTGCGCGTATGTTCCCAAGTCCTGCGCCCCCGGCCTCGGCATGATCGTCATTACCCACGATCTCAGAGAACGGAGCGGAAAAAGCAGGAAACGGCATGACCGAAATCATACCGTTTCCTGCAAGGACGGATGGAATTTTCTGACGATATCCCGCCCCCAGACGGGGATGGGTCATTTGGCCGCCTGGGCAATGTCGGACAAGGTCTCCTGGACCCGGGCCAGGGTCTGGCGGCCGGCCGTCACGGCCTCCCGCAGGCGGTCGATCTGGGCCTGGGTCTGCATCGTCACGGAAGCAAGCCGCTCCTCCGCCTGGGTCAGGTCCTCCCTGGCCTCGGCCAGGGCGCTGTACGCCTGGCTGGCCAGCAGGGACGCCCGCTCCCGGGCCATCCGCTCGGTCCGCTCGGCCCGGCGGTAAGCCTCCAGTTCGGGGCCGGTATCGGCGGACGTCTCCGTTTTTGCCTGGGCCAGGGCCTTCCTGGCCTGCTCCAGCTCGGTCCGGGCCTGGGCCAGGGCCGCCTCCAGCTCCTCCACCCTGTCGGAGTCCCCGGGCCGCTTGTCCAGCTCCGCCCGGAGGGCCTGGTTTTCCCCCCGAAGCTGATTCAGCTCGGTCTGGTAGCGGTTGTTCAAGTATTCAATATAATGCACCACGTCCTCCCGGTGAAAGCCCCGGAACGAGGACCGAAAATTCTGATTTTCTGACATGGACACTCTCCTCCTCCCCATTTCTGACAAAAGTATATCACACCCCCCGCCGGAAAACAACCCCCTTTTTCCCTCCTGCCCGGCGAAAAAAAGCGGAATTTCCTATTGACAAATTCCGTTCGCCGTGGTATTATGTGGAGGCGGTCAAGAAACCGCCCCCAATTGTCGCGCGAGTGGTGGAATTGGTAGACTCGCTAGATTCAGGTTCTAGTGTTCATTTCGGACGTGGGGGTTCAAGTCCCCCCTCGCGCACCAAACGGCGCGAATTTGAACCGCTGCACGGTGTACTTCTATCAGGGGTTGCTGATGGCGGCGGTGCAGTTCGCAAAAAAGTGAAAAGGCCGGAGGCTGATGCCTCCGGCCTTTTGCTGTG
>CANQQO010000084.1 GCA_947625965.1 uncultured Oscillospiraceae bacterium
TTTTTTGCCAGGTACACGCCCTGGCAAAAAATGATTGAAATCCATTTGCCGTCTGCGGACGGCAAACTCGGAAAGGCAATTTAGCAAGCTGCGCCGGAAGGGGAGACCCTTCCGGCTTCTTTTGTTTGCCGCAGGGGAAAAGATCCCCAAAATGCCGGTTTTTGCGGCCGCTTAGGCCGCGTTTTCGCCCGCGAAAGCGGCGCACTGTCAACGTGCGTTCACACATGGCGGACATGATAAAAACCTAGTTGAGAAAGATACACAAAATATATTGACAAATTGCCGTATTTTTGTGTAAAATATGAAAACCGAGGGGGTGAAGATATGGAACGGCTGCCATTGGAACGGTTGTTGGACCTGACCGGGTCGCCGGACGCTTTGGAGCGGACTTTGCAGTATCTTCAGGAGAAGATCGGCCGGTTTCTGCGGAAGCAGGAGCGGGTCTTGCTCTGCTTCGCGGACAGAAGGCCGGGCAGCACCGGCGCCCTCTTGGAGGAGGCCATCCGCCGGATCGGCGGAAAGCCGGTGCTTTGGGGGCCGGATATGCGGTGGAAGGCCCTGCTGCGCCAGACCTTTTCCAGCCATGTCACCGCCCTGGCCGGACCGCCTCCAGTGATCCTGGGCTTGACCAAGGTGGCCCGGGCCACGGGGACGCCGCTCTTTGTCCGCAACGTGCTCCTGGCCGGCTCCCCCTGCACCGACTGGATGCTGGAAGGGATCCAGAAGGGCCTGGACTGCCAGCTCTGGGGCTGCTATGACCCCGGCGGAAGTACCGTGGTGGCGGGTTTTTCCTGCGAGAAGAACCTGGGTGTCCACCTCCGGGAGAGCGAGTATTCCGCCACCATCGTGGACAGCGGCGGCGTGCCGCTGAATGGGGACCAGACCGGGGAGATCGCCCTGACCCCCCATGCGGACCCCTCCCTGAGCTGGCGCACTGGATTCATGGGGCGTCTGACCAGCGGGCTCTGCTCCTGCGGCTCCCGGGCGCCCAAGCTGGTGGAACTGTCCACCGCCCCCGGAGCCAACCGGGTGCTGACGGCCCTAGAGGAAATGCTCCTGTCCTGGACCAGTGTGCTGGACTACCGTGCCCGGCAGACCGAGTGCGGCCTGGAGCTGGAGGTCGTCACCTTCCCGGGGCTCAAGCTGCCCAAATTCCCCTCCTGCGCCAAATGCACCGTTCGCAACTGGAATTCGGAGCAGGACATCCCCTTCTCCATCCAGTCCGCATGGAATTAAAGAGGACATCCCCTCGCCGTCCCTGGCGAGGGGATGCGTTTTTCCTTGCGGCGCGGCGGAGGCCGATCTTCTTTCCGGCTTTCGGCGGGATCGCCCCCGTTTTGGAATCCCAGTATTCCACTTCCGCAGCGGGGAAAATTTGACGCTGGATTGACAAATCCGGCGATTTCTGTTACAATGCCCCTACCGGACCTGAAAGGAGGGCGGCTATGCCCATTCAGATACCCAACGATCTTCCCGCGGCGGAAACTCTCCAGCGGGAGAATATCTTTGTAATGACCCAGACCCGGGCCACCACCCAGGACATTCGGCCCCTTGAGATCGTGCTGCTGAACCTGATGCCCACCAAGATCGCCACGGAGACCCAGCTCTCCCGCCTGCTGGGCAATACCCCGCTGCAGGTCCATTTGGAGCTGATGCACACCACCACCCACCAGTCCAAAAATGTGACCCAGGAGCATCTTCTGACCTTCTATAAGTCCTTCGACGAGCTGAAGGACCGGAAATTCGACGGCATGGTCATCACCGGCGCGCCTGTGGAACAGATGCCCTTCGAGGAGGTGGACTACTGGCCGGAGCTGTGCCGGATCATGGAGTGGAGCAAAAGCAACGTCCATTCCACCTTCCACATCTGCTGGGGCGCCCAGGCGGGGCTGTACTATCACTACGGCGTCCCCAAGCGGGAGCTGCCGGAGAAGCTCTTCGGCGTCTATCCCCACCACGCGGATTACAGGCGCTCCATCCTTCTCCGTGGCTTTGACGACACCTTCTGGGTCCCCCATTCCCGCCACACCACCGTGGCCCGGGAGGACGTGCTGGCCGCCGGTCTCAAGCTCCTGGCCTCCTCCCCCCAGGCGGGGGTCTACGCCATGATGAGCAAGGAGGGCCGCCAGATCTTCATTACCGGCCACGCCGAGTACGACCCGGAGACGCTGGCTCTGGAATACCGCCGGGACAGGGCATTGGGCCTCCCCATCCATGTGCCGGAGAACTATTTCCCCGGGGACGACGACACCCAGCCCCCCCTGGTCCGCTGGCGGGGCCACGCCAACCTGCTTTTCTCCAACTGGCTCAACTACTTTGTCTACCAGACCACGCCCTACGACATTATGTCGATCGGCAGATGACCGCTCCGCCCCGCTTTGGGGCGGAGCATTTGGCTGCTTTTTACGATCTATTGGTGTGTGCCGTCCAGCGCCTTTTTGGAATCGGCGCGATTGCTTTTGACGGTTGGGTATGGTATCATTTTCCCTAGCACAGACCCACCGATCAGGGATTATGGAGAGGCGATATGAAACAGATCCTACACATCTTTGGCGCTTCCGGCTCAGGGACCAGCACGTTGGGAAGATATATCAGCGAGCGGCTGGGGTATACGTTTCTGGACACGGATGACTATTTCTGGATGCCGACAGATCCTAAATTTACAGTCAAACGCGGCGCCCAAGACCGTTTGACCATGATGAAGCGGGAGATTCATCATGCGGAAAATGTGGTGATTTCGGGTTCGCTGGTCGACTGGGGAGATGAGATGATCCCCTTGTTTACCTTGGCGGTGCGTTTGAACACGGAGACCGATGTCCGAATGTCTCGGTTAGCGCAAAGGGAACGGGCGCGCTTCGGCGGCCGGATCGACGTCGGCGGAGATATGTTTATACAGCATCAGGAATTTATGGCTTGGGCGAAAAAGTACGATACAGGCGGCCTCACAATGCGGAGCAAGGCCAAACACGATGCGTGGCAGAAATTATTACCATGCAGGCTGCTGGAATTGAATGGCGCTGATCGCTTGCATTTGAATTATGAGATCGTTCGAAAAGCGTTAGGAGAATAGGCTCCCTTTTGCCGCGCCGGTGAAATTCCTATGGGGCGCGGGCGCATGGACCGGGAGGAGCCGGAATATTCTGGAGGGGGGCGCTTTGGAGCTGTGCGCGGCGGCTTTCGACAAATAATCGCTTTCCCTATTGCAAACCGCGCGGCGCCGTACTATAATAAAGCGGATAAATTGAAATAGGGAGGGAACGCGCTTGACCATCGACGATCTCAAGGTGAGCCAGAGCGGCGTGATTGCCCAGGTGGGCGGGGAAGGGGACCTGCGTCTGCGCTTTTTGGACATGGGCCTGATCCCCGGTACCACCGTCCGCCTGCAAAAGGTGGCCCCCATGGGGGACCCCATCCAGCTCCGGGTCCGGGGCTATGAACTGACCATCCGCCGGGAGGACGCCCGGAAAATCACCCTTCGGGAGGGGACCGTGCAATGATCTTTGCCCTGGCCGGAAATCAAAACTGCGGCAAAACGACCCTTTTTAACGCCCTCACCGGCTCTAATCAGCACGTGGGAAATTTCCCGGGGGTGACGGTGGACCAGAAGGAGGGGACCATCAAGGGTACCAATCACCAGGTGGTGGATCTGCCCGGCATCTATTCCCTCCGCCCCTACTCCCAGGAGGAGGTGGTGACCCGGGACTTCCTGCTGGAGCGGAAGCCCGACGGCATCATCAACATCCTGGACGCCACCAACATCGAGCGGAATCTGTATCTGACCTTGCAGCTTTTGGCCCTCCATGTCCCCACGGTCATCGCGCTGAATATGATGGACGAGCTCCGGGGCAACGGCGGCAGCGTGAACGTGGCGAAGATGGAGGCGGCCCTGGGAGTCCCGGTGGTGCCGATCTCCGCCGCCAAGAACGAGGGCATCTCCGAGCTGGTGGAGCGGGTCATCGCCACGGCCTCCGAACGGACGCTGCCCAAGGTCCTGGACTTCTGCCCCGACGGCCCAGTCCACCGCTGCATCCACGCGGTGAGCCATATCATCGAGGACCACGCCCAGAAAATCGGCGTCTCCCGCCGGTTCTGCGCCACTAAGCTCATCGAGGGCGAGGACGCTTTTGCCGACCGCCTGGGCCTGAGCCAGAACGAAAAGGAGCTCATTGAGCATTCCATCATCGAGATGGAGTACGACTCCGGCCTGGACCGGAACGCGGCCCTGGCGGATATGCGATACAACTTTATCGAGAAGGTCTGCGCCGACTGCGTCACCAAGGCGGAGGAGAGCGCGGAGCACCGCCGGAGCATGGCCATCGACGAGGTCCTGACCAACCGGTATCTGGCCATCCCGCTTTTTGTCGCCATCATGGGGACGGTGTTCTTCCTGACCTTCAACGTCTTCGGCGCGTGGCTGTCGGATCTGATGGAGTACGCCGTGGACGGCCTGGCGGCCTTCGTGGACCGGGTATTGACGATCTACGGCATCAACCCCGTGGTCCACAGCCTGGTCATCGACGGGGTGTTCGCTGGGGTGGGCAGCGTGCTGAGCTTCCTGCCGCTGATCGTGACGCTGTTTTTCTTCCTGTCCATTTTGGAGGACTCGGGCTACATGGCCCGGGTGGCCTTTGTCATGGATAAGCTGCTGCGGAACCTGGGCCTCTCCGGCAGGAGCTTTGTGCCCATGCTCATCGGCTTTGGCTGCTCCGTCCCCGCCATCATGGCGACCAGGACCCTGTCCTCCCAGCGGGACCGAAAAATGACCATCCTGCTGACGCCTTACATTAGTTGCTCCGCGAAAATTCCCATCTATACGGTCTTCTCCGCCGCATTTTTCCCGGGGCATGAGCTGATCGTGATGTTCCTGCTCTACTTTGGCGGGATGCTGGTGGGCGTTCTGGCGGCCCTGGCCCTGAACCGGTTCGTGTTCCGGGGCAAGCCCGTGCCCTTCGTCATGGAGCTGCCCAACTACCGCCTGCCCTCGGCCAAAAGCGTGGGACTGCTGATGTGGGAAAAGGCTCGGGATTTCTTGCAGCGGGCCTTTACGATCATCTTCCTGGCGACGGTACTGATCTGGTTTTTGCAGACCTTTGACCTCCGATTGAATCTGGTGGAGGACAGCGCGGACAGCATCCTGGCCGCCCTGGGCCGGTTGATCGCCCCCATTTTCGCCCCCCTGGGCTTCGGGGACTGGCGGACAGTGACGGCCCTGGTCTCCGGCTTCACCGCCAAGGAGGCGGTGGTCAGCACCTTCGGCGTGATCCTGGGGGTGGGGACGGATCAGCTCCGTCTGGCCCTGCAGACTCTGTTCACGACCCGCTCGGCGGCCAGCTTCTTGACGTTCTGCCTGCTCTACACCCCCTGCGTGGCGGCGGTGGCCACCATCCGCCGGGAGCTGGGCAGCCGGGGAAAGACCGTACTGGTGGTGGTGACCCAGTGCGCCGTGGCGTGGCTGGCGGCCTGGGTGGTCTATGGACTGGGGGGACTGCTGTGAATCTCTGGGACTATCTGATCCTGGCGCTCATCGTTGGCTACTGCCTGTTCCTCCTCTTTCGGAAGAAAAAACCCGCCTGCTGTGGCAACTGCGGCGGCTGTTCCCAAACCTGTGAAAAGAAAGGAAGAAAAACCGATGTTTGACACGCATGATCTATTCTGGACCCGGGAGCCCCGCTCCTGCTCCATCCGACCCGACCGGATCGAGATCGTGACGGCTCCCCACACGGACCTTTGGCAGCGGACCTACTACCATTTCCGCAACGACAACGCCCCGGTCCTGCAAACGCGGACAAAGGAAAAATATTTTTCCTTTGTGGTAAAGACGGAGTTTGAAAGCAAGCACCGCTTTGACCAGTGCGGCGTGGTCCTGTATCTGGACAGCGAAAACTGGCTGAAGGGCTCCATCGAGTATGAGAACGAGGAATTCCAGCACCTCGGCAGCGTGGTCACCAACCACGGCTATTCCGACTGGGCGACCACCGTGATCGACGCCTCCGTCAAATCCATGTGGTATCGCCTGAGCCGCCGGGAGGACGACTACTGTATCGAGTGCTCCCAGGACGGGGTCCATTTCTCCCAGATGCGGGTCTGCCACCTCTGGGAGGGGGCGGGGGAGATCGCCTTTGGGATCTACGCTTGCAGTCCCGAGGATTCCTCCTTCCGGGCCGTCTTCACGAACATGGAGGTAACGGAATGTAAATGGCTGGCCCACGACGGTCAGCAGCCTGACGAATAAAGAACGGCGCCCGCCCCGCATTGGGGTGGGCGCCGATTTCTTTTGTTTTGGAGCGGAGCGCGGCGGAGGGAATGGCGCGGACCGTCAGCGGCCAGCGGCCGCTCAGCTTACCAAATAGCCTTTCCGAGTTTGCCGTCCGCAGACGGCAAACCCATTTCAATCATTTTTTGCCAGGGCGTGTACCTGG
>CANQQO010000085.1 GCA_947625965.1 uncultured Oscillospiraceae bacterium
TGTACCAATTCGTCTACATCCACGTCTATGTTGACATGTACAACCGGTTTTCTCAGAACTAACTTACATACCGTCTCCACATGGGCGCAGCGGGGGAAGAGGTCGAAAGCGTGGGCGGCGGTTAGGCGGTAGCCGTGGGATTTTAGGATCGCTAGGTCACGGGCCAGAGTGGCGGGGTCGCAGGAGACGTAGGTCAGACGTTGGGGGGACAATTCGGCGATGGCCTGGATGGCATCGCCGCCGAGGCCCTTTCGCGGAGGGTCTACGACGATCACGTCGGGGCGGAGGCCCGATCCCAGGAGGGCTTGGGCCGCCTGGCCGGCGTCCTGGCAGCGAAATTCCGCGTTTTGGATGTGGTTTCGCGCCGCGTTTTCTTTGGCGTCCTCCACCGCCTGGGGGACCACTTCCACCCCGAGGACCCGGCCCGCCTGACGGGCCATGACCAGGGTGATGGTGCCGACGCCGCAGTAGAGGTCCAGGACGGTATCCGTGGGGCAGAGGTCTGACAGGTCCAGAGCCGCCTGGTAGAGCCGCTGGGCCTGGGCGTGGTTCACCTGGTAGAAGGACCGGGCCGAGAGGCGGAAGGTCAAACCGCAGAGGGTGTCCTCAATGCAGCCGGGACCGTAGAGGGTTAAAAATTCCGCGCCCAGAATGGTATTGCCAGGCTTTTCGTTGACCGACAGCACCAGCGTGTGAAAGCCCGGCACCCCCCGGAGAGACTGGATCAGCGCCTCCTGCCTGGGGAGCTTCCGGCCATTGACCACCAGGCAGACCAGAATTTGGCCCGACACCGCGCCCTTTCGGATAAAAATGTGGCGGACCAGGCCGGTATGGGTGGTTTCATCGTAGGGCGGGATCTGGTAGCGGTTCATGTGGGCAATGACCAGGTCCTTCACTCGGTCCATCTCCTCCGGCAGCAGGAGACAGCGCGCACATTCCACCACCTGATGGGTGCCGGCACGGAAAAAACCGGCGTAGGCCTGGCCTTTGCGGCTAGAGACCTGGTACTGAGCCTTGTTGCGGTAGGCCAGAGGCGTCGGGGCGGCGGTGATGGGGACCTCCTGTAACTTTTCCCCCGCCAGGCGGTTTATGGCCTGGCGCACCCGGTCCGCTTTCAGACGCAGCTCCTCGGTATAGTCCATGTGCTGGAAGGCGCAGCCGCCGCACTGTTTCGCCAGGGGACAGGCCCGGTCGATTCGGTGGGGAGAGGGCTCCAAAAGCGCCGTCAGCTTGCCGGCGGCCCAGGTCTTGCCCACATGGTCAATGCGCAGCCGGACCCGCTCGCCTACAATGGCGTTGGGGAGGAAAACCGCCTGGCCGTCAATTTTCGCCACGCCGCGGCCGTCGGAGGTATAGTCCGTGACGGTGGCTTCCAGGATCTGTCCTTTTTCTAGCATCCTGTGTCCTCCATGAACAGTCTTTGGGGCCGGAAGCCCTGGGCGGCGTAGAACGCCCGGGCGCTGTCGTTGAATGCCCAGACATTTAAGGTGATGTCGTCAAAGCCCTCCTGGCGGGCGTAGGCGCGGATATGGGCCAGAAGGGCCTTTCCCACTCCCTGGCGGCGGTGGGCGGCGTCTACGCACAGGTCGTCAATGTAGAGCGTGTTCCGGTCGGACAGGACCGGATCGTTTTTTGTGACCTTGCACGCGCAGAAGCCATAGCCCAGGATCGCGCCGCCCTCCTGGGCGACGAAAATGGGGCGGTCCGGCATTTCCAGCAGGGCCTTCAAGGCGGGGGCGTCGTATTTCTGGGGGGCGGGGCGAAAGAGGTCCGGGCGGCCCTGGAAATGGATCTGCCCCACCTGGCGGAGCAGGTCCAGAAGGGCCGGAATGTCCTCGGCGGTGGCTTTGCGGATCAGCATGGGGGTCCTCCTTTGTTTTGAAAGGGATCATGGTCGATATGCCCGTGGGAAGGACTGGGAACGCCTGCCTGGTGGATCGGATGTTATTGTAGCACATTTTTTCCCGGGTTGCAATGGGCGCGGGAATGTGATACCATTGGGAGCGATAGGAGGGGAGAACATGGACTATGCCCATTGTGAGCTTTGTCCGCGCCGGTGCGGTGTGGACCGGACCGCCGGGGAGTTGGGCTTCTGCCGCTGCCCCGATGGGGCCTTGGTCGCCAAGGCCATGCGCCATGCCTGGGAGGAGCCGGCCCTGGCCGGGGAGGGAGGCAGCGGCGCCATTTTCTTCGGCGGCTGCACCCTGGGCTGCCGGTACTGCCAGAACCGGGCCATCAGCGGCGGCCCCGTGGGGACGCCCATGGATCCCCAGGCGCTGCGGGCGTGCATGGAGGAGCTGATCCAGCAGGGCGCGGAAAATATTGACCTGGTGACGCCCACCCATTTCCTGCCGACCATATTGCCGGCCTTGACCCCCAAACTGCCGGTGCCGGTGGTGTACAACTGCGGGGGCTATGAACGGGTGGAGACAATCCGGGAATTGGACGGGGCCGTGGACATCTATCTGCCGGACCTAAAATATGCGGACGGCGCCCTGGCGCAGCGTCTTTCCGGGGCTGGGGATTATTTTGACACGGCCTGCCGGGCCATCGAGGCCATGTTTGACCAGGTGGGGCCGGTAGTCTGGCGGGGGGACCGGGTGGTCCGGGGGGTCGTCGTGCGGCACCTGATCCTGCCGGGGCAGGTGGAAAATTCCCTGCGGGTGCTGGACTATCTGGGCAGCCATTTCCGGCCCGGGGAGATCCTGCTCTCCCTCATGCGGCAATATACCCCCATGGGCTCCCTGCCCGCCCCCATGGACCGGACCGTTACCGAGGAGGAGTATCAGGCGGTGCTGAGCTGGGTCTATCTGAACCGTTTGGAGGGCTTCACCCAGGAGGCCGCCGCCGCAGACCGGCGATTCATCCCGGATTTTTGAATGGTTTCGGCAAAATTGCCCGCTGGGAGACATTGGAAGGGCGTTTTCCTGTGCGGATGGGACAATTGCATTTTTTCAAAATTGTGGTAAAATAGAGAAAAGCCGTTGCGAACACAACCAATTTTTCTGGGAGACATTTATGTACGACAGTCTGTTCAACCTTTTGAGCTCCTTTCTTGGCGAAGGGCGGGCCCAGAGCTGGGTCCGTTTGATCGAAATCCTCATCGACTCCTTTTGGAAGATCCTCCTCCCCGGCCTGACGGCCACCATTCCCCTGACGGTCATTTCCTTCTCCATCGCCATGGTCATCGCGGTGATCGTGGCGCTGATCCAGTTCGCGAATGTCCGGTTTTTGAAAGGGCTGTGCCGGTTTTATATCTGGGTCATCCGGGGAACGCCCCTTCTGGTCCAGCTTTTTGTGGTGTTTTACGGGCTGCCCAGGGTGGGCGTCGTCATTGACCCGTTTCCGGCGGCGGTGATCGTCTTCTCCATCAACGAGGGGGCCTATTCCGCCGAGGTCGTCCGGGCCGCCCTGGAGGCGGTGCCCTCGGGGCAGATCGAGGCCGGGTACTGCGTAGGGATGTCCTACTTGCAGATCATGCGGCGAATTGTCTTGCCGCAGGCAATGCGAATTGCATTTCCTGCCCTGTCCAACTCCCTCATCGCCATGGTGAAGGACACCTCCCTGGCCGCCAACATCACCGTGGTGGAGATGTTCATGGAGACCCAGCGGATCGTGGCGCGGACCTGGGAGCCGCTGGCGCTGTACATTGAGGTGGGGCTGATCTACCTAATCTTCTGCACGGTGCTGACCAAGCTCCAGAGCTTCGGGGAAAAGAGGATGCGTACCTATGGAAGATAAGGCCATGCTGGAAATTCGGGGGCTGAAAAAGCGCTTCGGCGATCTGGAGGTCCTCAAGGGCATCGACCTGACCGTGGGACAGGGGGACGTGGTGGCGATCCTGGGTCCCAGCGGCTCGGGGAAGACCACCCTGCTGCGGTGCGTCAACTTTTTGGAGACCGCCGACGAGGGGACCATGGTCTTCGACGGGGAGGTCTTCCACCTGGGAAAGGTGTCCCGGCGGGATGTGGCCCGGCTGCGGAAGAAGACCGCTTTCGTGTTTCAGAATTACAATCTGTTTCTCAACAAGACCGCCGTCCAGAACGTGGCGGAGGGGCTCCACATCGCCCGGAAGCTCCCCAAGGCCGAGGCCTACGCCCGGGCCAAAGCGGCCCTGGACAAGGTGGGCCTGTCCGACCGGTATGACCACTACCCCAGCCAGCTCTCCGGCGGCCAGCAGCAGCGGGTGGCCATTGCCCGGGCTCTGGCGACGGAGCCCGAGATCATCTACTTTGACGAGCCCACCTCCGCTCTGGACCCGGAGCTGATCGGGGAGGTCCTGGCCGTTATGCGGCAGCTTGCAAGGGAGGGAATGACCATGCTGGTGGTCACCCACGAGCTGAACTTTGCCCGGGAGGTGTCCAGCCAGGTGATCTTTATGGAGGGCGGACAGGTGCTGGAATCCGGCGCTCCGGCGGCATTTTTCAGCAATCCCCGGGAGGCCCGGACCAGGGCGTTTTTGCGTACCATCAGCGGCCGCGAGGCCGATGAAATTGACCCCAAAAAGGAGTAATCACACATGAAGAAAACAATTGCTTTGCTTTTGGCCGGCCTGCTGACCCTGGGCCTGCTGACCGCCTGCGGCCCCACGGAGCCCCAGAGCACCACCAGCGGCGCCGAGCCTCCCCAGGGCAGCCAAGCCCCGGAGACCGCCGCCCCGGATCACCTGAGCCGGATCCAGGCAGCCGGCAAGCTCGTCGTGGCCATGGAGGGCACCTGGTCCCCCTGGACCTATCACGACGAGAGCGACACACTGGTTGGCTACGACGTGGAGGTCTCCCAGGCCATCGCCGAGAAGCTGGGAGTGGATGTGGAGTTTGTGGAGGGCGAATTTGACGGCCTGTTCGCCGGCATGGAGGCCGGGCGGTACGACATCGTGGTCAACGGCGTAGACATCGACGAGGAGCGCGCGGAAAAGTACGACTTTTCCACGCCCTATGCCTACAACCAGACCGCCGTGATCGTGGCCATGGACAATGATGAGATCACCTCCTTCGAGGATCTGGCCGGCAAGCACACCGCCAACACCATCACCAGCACCTACGCCAAGGTGGCGGAGAAGTACGGCGCCACCGTCACCGGCGTGGACGACCTCGCCCAGACCTTTGAGTTGCTGCTCACGGGCCGGATCGACGCCACGCTGAACTCCGAGATGACCTTTTATGATTACATGAACGCCCATCCCGACGAGCAGATCAAGATCGCCGTCCTGGGCGAGGCCACCCAGACGGCCATTCCCGTCCTGAAGGGCGACGACAACGCCACCCTGCTGGCCGCCATCAACAAGGCCCTTGCGGAGCTGGCCGCCGAGGGCAAGCTCACCGAGTTGTCCAACAAATACTTTGGCCGGGACATTTCCCAGGATCTGGCATAATTTCACACAGAAACCGCCTCCGATCCGGCAATATCATTAAGATCGCAAGAGATCCCCGCATCACGCAAATGAAGTGACGCGGGGATTCTTTTAGCATATGGAAAACAAACGAAAAAGCGCTGGACAAAAAGGCTGTCAAAACGAAAGTTTTTGACAACCTCAGCCGGGGACAGGAAGATTTCCTGTCCCCGGTCGGTTTTTTGACTTGCTTCCGGCGCTTTATGCCTCCAGGTTGACGCCGGTCTCCTTGCTGAAGACGTGGCAGACATTGCCCTGGAATTGGAAGTGGACCGTGGAGCCGGTGGTCAGGGCGCTGATCTCCGCGCCGGTCATGTTCATGGTGGACACCACCAGGACCACGTCCTGGCCCAGCGCCGTGACGTGCAGATGGACGGAAGAACCCATCATCTCATGTACGTCCACCTTGGCCGCGATTCCCGTCTCCGCCAGGGAAATGTGCTCCGGACGGACGCCCAGGGTGATGTCCTGCTCCGCTGCGTTGTTCTTCGTCAGCGCCGCCTGCTTCTCCTCCGACAGTTCCACCGTCAGATCATCCAGCCGGACGGCGTATTTGCCGTTGACCTTCACCAGCCGGGCGTTGAAGAAGTTCATCTGAGGCGTGCCGATGAAGCCCGCCACAAACAGATTGTAGGGATGGTTGAAGACCTCCTGAGGCGTCCCGATCTGCTGGATGAAGCCGTCCTTCATGATGACGATCCGGTCCCCCAGGGTCATGGCCTCGGTCTGGTCATGGGTCACGTAAATAAAGGTCGTATTGATCCGTTCCCGCAGCTTGATGATTTCCGCCCGCATCTGGTTCCGCAGCTTGGCGTCCAGGTTGGACAGGGGCTCGTCCATCAGCATGACGGAGGGGTTCCGCACGATGGCCCGGCCGATGGCCACCCGCTGCCGCTGGCCGCCGGA
>CANQQO010000086.1 GCA_947625965.1 uncultured Oscillospiraceae bacterium
TTCCGCGCTGATTGCCGGCCCGGGGCATCCCCAGAAGAAGTGCGGAGGTCATTGACGGCCTTCTCTCGCATTGGGCCAACCCTGGTGCAGCGTCTACCGTGGCTCTGCGAAACCTTTGGTGCAGCGTTCCAATTGGTGCGTTGCGCTGATTGAAAGTTGTCGCTAATGGGCGGTTCTAAATCGGTGCGGTGGAGGGTTAGCGGGATTGTACAGCTATTGCGGTGCAACCCCCGTCCGGGCCTGGTGGACCGAGGGACGGAACACTGTCCGGGGCCCCTTTCGGGGCCCCGGAGACGTTTTGTGTAGTCGCATACCCCGGCGGACCCATCCGGGCACGCTTGGGAGCGGGTAATGGGTGCGACGTTCTTTTGAAAAGCCTGCGTTCAAAATGGCTTGCCCATTCCTCCGCAGTAACGATACCGAGCGAGCCCAGGAGGTGTAACGATACCCACCAGGCCGGCGCACGCTCTGACTGCGGCGGCACGCCGCCTGGTGGCAAGGGTAACGATACCAGAGCGCTATCGCGCCCGCAGTAACGATACCGAGCGAGCCCGGGAGGTGTAACGAATATTGCCAGGCTGGCGCACGCTTTGTCAGCGGCCACTGGCCGCTAACGGGAATCGCCAAAGAAGTAGAGGGCTAACATCCCGGGACCGGAGTGGGAGCCGCTGAAAGGCTCGTGGGGATAGATCAGCAGCTCCTTGGGCTTGGCAATGGCGCAGATTCGCTCTGCCAGGGCCTGGGCCTCCTCCGGACAGTCGCCGTGGGAAATGCCCACCCGGCAGGCCCCCGGATTCACCACCTTGGTCCGGTACTTTTCCACAATGGCGTCCACGGCGCTTTTCCGCCCCCGGCACTTCCGAATGGAGACGATCCGCCCCTGTTCATCCCCCCAGAGCAGAGGCTTAATGTTCAGTACGGTGCCCACCGCCGCGCTGGCGGCGCTGATCCGGCCGGAACGGCGCAGATACATGAGATTTTCCACAGTAAAATACTGGCAAAGATGGTCCGTCGCCTCGTTCAGCCGGGAAACCGTGGCGTCGATGGACAGGCCCTCCGCCCGGAGATCCGCGCCAAGGCAGGTCAGGATCCCCACGCCCAGACAGGCCCCCCGGGAGTCCACGGTCCGAACCTTCCGGCCCGGAAATTCGGCCATCAGCTCCGCCGCCGCCAGGGTGGAGGCGTGATAGGACCCGCTGACCGCGCTGGACAGCCCCACATAGATAATATCCTTCCCCGCCTCCAGAAACGGCCGGAAATGGTCGGCAAACGACTGCTGATTGAACAGACTGGTGGTCACCCGCTTCCCGGCCCGGAGCTGGTCATAGTAGGCTTTGGAGTCAAAATCGTCAATGACGCCGCTGTAATCCACCCGGACCCCATCCACCAGATAGTGGCACGGCAGGACCTGGATATCCAGCTCCTCCAGGACCCGCCTGGGCAGATTGGCGTTGCTGTCTGTAAAAATAACGTAGGACATGGATTGTCCCCCTCTTTCTAATAAGTAATATTATTATACACGATTCGTCCAGCAAAGTAAAGGGATTTTTCTAAATATTTTATAAAATATTTCAAACAAGAACCTTGCCTTTTCCGAGGAAAAATGATATAATGACATTGATATAAGAAAAAGGAGGCGCATCCATGGCTTACGACCGGGAGTTGTTTTTCCAAAAGCTGGCCCGCTGGCAGAAATATATGGAATCCTATTCCCTCCCCTCCTGGGAGGACCTGCCGGATATGCCTCTGTACGTGGACCAGGTGGTAGCCCTGGTGGGCAAATACCTGGATCTGGTCCCACACGATGAGAAAAACCCCATCATCACCCCCAGCATCATCAACAACTATGTCCGTCTGAAGGTCATGCCCGCCCCGGTGCGGAAGCGGTACTACCGGAGCCACCTGGCCTACGCCGTCATGATCTGCGCCCTAAAGCAGAGCCTGACCCTGACGGAGATCCAGAAGATCCTCCCCCCGAGCCTGGCGGAGGAGGAGGTCCGCCATATCTACACCGACTTCCGCACCCGGATGTGGGACACTGCCATGGTCTTCATCGACCAGGTCAACGCCGTGGCCGGGGAGGTCCTGAACAAGGAGGGCGACCAGGGCTGCACCAGCCTGGTCCTCCACAGCGCCGTAAGCTCCGTCCTCTACAAGCTGCTCACCGTGAAGCTGACGGGCCTCCAGATCCCCCCGGCGGAGGAGACGAAAACGTAAAGGCCCGGCGCGAAACGCGAAGCCGCGTCCCATACTAAAAATGCGATAATCCGGCTGAAAAAGAGGAATTTCCCCCTTTTCAGCCGGATCGTTTTGAAAAAACGAAGCTATTCCGCCCATGCGGGCAGCTTTTCAAATACCCTCCGCTCTCCCCGGTGCTGGAAGGCCAGCCGGCAGCAGAAGAGCATGGGCGACGGGTACCCGTCCTTCGCCCCATAGCGCCGGTCCCCGGCCAGGGGATAGCCCCGGCTGGCAAACTGGACCCGGATCTGATGGCTCCGGCCCGTTTCCAGCCGAATCCGTACCAGGCTCAGGTCCCCGGGCCGCAGGAGACGGTAGGTCAGCCGGGCCGGCCGGACGCCTTTCCGGAGGCGCTGGACCACATAAGTTTTCCCCGTGCGGCTGTCCTTGAAGAGCAGATCCTCCCAGGCCCCCGTCTCCGGCGGAGCGCCGTGGACCAGGGCCACGTATTCCTTCTCCATCTGCCCCGACTGGATGAGCCGGGACAGCCGGGCCGCCGACTCCGGCGTCCGGGCGTAGACCATCACCCCGGAAACCGCCTTGTCCAGCCGGTGGACCGGATAGATCCGGCCCCCCAGCGCCTCGGCCAGGGCTTGGGGAAAGGCCGCCTCCGCGTCCAGGCCCACGGGCTTGACCGCCACGACGAGCTCCCCGTCCTCGTACAGGAGCTCCATTACCGCCCCTCCAGAGCCAGGGCGTTCTGGGTCCGGTAGAGCCGGGCGTAGACGCCGTTCCGGCGGAGCAGCTCCTCATGGGCCCCGGCCTCGGCGATCCTGCCGTCGGAAATGACCGCGATCCGGTCCGCGCCCCGGACAGTGGAGAGCCGGTGGGCAATGATCAGGGTGGTCCGGCCCTTGGCCAGCTCGTCGAAGGAGTGCTGGATCTCCGCCTCCGTCACCGAGTCCAGGGCCGAGGTGGCCTCGTCCAGGATCAAAATGGGCGGGTTTTTCAGAAAGATCCGGGCAATGGACACCCGCTGCTTCTGGCCGCCGGAGAGGAGGGTCCCCCGCTCTCCAACGTAGGTGTCGAAGCCCTGGGGCATGGCCAGAATGTCGTCGTAGAGCATGGCCTTTTTGGCCGCCGCCTCCACCTCCTCCCGGCTGGCGCCGGGCTTGCCGTAGCGGATGTTCTCGAAAATGGTGTCGGCGAAGAGAAACACATCCTGCTGAACGATGCCAATGTTCTCATGGAGGGACCGCTGGGTCGCCTGCCGCACGTCCAGGCCGTCAATGGTGATGGCTCCGGAGGTCACGTCGTAAAACCTGGGGATCAACTGGCAGAGCGTGGTCTTTCCCCCGCCGGAGGGGCCCACCACGGCGATGGTCTCCCCGGGCGCCACGGAGAGGCTCACGTCCTTCAGCACCTCGGTCCTGCCGTCGTAGGAGAAGCGGACGTTCCGCACATCCACCGCGCCCTTGACCTGGGTCAGGACTTTTGCGTTGGGGGCGTCCCGGAGGGTGGGCTCGGTGCCCATGACCTCCACGAACCGGCGCAGGCCGGCGAAGCCGTTGGCGAACATCTCGGAGAAATTGGCCAGCTTCCGCATGGGGGAGACAAAGGTGGCGATGTACAGGCTGAAGGTCAGCAGATCCCGGTAGTCCATCTGGCCCCGGAGGATCAGATAGCCGCCGTAGCCGATGACCACCACGTTCAGACTGGACAGGAAAAACTCCATGGCGCAGTTGAACCGGCCCATGGCCTTGTGGAACTGGCGCTTGGAGGTCTTGAAGACCTCGTTGGCGGCGGAGAACCGGGCAGCCTCCACGGGCTCGTTGGCGAAGGCCTTGGCGGTGCGGATGCCGGAGAGGCTGGACTCGATCTCGGCGTTGATGTGGCCGGTCTTCTGCTTCACGGCGGCGGAGGCGGCCCGCATATCCCGGCGCATGGAGAAGACCACCACCAGGAAAATGGGGATCATGGCCGCCACCACCAGCGTCAACCGCCACTCAATGCCCCCCAGCACGACCAGGGCCCCCAAAATCGTGACCACGGAGGTCAGCAGATCCTCGGGGCCATGGTGGGCCAGCTCCGTAAGGTCGAACAGGTCCGCTGTCAGGCGGCTCATGAGCTGACCGGTGCGGTTTTTGTCGTAAAAGTCGAAGCTCAGCTCCTGCATATGCCGGAACAGGTCCGCCCGGATGTCCGCCTCCACCCGGATGCCGAAGGTGTGGCCATAGTAGCACACGATGTAATACAGCCCCGCCCGGATCAGATAGCTGACCGCCGCGGCGGCCATAACGGCAAAAAAGGTCTGATACATCGAGTTGGGCAGCAGCTCATACAGCGCCGTCCGCGTGATCAGGGGGAAAGCCAGATCGATGGCGGCGATGAGGCAGGCGCAGGAGATGTCCAGGGCGAACAGGCCCAGGTGATTTCGGAAGTACCCAAGGAAGATCAGCAGCGGCTGGCGGGTACGGTAGTCTTTCGCGGTCATGGCGGGCTCCTTTTCTGATTTTGCACCATTATACTCCAAACTTGGAGCCCTGAAAAGCCCCGGCGGCGCCAAAGTTTTCCGGGAAAAAACGAATTTTTTGGACATATTGCATTCTCCAGTCCCCCGAAGCTGTGCAAAATGCACAAATTGGAGGGTCGCAATTTTCCTAGCTTCACATTTATTTAATAAAATCCCGCTTACTTCTTTAATACTCCCGGGGTATACTATAGACAGAAAGCAAGTGCGTGATTATTTCCTGTCTTTTCATTTTCTTACCTCTCTTTTTTCTCTCTGAAAACCCGGCGCCGTCTGGTCAACGGCGCCGGGTACCTCTTTTTTAACATTGTGAAAACTATCGAAAACACGCTTGAAATTTTGGTTATCCTGTGCTATACTTGATAACGGTTTTACGTAGAACCTACAAGGGAGGAAAGAAACGTAATGAGGCGGACTTTAAGCATCCTTTTGTTAGTGGCGTTTTGCGCCGTGTTCCTGGTCAGCGGATATTTTCTGGTGGATTATATTGGCCAATCCGTGCACGCCCAGAAAACCTATGACGAACTGAACAGTCTTCGCCATCCCACCGGCACCCAAGGCCAGCAGGGGCAGACCACCCCACCCTCCGGCCCCGCCAGCACCGATGGCTCCGACCCCACCGGCGAAACTAACGCCCCCACAGAGCCGACCATTCCGGATGAGCTCATCTCCATCGAAGACCCGGAGACCGGGAAAGACATGACCATTTGGGCCTCTCTGGCCGAGCTGTACCGGCTGAATCCGGATATCATCGGCTACATCACCTTTGACGCGCTGAAGAATCCCTATCCGCTGATGCAGCGGCCGGATTCCAAGGACTACTACCTACATACCGACTTTTATGGCTCCTACTCCAACGCCGGCTGCCTCTATCTGAAGGAGGACTGCGACCTGGAGAAGTCCGACAATGTGACCATTTACGGCCATAACATGAAGGATGGCTCCATGTTCGCCGGTCTGATGAATTTTACGGACAAGGAGTATTGGCAGTATCACCAGACCTTCACCATCGAGACTCTGACGAATAAGTATCAATATCAGATCATCGCGGTGTTCAAGACCTCTGGCTATTCCAGCCAGGGCGGCTATTCCTACCACAAGTTCGTCAACGCCAGCAGCGAGGAGGCGTTCAACAGCTTCGTCGCCGACGTGAAGCAGATGGCCATGTATGACACCGGCTTGACCGCCGAGTACGGGGATCACTTGATTTGTCTGTCCACCTGTGAGTACACGCTGAACAACGGGCGTCTTGTGGTGGTCGCGAAGCGGCTGCCGAACGAGACGGAGGATGTCCCCGCAGCTTAATGGAAATTCTTTTTAACGCCCCCGCTAAAAATGGCGGGGGCGGCTTTTTTAGGCATGATCCCAAAACCAATGGGTGCCTTTCGTTCCACTCCGGGGCAGAAAGAGGTTTGTCGGAAGGGTGTACCTTTTTATTTCGGTGCGGTTGTAGGCGTAGGTGTTTTCCAGGATGTTTCTGGGAGACTGTACCTTCTTATTTCGGTGCAATTGTTTTTGTGGGTGCTCCCCCGACCCCTTCCGGGGGAGGTACTTTCTTGCCCCGAGCAAGAAAGTACCC
>CANQQO010000087.1 GCA_947625965.1 uncultured Oscillospiraceae bacterium
CAACCCTGGTGCAGCGTCTACCGTGGCTCTGCAAAACCTTCGGTGCAGCGTTCCAATCGGTGCGTTGCGCTGATTGAGAGTGCGGTGCTAACGGGCGGTTCTAAATCGGTGCGGTAGAGGATTAGCGGGGTTGTACAGCTATTGCGGTGCGACCCCCGTCCGGGCCTGGTGGACCTGGGGGCAGTCACCGCCGTGGCCCACTCCGTGGCCACGGCGTGGTTCCTCTGCTGTCGCATACCCCGGCAAACCCATCCGGGCACGCTTGGGAGCTTTTACGGGGTGCGAGGTTCTTTCGCAGGCCCTCTATTCAAAAAGGCTTGCCCACTCTTCCGCAAGAACGAAACCAGGCTGGTGGCAAGGGTAACGACACCCACCAGCTATCGCGCCCGCAGTAACGATACCGAGCGAGCCCGGGAGTTGTAACGAATACCACCAGGCCGGCGCACGCATTGACAGCGGCGGCACGCCGCCCGGCCGCTAGTTGGCGACTTGGACCATGGCGAAGCGGACGATTTTGTCGCCTAGCTTGAAGCCTTTTTGGAAGACTTGGACGATCACGCCTTCGCCTTGGGCGTCGTCTTCGACGTGCATGACTGCGTTGTGAAGCTGGGGATCAAATTTGTCGCCTGGCTCCCCAAAGATCTCTACACCCAGACTCTTCAGGATCTTCATCAGTTCCGTCATGGTCAGGGCAACGCCCTTCTGAAAGGCGGCGTCCTGCGTCTCCTGCTTGAGAGCCCGCTCCAGATTGTCGTAGATCGGGAGGAGCTTCAGGATCGTGTCGGATTTGCCGTTGGTGTAGCTCTGCTCCTGCTCTTTCCGGGTGCGCTTGCGATAATTGTCATATTCGGCAGCCAGACGCAAATGGGAATCGTAAAGCTTGTTGTATTTCTCCTCCCAGTCCGGCTTGGGAGGCTCCTCCGGCGCCGCCTCGGGCGCGGGAGCCGTCTGCTCAGGAGCGGGCGCTTCCTGCTGGGGAGCGGGTCCCTGCTCCGGCGCGGGGGCCGGTTTTTCTTTTTCCGGTTTTTTCTTTGACACGTTCTATGCCTCCTTGATTTCTTCCTTCGGCGGCTGGGGAAGCTGGGGCTGCTCCGGCTTCGAGAAGAGCTTTGAAAGACTCTCCGCAAAATAACTCAGCCGGGCCGTCACCTTGGCGTAGTCCATCCGCGTGGGACCCACCACGCCGATCATCCCCTGCATCCCGTCGCCGATGTCGAATTTCGTCACAACGACGCTGGTATCCTTCAATTCCCGGGCCACATTCTCCGGCCCCACCAGGACTTGAGTGCCGTTCTCGTTCTGGATCAGCGCCGGCAGATTGGACAGGGCCTCCTCGTCTAGACTGGTCAGGACCCGCTGGGCCTTGTCCACATCCCGGTACTCCGGCTGCTCCAGCAGCCGGTGCTGCCCCGCCACCACCATCCCGGCGCCGCTGGGACGGCGGAGGGTCTGAAGCGTAAATTCCAGGATCACCGGCGCCAGACTCGCCGCCGGTCCGGCGGCCGCCATCACCCGCTCCATCAGACGCTGGCTGTACTCCGCCGCCGTCAGCCCCACGGCCGCCGCGTTCAGCGCGGTCATGAGCTGCTTCACATCTTCCTCGGCAACGTCCAGGGGCAGCTTGATGAGCTTATTGACCACCTCGTCGTCGGAAAGCATGACGACCAGGATGAAGCTCCCTTGACCCGCCTGGATCAGGTCGAAGCGTTTCACGGAGACGGACGCCTGCCTGGACGCCATGGAAATGGCGGGCAGGGACGTGGCCTGGCTGACCATCCTAGCCACCTTTTCCACCAGCTTGTCCACCTGCTGCACTTTCTCCTCGATGGCGGTGTTGATGGACCGCGTCTCGTCCAGGCTCAGCCGGTAATCGGACATCAGCTCGTCCACGTACAGCCGGTACCCCGCCGCCGACGGGACCCGTCCGGCGCTGGTATGGGGCTGCTCCAGGTAGCCCATGGCGGTGAGCTCGGCCATTTCGTTGCGAATGGTGGCGGAAGAATAGTTCATATCCGGCAGCTCCGCCACGGCCTTGGAACCCACCGGCTCGGCGTTGTGTATATAAAGGTCAACGATGGACCGCAGCACCTTTTTTTTCCGCTCGGTAAGCTCCATGGCGAACTCCCTTCTTAGCACTCCTTTCTTCTGAGTGCTAACCATACTATACAACCGTTCCCACAAATTGTCAAGGGGGTGGATTATAAACTTTTTATGTACGCGGCGGGCCGATGGGGTTTCCGGCCCGCCGGGGAGCGCTATCCCTTCTCCTGGGAGAACAGTGTCTCGATGCTGCCGAAGCGGTAGCCCATTTCCTCGTACTTCGTCAGCAGCTCGTCCAGAATCTCCGCGTTGGTCTGGGACGTGGAGTGCAGCAGCAGCACCGCCCCATTGTGGACCCTGGGCAGGAGCTTGGCAAAGGCCGCCTCCTTGGTGGGTTGATCGTCCTGCTTCCAATCCACGTAGGCCAAGCTCCAAAATACCGTCTTGTACCCCAGCTTTTGGGCCATTTCCAGATTTTCCTGGCTGTAGATCCCCTGGGGCGGGCGATAATATTTGGGCAGATCCTTGCCGGTGACCTCCTTGAAGAGGGCCTCCAGATCCGTCAACTCCTTGGAGAACGCCTCCATGGTCCCCAGCTTGCTCATGTCGTAGTGGTGCATCGTGTGATTGCCCACGGTGTGCCCCTCCGCCACCATCCGGCGGACCAGATCCGCGTTTCTCTCGATATAATTGCCCACCAGGAAAAAGGCCGCCGGGGCGTTGTGGGCCTTGAGAACGTCCAGGATCTTGGCCGTGCAGCCGTTTTCGTAGCCGGCGTCGAAGGTCAGATAAAGGATCTTCTGCCCTGTGTCGCCCAGATAGGCGGCGTCATACTTTTTCAGCGTACTGGCGTTGGCCGGACCCACCGGGGGCGTCCCCTCCTGGCGGAAGCTCAGACCCCAGGAGCTGGTCGCCACCGTGGCCATGCTGGAAAACTGCACCATCACCAGCGCCGCCAGCGCGCAGACCGCCGCCAAGATCCATAAAATATCCCGTCTTTGCATCGTCATCCCTCCTAAGGACAATCTATGCGAAAACGGGATTTCTATTCTAAAGAAGCTCCGATCCGATCGGTACGGGACATGGAAACTTTCAACGAGCCGCCGTCTATTGGGCAAACATTTTCGCGGCTACGGACCGCAGACGCCTGGCTGCCGCCAGCGCCAGCCCCAGCTTGCACAGGTCCGGGACCACGTAGGGAAGGACGCACTTGGCAAGCACAGCCCCCAGGGCAATGGCCTCCCCCCGGCTGACATAGAGGGCCAGGAACCAGCCCGACCCCAGGGCGTAGCAGGCGGCCAGCCCCAGCAGCAGGCCCCCCAGCCGTGCCGGAAGGCCCTCCCCAAAGGCGGCGGTCACCGCCCAATAGCACAGCGCCGTGGCCGCGAAGCCCCAGATGTAGCCCCCCGTGACTCCCAGCAGGGCCCCCAGGCCCCCCTGGAACCCGGCGAACACCGGCGCCCCCAGAGCGCCCGCCAGCAGATAAACCAGAATCGCGAGGGTCCCCCGCCTGCCCCCCAGGGTCTCCAGCGTCAGGAACACCCCAAAGGTCTGCATGGTGTAGGCAATGTCCAGCACGGGCAGGCTGATCCAAGCGCACACCGCCATGGCGGCGGCAAAGACCCCGCAGAGGGTCAGATCCTTCGGTTTCATGGGAAATTCCCCCTTCCGGGGATACCATACCACAAGGGCGGGGAATTGTCAACCTTTTTCTGAAAATTAGTTGACAATTCTCCCCAGGACGCCGTCCTCATAGGGGGCGAGGAGCTGTACCTGGCGGAGCTGGTTGTGGAGGTCCTGTCCGGGGGCGTAGATCTTGACGTAATTTCCCGCGTGGCCGGTGAAGTAGGGGCCCTCGGGCTCCTCGAAGAGGACGGTCTGGACCGTGCCGGTCAGGCTTTGGCGGTATTCCAGGGACAGCTCCCCGGCGACCTGGGCGGCGCGGCGGGCCCGGGCGGCCTTTTCCTGGGCGGTGAGCTGGCCGGGCAGATCTGCCGCCGGGGTGCCGGGACGGCGGGAGTAGGGGAAGATGTGCATGGCGGAGAAGCGGCACCGGCGGAGGAACTCCAGGCTGGCCTCAAACTCGGCCTCGCTCTCCCCGGGGAATCCCACGATCATGTCGGTGGTGACGCCGCAGCCGGGGAAGCAGGCCCGCAGCCGTTCCAGGCTTTGGAGGTATTCCTGGCAGGTATATTTCCGGCCCATCCGCCGGAGGACGGCGTCGCAGCCGGACTGCATGGACACGTGAAAGTGGGGGCAGAGGTTGGGATTTTCCGCCAGCGCGGCGCAGGCTTCCTCCGTCAGGCACCGGGGTTCCAGGGACCCCAGCCGGACCCGGCACCCGGGCGCAGCCTGACAGACGGCCCGGGTCAGTTGGGCCAGCCCCGGTTTTCCAGGCAGATCCGCCCCCCAGGAGGCGATCTCGATGCCGGTGAGGACGATCTCCCGGTAGCCCTGCCGGGCCAGGGCCCCGGCCTGCTCTGCCGCCCACGCCTCCGGGGCGGACCGGACGGGGCCCCGGGTGTAGGGAATGACGCAATAGGTGCAGAAATTCCGGCATCCGTCCTGGACCTTGAGCATGGCCCGGGTCCTGGACTCCAGCCCTCCGGCGGGGAGGGGCTCGAATGTTCGCCGGGCCAGGGCCCGATCCACCAGGATCTGGCTCCGCCGGGTCTGGGCGATTTGGATCAGCGCCTCCACGAATCCCGCCCGGTCGCCGCTGCCGCCCACCAGGTCGGCGCCCAGCTCTCTCGCCGCCTCGGGGTCCCGCTGGGAATAGCATCCGCAGACGGCCAAAACGGCCTGGGGATGCTCCCTTCGGACCCGGCGGATCATCGACCGGTTCTTCCGGTCGGCCATGGCGGTGACGGAGCAGGTGTTGACGACGTACCCGTCGCAGTCCTCGTCGAAGGACCCGATGGTATGTCCTCTCTGGATGAGCAGTTGTTCCATTGCCTGCGTTTCGTACTGGTTGGTTTTACAGCCGAAGGTATAGAAAGCAAAGGTCATTGTTAAATCCACCAATTCTCTATGATAAAATTTGTAAGGTTTGTCCAAAGCGCCCATTGAAAAAACGAAAAAGCGTGCTATAATGGTTACGTTCCCGAGAGGAGGCGAGGCGATGCGGGAATTTACGATCATGCTCCGCTCCGTTCAGGATGTACAGAATTTTGTATCCCTTGCGACGACCCGTCCCTTTTCCGTGTTGGTAGGTGCCGGGAACAAGCAGATCAATGGGAAAAGTTTCATGGGGATGTTTTGTTTAGACTGCACCGCCCCTCTGACGGTGAGTGCCGACTGTGACGAAGAATCCTTCCAAGCTTTCCGCCAAGCAGCCCGTCCCTATTTAATAAAATAGGCTCTTAGTAGCACCGTCCTGGGAATACCTGGGGCGGTTTTTTTACAACGTGCGGGCGGCGTGCCGCCGCAGTCAAAGCGTGCGCCAGCCTGGTGGTATTCGTTACACCTCCCGGGCTCGCTCGGTATCGTTCTTGCGGGCGCGATAGCGCTCTGGTATCGTTACCCTTGCCACCAGCCTGGTTTCGTTCTTGCGGAGGAGTGGGCAACCCTTTTTGAATAGAGGGCCTGCAAAAGAACCTCGCACCCCGTAAAAGCTCCCAAGCGTGCCCGGATGGGTCCGCCGGGGTATGCGATAACAGAGAAACCACGCCGTGGCCACGGAGTGGGCCACGGCGGTGGCTACCCCCAGGTCCACCAGGCCCGGACGGGGGTCGCACCGCAATAGCTGTACAAAACCGCTAATCCTCCACCGCACCGATTTAGAACCGCCCGTTAGCGACAACTTTCAATCAGCGCAACGCACCGATTGGAACGCTGCACCGAAGGTTTTGCAGAGCCACGGTAGACGCTGCACCAGGGTTG
>CANQQO010000088.1 GCA_947625965.1 uncultured Oscillospiraceae bacterium
CCTTCGGTGCAGCGTTCCAATCGGTGCGTTGCGCTGATTGAGAGCGGTCGCTAATGGGCGGTTCTAAATCGGTGCGGTGGAGGATTAGCGGGTTTGTACAGCTATTGCGGTGCGACCCCCGTCCGGGCCTGGTGGACCGAGGGACGGAACACTGTCCGGGGCCCCTTTCGGGGCCCCGGAGACGTTTTTTGTGGTCGCATACCCTGGCGGACCCATCCGGGCACGCTTGGGAGCTTTTACGGGGTGCTAAGTTCTTTTACCGGCCCTCTATTCAAAAAGGGTTGCCCATTCCTCCGCAAGAACGATACCGAGCGAGCCCGGGAGGTGTAACGAATACTGCCAGGCCGGCGCACGCATTGACTGCGGCGGCACGCCGCCTGGTGGCAAGGGTAACGACACCAGAGCGCTATCGCGCCCGCAGTAACGATACCGGGCAAAAGGAATCGGGTAACGAGTATAGACGGCCCCGTGCGCATTGACAGCGGCGGCACGCCGCCCGCCGCCCTGGAAAAAGGGTTGCCCACTCTTCTGCAAGAACGACACCAGGCTGGTGGCAAGGGTAACGACACCAGAGCGCTTTCGCGCCCGCAGTAACGATACCGGGCAAAAGGAATCGGGTAACGACCCCAGAGGGCCCGGTGCGCATTGTCAGCGGCCACTGGCCGCGTCGGCGCGTTTTTTCATGACTTGGCGCATCCGGGCCGAGTGGTCAAGTTCGCGCTTGCGAATTCGGAGAGTCTTGGGAGTGCACTCTAAAAGCTCGTCGTCTGCGAGAAATTCTAGGCATTGTTCCAGAGACATGACCCTGGGCGTGGTCAGACGCAGCGCTTCGTCGGAACCGGCGGCGCGCATATTGGTGAGCTGCTTTTTCTTGCAGACATTCACCGTCATGTCCTCGTTCCGGCTGCAAATGCCCACGACCATACCGGCGTAGACCTGGGTGCCCGGCCCGATGAACAGGACGCCCCGCTCTTGGGCGTTGAACAGGCCATAGGCGCAGGCTTCGCCGCTCTCAAAGGCGATTAGGGAGCCGGTCAGACGGCGGTCGATCTCGCCCTTCATGGGGGCGTAGCTGTCCAGGACGGAGCTCATCACGCCCTCGCCCCGGGTGTCCGTCAGGAATTCGCTGCGGTAGCCGAAAAGACCCCGGGAGGGGATCAGAAATTCCAGCCGGTAGCGGCTGCCCATGGGGGTCATGGACAGAAGATCCCCCCGGCGGCGGCCCAGCTTTTCAATGACCGCGCCCATGCTCTCCTCGGGCACGTCGGCCACCAGGCGCTCGATGGGCTCGCAGACCTGGCCGTCGATGACCTTGGTCAGGACCCGGGGGGTGGACACGGCGAACTCGTAGCCCTCCCGGCGCATAGTCTCCATCAGAATGGACAGGTGCATCTCGCCCCGGCCCGCCACGTTGAAGGCGTCGGTGCCCCGCTCCGTGACGTGGAGGGACACGTCCTTCAGCAGCTCCCGCTCCAGCCGGTCCCGGAGGTTCCGGGAGGTGACGAATTTGCCCTCCCGCCCGGCGAAGGGGGAGTCGTTGACGGAGAAGGTCATTTCAATGGTGGGGTCGGAAATTTTTACAAAGGGCAGAGGCTCCGGCGCGTCGGGGGCGCAGAGGGTCCGGCCGATGGTGATGTCGGACATCCCGGACAGGGCCACGATCTCCCCCGCGGCGGCCTCCTGGACGGGCTTCCGGCTCAGGCCGTCGAACTCGTAGAGGGCGGCCACCTTGCCCCGCTCCCGGAACGTCCCGTCGTGGTAATCGCAGATGGAGACCTCCTGATTCACCCGGATCACGCCCCGCTCGATGCGGCCGATGGCGATGCGGCCCACGTAATCATTATAATCAATGGAGGACACCAAAAGCTGTAGCGGCCCCTCGGGGTCCCCGGAGGGGGCGGGGATATAGCGGACGATTGTCTCGAAGAGGGGAGCCAGATCGGTGCCCGTCTCGTCGGGGCCGTAGGCGGCCACGCCCTGGCGGGCGGAGCAGAAGATGGTGGGGGAGTCGAACTGCTCGTCGGTGGCGTTCAGGTCCAGGAGGAGCTCCAGGACCTCGTCCATGACCTCGTGGACCCGGGCGTCGGGGCGGTCGATCTTATTGACCACCACGATGACCTTGTGGCCCAGCTCCAGGGCCTTCTGAAGGACGAAGCGGGTCTGGGGCATGGGGCCCTCGGCGGCGTCCACCAGCAGCAGGACGCCGTTGACCATTTTCAGGATCCGCTCCACCTCGCCGCCGAAGTCGGCGTGGCCCGGGGTGTCCACGATGTTGATCTTATAGTCGCCGTAGGTGACGGCGGTGTTTTTCGCCAGGATGGTGATGCCCCGCTCCCGTTCCAGGTCGCCGGAGTCCATGACCCGCTCGACGGTGGCCTGATTTTCGCGGTAGACGCCGCCCTGCTTGAGCATCTGATCCACCAGGGTGGTCTTGCCATGGTCCACGTGGGCGATGATGGCGATGTTGCGGAGCTTCTCCTGAGGTAGCATAGCTGTATCTCCTTACCTTAAAATTCGGATTCCATGAAACGCGCGCCGGTCCCGGCGGGCCCTGTGCGCTTTGGCGGCGGGCCCTGCCCGCCTGCCCGCCGCCGATTATAGCACAATGCAAAAACATTTGCAACTGAAATTGTGGGGTTTTACTAAAAAATTGGAAAAAATAGAAATTGGTTGACCGGGGAGAGAAGCTGTGCTATAGTTACTCCGCTATCTCCGGCGGCCGCGAAAATTTCGCAGTCCTGCCGACGGAGGCGAGGCGTATGCAAATGAAAAAAGCGATTACCTATCTCATGATCGCGGCGGTGGCGCTGCTGGGCGCCCTGAATTACCAGCTTTTCGTCTTCCCCAATCGATTCGCGCCCGCGGGACTCAACGGCATCTGCACCATGATCCAGTACCTGTCCGGCATCAGCGTGGGCTATCTGAGTCTGCTCATCAATATTCCTCTGGCCATCCTCGTCTACCGCCACGTCAGCAAGGCCCTGGCGGTGCGGAGCATGGTCTATGTGCTGGTGTTCTCCGGGACGCTGCTGGTGCTGGGGCGGGTGGACCTGTCCCAGTTCGCCTACGAGACGGAAAACGGCACCAGCACCATCCTGGGCCCCCTGGTGGCCGGGGTGATCAACGGCTACTGCTACTCCATGCTCCTGCGGGCCAGCGCCTTTTCCGGGGGCACCGACTTTATCGCCGCCATCATCCACAAACGGCGGCCCGAGCAGTCCATCATGGGGCAGATCTTCCTGCTGAACGTGGCGGTGGCCGTGGCCTCCTATTTCGTCTACGACTTCAAAATGGAGCCGGTGCTGCTGTGCATCATGTACAGCTTTACCTCCTCCACCGTCTCCGAGCGGCTGATCAAGAGCGGCCGCAGCGCCCTGCGCTATGAGATCATCACGGAGCAGCCGGAGCAGCTTTCCCGGGACATCATCCAGAAGCTCCACCACAGCGCCACCCTGATCCCCGCCAAGGGCATTTACTCCGGCAAGCCCACCAATATCCTGGTGTGCATCGTCAACAAGACCCAGAGCGCCGTGGTGGCGAATCTGATCCGCCGCAGCCCGAATACCTTCGCCACCGTGTCCCAGGTGGGGGAGGTCATGGGCAATTTTAAGCATTTGGACCCCGAGGGGCGCCCGGAAAAAGATTTCCTTGACAGCGGTGATAATAAAGAGGTATAATTCTACAAATCCCTACTTTTTTTGAAGGAGGACCTCCCCCATGGCCTACTACTATCCGGAGCCCAGCCACACCTTCAGCGAATACCTGCTCATCCCCGGCTACACCTCCGAGGACTGTATCCCCGACAAGGTGAGCCTCCGCACCCCCCTGACCAGGTTCCGCAAGGGGTTTGAAAAGCCCGCCATCAGTTTGAATATTCCCCTGACCTCCGCCATTATGCAGTCCGTGTCCAACGACACCCTGGCCATCGCCCTGGCCAAGGAGGGGGGCCTGAGCTTCATCTACGGCTCCCAGTCCATCGAGGACCAGGCCAAAATGGTGTCCAGGGTCAAGAGCCACAAGGCCGGCTTCGTAGTCTCCGCCTCCAACCTGACCCCCGAGGCGACCCTGGGCGACGTGCTGGCCCTAAAGGCCAAAAACGGCTTCTCCACCGTAGCCATCACCCACGACGGCACCGCCAACGGCTATCTCCGGGGCCTGGTCACCAGCCGGGACTACCGGCTCTCCCGCATGAGCCGGGAGGACAAGGTGAAGGACTTCATGACCCCCATGACCAACCTGGTCACGGCCCCCGCCGGGACCACCCTCAGCGAGGCCAACGACATCATCTGGGAGCACAAGCTCAACGCCCTGCCCATCGTGGACAAGGAGGGGCGGCTTTGCCACTTTGTCTTCCGGAAGGACTACGCCTCCCACAAGGACAACCCCCTGGAGCTGCTGGACGACAAAAAGCGCTATCTGGTGGGCGCGGGCATCAACACCCGGGACTACGCCCAGCGGGTGCCGGCCCTGCTGGCGGCAGGGGCGGATGTGCTGTGCATCGACTCCTCCGAGGGCTACACCTGCTGGCAGCAGAAGACCCTCTCCTGGATTCGGGAGCGCTACGGCGACCATGTGAAGGTCGGCGCGGGAAATGTGGTGGACCGGGATGGGTTCCTGTTTCTGGCCCGGGCCGGGGCGGACTTTGTGAAGGTCGGCATCGGCGGCGGGTCCATCTGCATCACCCGGGAGACGAAGGGCATCGGCCGGGGCCAGGCCACGGCCCTGATCGAGGTGGCGGCGGCCCGGGACGAGTATTTCCGGGAGACGGGGATCTATGTGCCCATCTGCTCCGACGGCGGCATCGTCCACGACTATCATATGACCCTGGCTCTGGCCATGGGGGCGGATTTCCTGATGCTGGGCCGGTATTTCGCCCGGTTCGACGAGGGACCCACGCCCAAGGTGCTGGTCAACGGGGTCTATATGAAGGAATACTGGGGCGAGGGCTCCAACCGGGCCCGGAACTGGCAGCGCTACGATCTGGGTGGCGACGCGAAGCTCAGCTTCGAGGAGGGGGTGGATTCCTATGTGTCCTACGCCGGGCCCCTCCACACCAATGTGGAGAACAGTCTTTACAAGGTCAAGAGCACGATGTGCAACTGCGGTGTGACGACCATTGAAGATCTTCAGCGGGAGGCAAAGCTGACGCTGGTCTCTGCGACCTCCATTGTGGAGGGCGGGTATCACGATGTGACTCTGCGGTCCAACTCCACATCGACGTAAGCGTTTTCAAAACCGAAATATGATCCGGCTGGAAAATGGGGCTTTTCCTATTTTCCAGCCGGTTTTTTCGCTTTTCAGAAGGATTGATTCAAATAGTATGCGTTGGGGCGCTTAACATTGGAAGCCGGTACCGTCTTATTTCGGCGCGGTTATCTTTGTGGGGGCATCCCGGAGCGTTTCGGGGGGCCGGTACCTTTTTATTTTGGTGCAATTGTTTTTGTAGGTGCTCCCCCGACCCCTTCCGGGGGAGGTACTTTCTTGCCCCGAGCAAGAAAGTACCCAAAGAAGTCGGCCCAAGGG
>CANQQO010000089.1 GCA_947625965.1 uncultured Oscillospiraceae bacterium
TTTTTTGCCAGGTACACGCCCTGGCAAAAAATGATTGAAATGGGTTTGCCGTCTGCGGACGGCAAACTCGGAAAGGCAATTTGACAAGTTGTTCTGCCAATTCCCGGAAAACGGGAATTGGCAGTCGTCCTATTCAAATAGGAGCTGGCAAACGGGGGCCCCCTCCGCGATGGTTTCCCCCAGGGTGAAGGTCAGGCCGCATTCTTCCGCGATGGCCCGGTCCCCCTCCATGGCGATCCGGCACAGCTCCGGCAGCTTTTCCGCCGGCACCCCCAGCTTTTTCCAGGCCGCCACCAGGGGACAGTAGTGGAAATCGATCCGGAGACCCTCCCCCGGGAGGCGCTCCATCTCAAAGACGGCCTTGGCGTCCTCGTTCATCAGCACCTTGGCAAAGTCCTCCAGGTCCTCTTTCCCCGCGTATTTGGTCAGGCCGTGGTAGGCGCCGCAGCGGCGGACCGCCTCATGGGCGAAGGCCGTGTCCAGGCCCCGCTTTTCCGCCTCCTCCACCAGCAGCGCCAGCCAGATCGCCCGATGCTCACAGTGGGACCGCCCCAGAGCGGTCCGATCCTCCGTTTTTTCCAAAGGCTCGCTCCTTCCTTGATGATCCTGTGCGGGCTTCGCGAAGTCCGCGTTGGACGGCTGATCTTCTTCCCTTGACCGTTTTGGCCGGCGGAACCCTTCGGGCGCGCTCGGAAGCGGGCCCGAAGGGCACATCACGTTCCCAAGTAGGCGCGGCGGACCCTTGGGTCCTCCCGGAGCGCCCGGGCCTCCCCGGAGGCCACGACCCGGCCCGTCTCCAGCACATAGGCCCGGTCCGCCAGGGCCAGGGCCGGCTTGGCGTTTTCCTCGATCAGCAGGATCCCCGTCCCCTGCCGCCGCAGCGTATCCAAAAGGCCGAAGACCCGCTCCGTCAGTTGGGGGGACAGGCCCATGGAGGGCTCATCCAACAGCAGCAGCTTGGGCCGTCCCATCAGCGCCCGGCCCAGGGCCAGCATTTGCTGCTCCCCGCCGGAGAGGGTCCCCGCCGCCTGCCGCTTCCGGCCCCGGAGCCGGGGGAACAGGCCGTAGACCCGTTCCAGCTCCCCCGCCAGGGCCCCTTTCCGGAGGGAAAAGCCCCCCAGGCGGAGATTTTCCTCCACCGTCAGCTCGGGGAACACCTCCCGCCCCTCGGGGGAGAGGCGGATGCCGAGGTCCGCGATCCGGTGGGGCTTCTCGTTGGCGATGTCCCGGCCCTGAAACCGGACGCGCCCCCGACAGGGCAGGAGCCCGGCGATGGCGTTCACCGCCGTGGTTTTTCCCGCCCCGTTGGCCCCCACCAGGGCCACGATCTCCCCGGGGGCGACCGTCAGGCTCAGTCCCTCCAGGGCCCGAATGGGTCCGTAGCGGACCGAAAGGGCGTCAACTTCCAGCATATTCCCTGCCCCCTCCCAGGAAGGCCGCCGCCACCTTCGGGTCCGCCGTGGCCTCCCCGGGAGGCCCCTGGGCCAGCACCCGGCCCCGGTCCAGCACGCAGACCCGGTCGCACAGCGACAGGACCAGGCTCATGTGATGCTCGATGAGCAGCAGGCTCTTCCCCTCCTCCCGGAGGGCCCGCAGCACCTTTCCCAGAGCCTCCGCCTCCTCCTCGTTCATCCCCGCCGCCGGTTCGTCCAGCAGGAGCAGCTCCGCTCCCGTGGCCAGAGCCCGGGCCAGCTCCGTCCGGCGTTGAAGGCCGTAGGGCAGAGCGCCGGCGGGGCTGTGGGCGTAGGGGGTCAGGTCCAGCTTTTCCAGCAGCGCCATGGCCTCCCGCCCCAGAGCCCGCTCCCGCCGGAAGTATCGGGGCGTGCCGAAGACCATGTCGAAAAAGCCGTAATCCGCCCGGAGGCAGCTCCCCGCCAGCACGTTTTCCAGCACCGACTGCCCCGAAAACAGCCTCAGATTTTGAAAGGTCCGGCAGATCCCCGCCCGGACCCGCCGCCGGGGGGAGAGGCGGCCCAGGTCCCGGTCCCGGAAGGTCATGACGCCGGCCTGGGGGACGTAGACGCCGGTGAGCAGGTTGAAGACCGTGGTCTTTCCCGCCCCGTTGGGGCCAATGAGGCCCAGGATCTCCCCCTGTTCCATCTGAAAGGACACATCGTTTAGGGCGGTCAGGCCGCCGAACGCCATGGTCAGCCCTTGGCAGGATAGGTACATTGGCCCTCCTTTCCCGGCAGCCGGTAGGATACCCGGCTCCGCCACCCCAGGACCCCCTGGGGCCGGAAGCGCATGACCAGCACCAGCAGCAGCCCGTAGAGGGCGAAGCGCCACTGTTCCAGTCCCCGGAACACCTGGGGAAGAAGCTGCACCAGCGCCGCCCCAAACACCGCCCCCCGCACGGTCCCCGCCCCGCCGATGACCACCACGCTCAGAATCACCACGGAGGTGTTGAAGGGAAAGTTTGTGGGCTCCAAATACCCGTTGACGGCGCTGTAAAATCCCCCCGCCAGCCCCGTGATCAGGGCCGACAGCACAAAGGCGGCGATCTTCCACCGGGGCACGGGGATGCCGCACATCTGGGCCGCCAGAGGATCGTCTCTTATGGCCCGGAGGGCTCTGCCCGGCGCGGAGCGCCGCAGTCGCCGGCAGAAGAGGGCCGTCAGGGTGGCGAGGATCAGGGCCAGCGCCGGCAGTCCTCCGTTGGCCAGGGTCAGCTCGAGGCCGAAGAGCGTGGGCCTGGGGATGCCCCGGAGGCCGTAGTTGCCCCCCGTAAGGCTTTCCCAAGTCCTGAGGACCATCTGCACGATCTCCCCAAAGCCCAGGGTGACGATGGAGAGATAGGACCCGGACAGCCGCAACGACGGCAGTCCCAGCAGCAGCCCCACCCCGGCGGTCAGGACCCCGGCCCCCGCCAAAGCGGCCCAGAAGGACCAGCCCAGCCGGACCTGCAGCAGGGCGCAGCCATAGGCCCCCAGGGCGTAGAACCCGGCGTGGCCCAGGGACACCAGCCCCGTGTCCCCCACCAGCAGGTCCAGGCCCATGCCCAGCATGGCGTAGAGGGCGATCATCAAGATCAACCGGAGCTGGACCCGGCTCAGCCCCCACATAGGCAGGGAGGCCGCGATCCCCAGCCACAGCAGTCCCAGACACCATCGCCAGCGCCAGCACAGCTCCTCCAAACGTCCGATCATACCTTCTCCACCCCCTCCCGGCCAAAGAGGCCCCTGGGCCGGACCAGCAGAATGGCGATGAGCAGGACGAAGGCCATGGGGTCCCGGACGTTGCTGCCCAAATACTGGGCTGCCAGGCACTCCCCGACGCCCACCACCAATCCCCCCGCCACGGCCCCGTGGAGGACGCCGATGCCGCCCACCACGGCGGCGGAGAAGGCTTTCAGCCCGATAAGGGACCCCATGGTGGGGCTGATGACCTGGTAGTACCCTCCGATCAGGGTCCCGGCGATGGCGGCGCAGGCCCCGCCCAGGAAGAAGGTCAGCCCCACCACCGCCTCCACGGGGATCCCCACCAGCCGGGCGGCCCGGAAGTTCTGGGCGCAGGCCCGCATGGCCAGCCCCAGCCGGGTCCCCTGGACCAGCCAGGTCAGGGCCAGGAGCAGCCCCATGGCGGCCAGGAACATGATGATCTGGCTGCTCTGGATGGTGACGCCGAAGACCTGGACGCTCCCGAACGCGTTCAGGGAGGGGAACACCTGCTTTTCGCTGCCGAAGACGGCCTCGGCGGACAATGTGTTCTGGACCAGGAAGGAGACGCCCACGGTGGTGACGAGCTGGGCCATGCCGGAGGCTCCCCGCCGGCGGAGGGGGGCCAGGGCCCACTTCTCCACAGCCCAGGCCCCCAGTCCGGACAGCGGGGCGGCCAAGATCAGGGCGGGCAGAAGCCCCATGCCCCGGCTCGTCAGGAAGAACACTCCGTAGGCCCCCAGGGCGTAGATGGCCCCATGGGCGAAGTTCACCAGCCGGAGGATGCCGAAGACCAGGCTGTACCCCACGGCGATGAGCCCGTAGGCCATTCCCAGGGCCAGGCCCCCCAAAATGGCCCCGAGGAAGCCGTTGACGGCGGAGGAAAGGGTCATGGCTCCATCAGCACCCAGGCCCCGTCCCGAATGGTGAGCTTGGTGAAGGTCTTCTGGGCGTCTCCGGTCTGGTCGAAGGTGGTCATGCCCGTGACGCCGGGATAGCGGAGGGTGTACATGGCGTCCCGGATGGCGGCCCGGTCCAGGCTCCCCGCCGCCTCCATGGCGGTCAAGAGGATCCCCACCGAGTCATACGCCTGGCTGGTCAGGGAGGAGGGGGCCGCCCCGTAGGCTGCGGTATAGGCGTCCACATACTCCTTGGCCGCCGGGTCCCCGGCGAAGAAGGACACGGGCGCGTAGATGTCGATATCCGGCGCCTGGGCGGCGTAGGAGAGCATATTGTCGGTGTAGGCGTTGGAGCAGCCCACCACGGCGGGGCAGTAGCCGCTATTTTCCAGGGCCACCACAAAAGGTCCCAGGGTGGCGTACATTCCGGCCACCAGGATCACCTCCGCGCCCGCGGCCCGAAAATTGGCGATCTCCGTGGCGAAGTCCACAGCCTCGGGGGAGACCACCTGGTGGAGGACCATTTCCCCCTGGGAGCCGGCCAAATGGGCCTCCATGGCCTCCCCGGCGGACTGGCCCCACTCGGTGTCGATCGACAAAACGCCGATCTTCCTGCCCCCCAAGTCCTGGGTCGCGATCTCCACGGCGGTGCCGGTCTCTACGGAGATGACGGTGTTGTTCCGGAAGATGCAGTCTCCGATGGAGGAGAAGTCCGGATGGGAGGAGGTGGGGCTGATGTTCACGTACCCCGCCGCCTGGTAGGTAGGGGCGGCCACCATGCAGATGCCGGAGGCGAAGTGTCCCACCACGCCATAGACATTCGGGTCGGAGACGATCCGCTCGGCGATCAGGGCGGCCTCGTCGGAGTCGGACCGGTCGTCGTAGACGGCGATCTCCACCCGGTACTGCCGGTCCCCGATCGTGACGCCGCCCCGCTCGTTCCACTGCTGGGCCATGAGCCGTGCTGCGTTGGCGAAGCCCAGGCCATACTCCGCGTTGTCGCCGGTCATCGGCCCGGCCACGGCGATGGTGACGGAGTCCCGTGTTCCGCCGGGGCCGCAGGCCGTCAGGATCAGACAAATACTCAATATCAGTGTCAAAATACGTTTCATAACCCACACAACAGGACGCCCATCGCCGCCCCGCTCCTTTCTGAAAATGCCCTATAATCTATGCTCCAATCTAAAAAAAGGTTCTGCGGGCGGCGTGCCGCCGCTGTCAAAGCGTGCGCCAGCCTGGTGGTATTCGTTACACCTCCCGGGCTCGCTCGGTATCGTTCTTGCGGGCGCGATAGCGCTCTGGTATCGTTACCCTTGCCACCAGGCGGCGTGCCGCCGCAGTCAATGCGTGCGCCGGCCTGGCAGTATTCGTTACACCTCCC
>CANQQO010000090.1 GCA_947625965.1 uncultured Oscillospiraceae bacterium
GCTGTGTTAGTGGCACCTGTGTTTCATTCCCTTTGGTGCCTTGTAGCGCAGCGGAAAGGAATGGTCATAAAAATGAGAGTGATCACCTTCGGCGAGCTGATGGTCCGGCTCCAGCCCTATAACTACGAGCGCTTCGTCCAGGCAGACCACCTGGAATTCTCCTTCGGCGGCGGCGAGGCCAACGTGGCCGTGTCCCTGGCCAATTATGGCATGGACGCCGCTTTCGTCACCAAGCTCCCCGCCCACGCCATCGGCCAGGCCGCGGTGAACAGCCTGCGGCGCTACGGCGTGGACACCTCCAAGATCACCCGGGGCGGCGACCGGATCGGCATCTATTATAATGAGAAGGGCGCCTCCCAGCGGGGCTCCGTCTGCATCTACGACCGGGCCCACTCCGCCATCCAGGAGGCCGACAGAAACGACTTCGACTGGGACGACATCTTTAAGGGTGCCGACTGGTTCCACTTCACCGGCATCACCCCGGCCCTGGGACCCAACGTGGTGGAGATCTGCAAGGACGCCTGCAAGGCCGCCAAGGCCCACGGCGTGAAAATCTCCTGCGACCTCAACTACCGGGGCAAGCTCTGGACCCGGGACCAGGCCCGGGCCGCCATGACCGAGCTGTGCCAGTACGTGGACGTGTGCATCTCCAACGAGGAGGACGCCAAGGACGTCTTCGGCATCGAGGCGGAGCATACCGACATCTACGGCGGCACCCTGAACCGGGAGGGCTACAAGAGCGTCGCCAAGCAGCTTGCGGACAAGTTCGGCTTTGAGAAGGTGGCCATCACGCTCCGAGAGAGCCACTCCGCCTTCGACAATGGCTGGAGCGCCATGCTCTACGACGTGGCCTCCGGGGAGTACTGCTTCTCTAAGAAATACGACCTGCACATCATCGACCGGGTCGGCGGCGGCGACTCCTTCGGCGGCGGCCTGATCTACAGTCTGCTCACCGGCAAGTCCACCCAGGCGGCGGTAGAGTTCGCCGTGGCGGCCTCCGCGCTGAAGCACTCCATCGAGGGCGACTACAACATGGTCACCGTTCCCGAGGTGGAAAAGCTGGCCGGCGGCGACGGCTCCGGCCGAATCCAGCGGTAATATTTCAGTCCCCAGGCCCCGGTCCAAAAGACCGGGGCCTCAGGCTGTCAAAAACGTTCGTTTTTGACAGCCTTCCAAATGGGACCCGCTTCGCTGGGCTCCCATTTGGAGGAGATTGCAGGCTGAACCGCGCACTCGCCGGGGACATTGTCCCCGGCTCGCACACTCTCAGCCTGAGAGGTATTTTTTGCCAGGTACACGCCCTGGCAAAAAATGATTGAAATCCATTTGCCGTCTGCGGACGGCAAACTCTGCGAGGCTTTTTTGGCAAGCGGAGGCCCCGGTCTAAAAGACCGGGGCCGGTTTTTTTGAAAAAAACGAAAATTCACTAAATTGGGCATTGAAATCCTGTGGGCCTTCGTGTATAATGTCATTATTATGGCATGGAATGCCGCAGCAAGGAGGCCAGCGCCTCTCGAAAGGAGTTAAACTATGTACACAGCAAACGCCATTCGCAATGTCTGCCTGCTCGGTCACAGCGGCAGCGGCAAAACTGCCCTGACGGAGAGCTTACTTTACATGACCGGCGCCATCGACCGCATCGGCAAGAACGCAGACGGCAACACCACCTGCGACTACGACCCCGAGGAGATCCGCCGGAATATCTCCATCTCCACCGCTCTGGCCCCCCTGTCCTACAAGGGCATGAAGATCAACGTCCTGGACGCCCCCGGCGGCTTCGACTTTGCCGGCGCGGTAATGGAGGCCCTGGAGGCCGCTGACGCCGCCATCTTGGTGTGCTCCGCCAAGGACGGGATCACCGTCGGCCTGGAAAAGGCATGGAAGTACTGCGAAGCCCGGAAAATGCCCCGGTTCCTCTATGTCTCCAAGGTGGACGAGGAGAACTCCGACTTCTCCGCCACCCTCTCCGCCCTCCGGGAAAAGTACGGCGCCCGGGTGTCCCCCCTGGTGGTCCCCATCTGGAACGGGGCCAAGAAGGTCACCGGCGTCATCGACATTCTGGACGGCAAGGCTTATGAGATGCAGAAGAACAAGCAGGTGGAGATCCCCGTCCCCGCCGACCGGGAGAGCGAGATCGAGGAGATCACCGACGCGCTGAAGGAAGCCGTCGCCGAGACCAGCGAGGACTTCATGGAGAAATTCTTCGGCGGCGAGGACTTCACCCCCGAGGAAATGGCCCAGGGTATGCACAAGGGCGTCCTGGAGGGAATTCTGGTGCCCGTATTCTGCGGCTCCGCCATGAGCTGCCTGGGCTCCCTGCCCCTGCTGGACAAGATCCTCACCCTCCTGCCCGATCCCACCGAGAAGGAGCCTGTGAAAGTCACCGCCGGCGACGCCGAGACCACCCTCAAGATCGATCCCAACGGTCCCCCCGCCGCTTTCGTCTTCAAGACCGTCTCCGACCAGTACGGCAAATACAGCTTCGTGAAGGTCCTCTCCGGCACCGTCACCTCCGACACCCCCATGGTCAATTCCCGCACCGGCGACAATGAAAAGCTGGGCCGTCTGTACACCATGTGCGGCAAGAAGAGCACCGAGACCAAGGAGCTTTGCTGCGGCGACATCGGCGCCATCGGCAAGATGGACCGGGTCAAGACCGGGGACACCCTCTGCGACCCCAAGAACGTGGTGGCCAAGCCTCCCATTCCCTATGCCGAGCCCTGCTACTCCATGGCCATCGCCCCCAAGACCAAGGGCCAGGATGAAAAGGTGGCCGCCGGCCTGAACCGGCTCAACGAGGAGGACCCCTCCTTCTCCATCAGCAACAACGCCGAGACTCATCAACTGGTGATCTCCGGCGCCGGCGATCAGCAGTTGGACGTGCTGGTGTCCAAGCTCAAGACCCGCTTCGGCGTGGAAGCGGTCCTGTCCCCGGCCAAGGTGGCCTACCGGGAGCGGATCAAGAAGAAGGTGGAGGCCCACGGCCGCCACAAGAAGCAGACCGGCGGCTCCGGCCAGTTCGGCGACGTGTGGATCCGCTTCGAGCCCCAGGAGGAGCAGGAAGAGATGATCTTCGCCGAGGAGGTCTTCGGCGGCTCCGTGCCCAAGAACTTCTATCCCGCCGTCGAGAAGGGTCTGCGGGAAGCGGTCCAGAAGGGTCCCCTGGCGGGCTACCCCCTGGTGAATCTGAAGGCCGTGCTGTACGACGGCTCCTACCACCCTGTGGACTCCAATGAAGTAGCCTTTAAGACCGCCGCCAACCTGGCCTACAAGGAAGGCATCCCCAACGCCAACCCCACCCTCCTGGAGCCCATCGCCTCTCTGAAGGTGACGGTCCCCTCCGACAACATGGGCGACGCCATCGGCGACCTGAACAAGCGCCGGGGCCGCGTCATGGGCATGGAGCACGACAGCGAGGGCAACGCCATCGTGGAGGCCGAGGTCCCCATGGCCGAGATGGGCAGCTACGCCATCGACCTACGGGCCATGACCCAGGCCAGAGGCTCCTTCACCATGAAGTTTGAGCGCTACGAGGAAGTGCCCAAGATCAACCAGGCCAAGATCATCGAGGCCGCCAAGAAAGAGGAAGAATAACATTCTTTGCCGGTCCCCGGAAGGGGACCGGCATTTCGCTTTCCTTTTGAAGGAGATGCCTTGCCGCCAGGCGGCCCAGTCCGCCGCCCTTTCTTTCTTGCAAAAACTTGTTGACAAATAAACAATTTGCGTTTATAATCCTCCTATCCGTTTCACAAGGAAGGAGATCCCCATGGCTGTACAATTCCTCATCGACTCTTCCGCAGACTATTCTCCCCAGGAGGCGGCGGAGCGGGGCATGACAATGCTTCCCATGACCATCCTTTTCGGCAAGGAGGTCTATATCGACCGGGTGGACCTGACGGTGGAGCAGTTTTACGAGAAGCTCATCGAATCCGACGCCCTCCCCACCACCTGCCAGATCCCCCCGGTCGCCTTCTCCGACGCCTTCACCCAGGCCGTGTCCAAGGGAGACACGGTGGTGGCGGTGACCCTGTCCTCCAAGCTCTCCGGCACCTACCAGAGCGCAGTCCTGGCCGCCCAGGACTTTCCTGGAAAGGTCTTCGTGGTGGACAGTCTCAACGCCACCCTGGGGGAGCGGGTCCTGATCGAATACGGCCTCCGTCTCCGGGACCAGGGCCTCTCCGCCCCGGAGATCGCCCGGGAGCTGGAGGAAACGCGGGGGCATATCCGCCTCCTGGCCCTGCTGGACACCCTGGAATACCTGAAAAAAGGGGGCCGCATCTCCCCCGCCACGGCCCTTGCCGGGACCCTGCTCTCCATCAAGCCGGTGGTGGCGGTGGAAAATGGCGAGGTGGTCATGGTGGGCAAGGCCCGGGGCTCCAGGCAGGGCAACAACCTCCTGCGCCAGCTCATTGAAAAGTGCGGCGGCGTCAACTTCCAAATGCCCTACTGTCTGGCCTATTCGGGCCTCTCCGACCATCTCCTGCAAAAGTACATTGCCGACAGCGCCGAGCTCTGGCGGGGCCAGGTAGACCGTCTGCCCATCACGACCGTCGGCGCCACCGTAGGCACCCACGTGGGTCCCGGCGCGATCGCCGTGGCGTTTTTCGCGGCATAAGGCGCTGTCCAACCGAAGCGCCGCATTGGGAAAGGAGCCGGAAAAGGGAGCTTTCTGCCCTCAACGACTTTTACCGAAGTCTGGACGCCCGTGCCCGGGCCATCCCGTCGGCGCTGTCCCCTATTGGGAAATGCGCCCTGGGCTATTTTAACGGCCACTACCGCCGGAGCGTGGGAAAAGTAGTTTTCCCCATCCCGGTGCTGACCCTGCCGGGCCTGTGCGGCGTAGAGGTGGAGCCAGACGGGATCCGCCTCACAGCTCTCCCGGGCGCGGGCCCTGGACCTGCCCCAGGGGCGTCTGGACGCTCCCTTCGAGGTCTGCGGCGTGGAGGACGATCTGACACCTGTACCTGCCGGGGGAGCCCTAGAAGGCCCTGGCGGCCAGGCTCCGGGACAGCGGGGAGCGGGAGGTCTTCTTTCCTTCCCCCTCCCTTTGGAAGCGGCTCCGGAGGAGGTAGCCGCCCTGGCCGGGCGTCTGGCGGAGGCGGGCTGCTACTATTAAAAAATAGCCGATCAAGAATACGAGCGCCCCGGACGAACGGTCCGGGGCGCGAAATCTTTCCGATCTGCTATTTTACTGAGCCTTTGCGCCGGCGATCTGAGCGGCGACCTCGGCGGCGAAGTCCTCGGACTTCTTCTCAATGCCCTCGCCCTTCTCGTAGCGGATGAAGGAGTTGACGTGGATCTTGCCGCCCAGCTCCTTGGCGACGGCGGCCACGTGCTTCTCAACGGAGACGCCCTTTTCCTTGACGAACTCCATCTGCATCAGGCAGTTCTCCTCGTAGAACTTGCCCAGGCGGCCCATGACCAT
>CANQQO010000091.1 GCA_947625965.1 uncultured Oscillospiraceae bacterium
GCTGTGTTAGTGGCACCTGTGTTTCATCTCCTTTGGTGCCTTGTAGCGCAGCGGAAAGGAATGGTCATAAAAATGAAGCTGATCTCTCTACTGCTGTGCCTGGCGCTGGTCCTGCCCGCCTCCGCGCCGGAGGAAAAATATGTGGCGCTGACCTTCGACGACGGTCCCTCGGGCCGGTTTACCAGGCATTTACTCGACGGGCTCCAGGAGCGGCAGGTAAAGGCCACCTTTCTGCTCTGCGGCTACCGAATGGCCCAGTATCCCGACATCACCGCCCGGATCCTCCGGGAGGGGCACGAGGTGGGGCTCCACGGGTACACCCACAAGTCCATGGCCTCCATGTCCCGGTCCCAGTTGGATCGGGAGATTGGAAACTGCATGGCCCTCCTGCCATCGGACTATCGGCCTACTTTTCTCCGGCCGCCGGGGGGCAGGGCCGGGGACGCGGTCCGTCAGGCGGCCCGGGACGCGGGGCTGGCCCTGCTGACCTGGAACGTGGACCCTCGGGACTGGGCCACCGGCAACGCCAAGGAGGTGGAGGCGGCGGTGCTGAGCAAGGTCAAGGACGGGGATGTGGTGCTGCTCCACGATATGTCGGACAGCTCCGTGGAGGCGGCCCTCTTCATTGTGGACACCCTGATCGCCCAGGGCTTTCGCCTGGTGACGGTATCCGAGCTGGCGAATATCCGCCGCGTCACCCCGGAGCCGGGGAAAAGCTACAGCCGCTTCCCGCCGTCACAATAATTTTGTGCAAATATCTTCAAATAACTTAACAATTTTTTAATAGATATCCCCTTTCTTTCTTCACAATTTTCTCGTATTATGTAGACGTAAAGACCAACCGGCCAACAGGCTGTTCTAAATATGCTTCTTTTCTCTTTTTCATTTTCCTCTCCTCTTTTCTTGTTGCGAAACCCGCAGGCAGCCCCTGCGGGTTTCGCAATTTTTTTGGGCTCCGCGCCGACCGTTGGGGCAGAGGAAAGGCCGAAGAATGACCGAACGTCCAGGGCGCACCGCGCCCTGGACGGATCGGGTATCGAACTTTATGATAGGACCCAAACGGCCGCTCCGAAGATCGTTCCGGAGCGGTCCCGCTTTATTTCTCCCGAAGCTCCTCGGCGGTCAGGTCCAGGACGATCTTCTCCGTTTTGGGGAAGAGCTGGGTGAACTTCACCCCGGCGGAGGTCAGCATCCGCTTGGAGGCAAGGGTGGCCATGGAGTCGGCGTACTTGTCCGACAGGTACAAGACCTCCTTCACCCCGCTTTGAATGATGGCCTTGGCGCACTCGTTGCAGGGAAACAGGGCCACGTACAGGCGGCTCCCCCGGAGGTCCCGGCCGTTGGCGTTGAGGATGGCGTTGAGCTCCGCGTGGACCACGTAGGGATACTTGGTGGCCTCGCCCACCCGGTCCCAGGGGTATTCGTCGTCGGAGCAGCCCTTGGGCATCCCGTTATAGCCGGTGGAGATGATGATATTGTCCGGGGATACGATGCAGGCCCCTACCTGGGTGTTGGGGTCCTTGCTCCGGCGGGCCGCCAGCATGGCGATCCCCAGAAAATATTCGTCCCAACTGATGTAATCTCCGCGCTTCATGGCCCCTCCTCAGTCGAACAGTCCCAAAAACTTCTTCCGCTTGGGGCTGGAGCGGCCGTCCAGACTCTCCTCCAGCTTCCGCAGCAGGTCCTTCTGATCTCGGTTCAGGCGGGTGGGCGTCTCCACCACCACCGTGAACCGGTGATTGCCCCGGCGGCGGGAATTGCCCAGCTCCGGGATGCCCCTGCCCGGGAGAATGAACTCCCGGCCCGTCTGGGTGCCCTCCGGCAGGTCGTAGGTCACCGGCCCGTCCAGGGTGGGCACCTGGATCTGGGCCCCCAGGGCCGCCTGGGTGAAGGTGATGGGCACCTCGCAGAGGACGTCGGCGTCGTCCCGGGTGAAGACCGGGTGGCGCTTGATGGAGACTTGGACCAGCAGGTCCCCGCTGGGGCCGCCGTTGATCCCCACACAGCCCTCGCCCCGGACTCGGACGCTCTGGCCCTCGTCCACGCCGGCGGGGATGTGGACCCGGATCTTCTGGGTCCGGCGGACCTTGCCCCGGCCCCGGCAGGTCGTGCAGGGGCTCTTGAAGGTCTTGCCCCGGCCTCCGCAGACCGGGCAGACCGTGGTGGACTGCATACTCATGCCCATAAAGGTCTGGGTCGTCCGGACCTGGCCCGTGCCCCGGCAGTTGGCGCAGGTCTCCAAGACCCCGTCCGCCGAGCCGGTGCCGTTGCAGGCGGCGCAGTTTTCGATCCTTTGGGCGGAGACTTCCTTCTCACAGCCGAAGGCCGCCTCCTCGAAGGTCAGCGCCAGTTGGGTAACGACGTTCTCGCCCCGGCGGGGGGCGTTGGCTGTGGAGGCCCGGCGGCCGGTCCCGCCGCCAAAGAATTCCCCAAAGAGGTCCCCCAGGTCCCCGAAGCCGCCAAAGCCCTCGAAGCCGCCGCCAAAGCCGCCGGCCCCGGCGCCGAAGTTGGGGTCCACGCCCTGGAAGCCAAACTGGTCGTAACGGGAGCGCTTATCCTGGTCCGAGAGGACCTCGTAGGCTTCGTTGACCTCCTTGAATTTTTCCTCCGCTTCCTTGTCCCCGGGGTTCCGGTCCGGGTGGTACAGCATGGCCTTCTTCCGGTAGGCCCGCTTGATCTCGTCGGCGCTGGCGGTCTTTTCCACCCCCAGGACCTCATAGTAATCCCGCTTGTTTTCTGCCATGTTTCTTACCCCTCACAATAACGCCAACGGGAGGGACGGCCGCGCCGCCCCTCTCGTTTCGCGGGAATCGTTGAAAATCAGTCGACTGTCTCGTAATCCGCGTCCACGACGCCGTCGTCGCCGGGCTTGCCGTTGGAACCGCCCTGGGGACCATTCTGGCCTCCCTGGGGGCCGGACTGCTGGTAGAGCTTCTCGGAGACCTTGTAGAACGCCTTCTGAACGTCCTCGGTGGCGGCCTTGATGGCGGCGATGTCGGAGCCCTTGTTCAGCTCCTTGAGCTTGTCAACGGCGGCCTGGATCTCGGACTTCTCCTGGTCGGTGATCTTGCCGCCCAGGTCGGAGAGGGTCTTCTCCGTCTGGTACACCACCTGGTCGGCGGCGTTGTGGGTGTCCACTTCGTCCTTCCGGGCCTTGTCCTGGGCGGCGTACTGCTCGGCCTCCCGGACGGCCTTGTCGATGTCCTCCTTGCTCAGGTTGGTGGAGGCGGTGATGGAGATCTGCTGCTCCTTGCCGGTGCCCAGGTCCTTGGCGGAGACGTTCACGATGCCGTTGGCGTCGATGTCGAAGGAGACCTCGATCTGGGGCACGCCCCGGGGCGCCGGAGCGATGCCGTTGAGCTGGAAGCGGCCCAGGGTCTTGTTGTAGGCCGCCATCTCCCGCTCGCCCTGGAGGACATGGACCTCCACGGTGGTCTGGCCGTCGGCGGCGGTGGAGAAGATCTGGCTCTTCCGGACGGGGATGGTGGTGTTCCGGTCGATCAGCCGGGTGAACACGCCGCCCATGGTCTCAATGCCCAGGGACAGGGGCGTCACGTCCAGCAGCACCACGTCCTTGACCTCCTGGGTCAGGACGCCGCCCTGGATGGCCGCGCCGAGGGCCACGCACTCGTCGGGGTTGATGCCCTTGAAGCCGTCCTTGCCGGTAATGCTCTTCACGGCCTCCTGGACCGCGGGGACCCGGGTGGAGCCGCCCACCAGCAGGACCTTATTCAGGTCGCTGGCCTTCAGGCCCGCGTCGGACATGGCCCGGCGCACGGGGCCCATGGTCTTCTCCACCAGGTCGGCGGTGAGCTCGTTGAACTTGGCCCGGGTCAGCGGCACGTTGAGGTGCTTGGGGCCGTCGGCGGAGCCGGTGATGAAGGGGATGTTGACCTCGGTGGTGGTCATGTTGGAAAGCTCGATCTTGGCCTTCTCGGCGGCGTCCCGCAGACGCTGCATGGCGCCCCGGTCGCCGGACAGGTCGATGCCCTCCTCCTTCTTGAATTCGGCCACCAGGTAATTGACGACCCGCTGGTCGAAGTCGTCGCCGCCCAGGTGGGTGTCGCCGGCGGTGGCCAGGACCTCGATGACGCCGTCGCCGATGTCCAGGATGGACACGTCGAAGGTGCCGCCGCCCAGGTCATAGACCATGATCCGCTGGGAGCTCTCCTTGTCCAGGCCGTAGGCCAGGGCCGCCGCAGTGGGCTCGTTGATGATCCGCTTCACGTCCAGGCCGGCGATCTTGCCGGCGTCCTTGGTGGCCTGGCGCTGAGAGTCGGAGAAGTAGGCGGGGACGGTGATGACCGCCTCGGTGACGGTCTGGCCCAGGTAGGCCTCGGCGTCGGTCTTCAGCTTCTGGAGGATCATGGCGCTGATCTCCTGGGGGGTGTAGCCCTTGCCGTCGATATTCACGTGGTAATTTTCGCCCATGTGGCGCTTGATGGAGGCCACGGTACGGTCAGGATTGGTGACCGCCTGGCGCTTGGCCATCTGGCCGACCATACGCTCGCCGGTCTTGGTGAAGGCTACCACGCTGGGGGTGGTACGGCCGCCCTCGGAATTGGGAATGACAACGCTCTCGCCGCCTTCATAGACGGCGACACAGGAATTGGTGGTGCCGAGGTCGATACCAATGATCTTACTCATAATTTTTTTCCTCCTTAAAAGTATATGAAAGATAAATGTTTATACGGTGATGACGATCTATATAAACGAGGCGAGGGGGCTGCCCAGAGCCAACGTTCTTGCTTTGGTTTTTCGGGTGCGGGGGAGGGGGAGTTGTGGGGGCCGGTACCTTTTTATTTCGGTGCATTTGTTTTCGTGGGTGCTCCCCCGACCCCTTCCGGGGGAGGTACTTTCTTGCCCCGAGCAAGAAAGTACCCAAAGAAGTCGGCC
>CANQQO010000092.1 GCA_947625965.1 uncultured Oscillospiraceae bacterium
CGGGCCTGGGCGGCCTCGTAGTTGATGTCGTCCTTGTGGGCCTCCAGCTCGTCGATCTGCTCCTGGGTAATGTCCAGGCCCAGATCCATCTCCGCCCGGGCCAGGGCGATCCACAGCCGCCGCCAGGTGCGGAACTTGAACTCTTCGGAGAATAGATACTGCATCTCCGGGCTGGCATAGCGGGTGGACAGGGGGGAAACATAGGTGTTGTGATCCATAGCAGCTCCTTATTTTGTCTTTTCTTGGATATGTACGTTCAGATGAGGGTAGGTCATTTCCAGGCCCCTTTCGTCGAAGACCTCTTTGATCCGCTTGTTCGTGCCGAAGAGGGTGGGCCAGTAGTCGGACCCGGAGCACCAGACCTGTAACTCGTAGATGATGGCGCTGTCCCCGTACTCCCGGACGCCGGCGAAGGGCTCGGGGTCCGACAGCACGGTGTCCCCCTCCCCGGCCGCCTCCAGAAGGGCGGAGAGCACCTCGTCCACCGGGGTGTCATAGGAGCAGGAGACGTGCAGATCGATCCGGCGGATGCCCCCCTCGGAGAAGTTGATGATCTCCGCCGCCACCACGGCGCTGTTGGGGATGGAGACCACCTTGTTGTCGATGGTGGCCAGTTTCGTGTAGGCCAGGCCGATCTCCCGCACCGTCCCGGCCTGGCCGGCGATCTCCACATAGTCGCCGGAGGCGAAGGGGTGGGTATAGAGCAAAGTAAAGCCGCCGATGACGTTGGTCAGGGCGTTTTGCAGGGCCAGAGACAGCGCCAGGGTCAGCACGCTGGCCAGGGCCACGATGCTGGACACGTCGATGCCCAGCTTGGCGGCCACCGTGATCACCAAGATGATGACCAGCGCCGCCTGGACCACGGAGACGATCAGGCTGTGGGCCACACTTTCCAGTTTGGAGCGTCTGAGCGCCTTCTTGGTCAGGCGCAGGACGATGTTGTTGACCAGCAGGCCCATAGCGGTGATACAGACAGCGGGAATGAGATTTTCCACCAGATAGCTCCCCGCCGTGGCGCCCCAGGATTGAATGGCTTCCAGCATAAGCAGTCCCCCGTTTTGTTCAGAGTCGGCACACGGCCGCCCCTTTATTATAGCGGGAAAAGAAGCGCCGCGCAAGGGGACCTTAAAGAAATCTTAAGGAAATTCCCACTTTATTCTTAAACTTGGCCTTGCTATAATAGGCTCAGAATTCAGAAAGAGAGGCCGCCCCATGTACAATATCCTGATCTGCGACGACCAGCCCGACATCGTCAACGCTTTGAAGATCTACCTGGCCCCGGAGGGCTACCGCCTCTTCGAGGCATACACCGGCCAGGAGGCCCTGGACATCGTCCGGCGGGAGGACATCCACCTGATCCTCCTGGACATCATGATGCCCCAGATGGACGGCATCACCGCCACCGCCCAGATTCGGAAGATCTCCAATGTGCCCATTCTCTTCCTCACCGCCAAGAGCGAGACGGAGGACATGGTCCTGGGCCTCAACGTGGGGGCCGACGACTATATCACCAAGCCCTTTGTCCCGGTGGAGGTCCTGGCCCGGGTCCGGTCCCATCTCCGGCGGTACGCCCTCCTGGGCAGCCGGGTGGCGGGGCCCAACACCCTGACCGTGGGCTCCGTGTGCCTGGACGACGGGTCCAAGACCGTCACGGTGGACGGGGAGCCCATCTCCCTGACCCCCACGGAGTACAGTATTCTGAGAATCATGATGCGGAATCCCGGCAAGGTCTACTCCACCCGGGCCCTCTACGAGGAGGTCTGGCAGGAGGCGGCCCTGGGCAGCGAGGGCTCCGTGGCGGTCCACATCCGCCACCTCCGGGAGAAGATCGAGATCAACCCCTCCCAGCCCCGGTATCTGAAGGTGGTCTGGGGCCAGGGATACAAAATGGACGGAGGGAAATAAAATGCGCTACTCCATTCCCATGAAATTTTTGGCGGTGCTGCTGTGCGCCTGCGCCCTGCTGGTGAGCCTGGCCAGCGGGCTGCTGATGGTGCATATGATCGACGAGGGGGTGTATACGGACCCCGACTCCGTCCTGGAGGACCGGCAGTATTCGCTGGCGTCCGCCTGGGCCTACAGCAAGCTGGGACCTGAACTGTCCGCAAAGCTGGGGTCCTGCAGCGCGGACCAGTTGCAAGCCCTGTACCCCGACGATCCGGACGAGAAGCCCGCCTCCGGCGCCTATGTGATCACGGACCCGGACGGGAAGGTCATCGCGGACACCCGGGGGACGGAGACCTTCCCCTTGGTTTATGACTTTGTCTATACCGGGGTCTACTACCGCAATTTGGGCCTCTATGGCCACCTGAAGGTGGAGTCCAACGGAGACAAGAGCTGGGTCACCCCGGATGGAGCGGTGCTCTGGATAGGCGGGAATTATCCCTTCATCGCAGACGCGTCCCTGGACCGGGACGATTACAAGGTTCAGTCGCCCCAGGAGGCGACCATGCCCAGCAAGACCCCCGCAACGGCGGGGCTGACCGAGGAGCAGCTTCAGGATGTGGAGGGGGTGTTCCTCCTGGGCTATTACGACGAGACGCTGGACCAAGTCAACGTCATCCGGGTGGGCCAGGTGATCACCCAGGAGCACTACCGGGTGGAGGTCTACCTGCCCCGGACGGCCTTCCAGGATCTGGCCCTGCTGGCCCTGGAGATGGTGGTCGCCAGCCGGTATTGGATCATCGGCCTGCTGATCGGGGGGCTGCTGCTGTTCGCCGTGACGGCGGTGTACCTGTGCTGCGCCGCCGGCCGGAAGAAGGGCCGGGAGGAGACCGTCCCCGGTGGACTGAACCGGCTGCCCCTGGACCTGTACGCCCTGGGGGCGGGCCTGGCGGAGATCGGGCTGGTCTACCTCTTCTTTCGACTGCTGGAAGCGGCCTTTGACCTGAATTACCTAGGGGAATACGGAAATCATGCGATCCCCATCGACGCCGGGGCCCTGAGCCTGGCGGGGGTGTGCGCCCTGGCCGGATGCCTGCTGTTTGTGGGCTTCTGCTTCGCGGCGGCGGCCCAGTTCAAGGCGAAGGATCTCTACTGGTGGCGGCACAGCGCCGTGGGCTTCTGCCTGGGGCTTGCCCTGCGGGGGCTGAAATGGCTCTGGAAGCATGGCGTGGTGGGCCTGATCGGCGGGGGCTTCCGGGCCGTGGGCCGGTTTTTCCGCCGGCTCTACGAGATGCTGCCCCTGGTCTTTCAGTGGCTGCTTGTGGGCATGGGGCTGTTCTTTGTGCTGCTGATCGGTGCCTGGAGGCTGTGGTGGCGGGGTAACCCGTTCTGGATACTCTGGGCGGTGGTGGTGTGCGTCGCGGTCGTCGTCTACGGCGCCTACAGCTTCGGCCTGCTCCTCAAGGGAGCCAAGCGGATGAGCCAGGGGGAGCTCAGCGCGAAGATCAGCGAGAAGAACCTCATCGGTTCCTTCCGGGACTTTGCCCAGGCCCTCAACGCCCTCAGCGACACCGCCATCCTGGCCGCGCAAAAGCAGATGCGCTCCGAGCGGATGAAGGCGGAGCTGATCACCAACGTCTCCCACGACATCAAAACGCCCCTGACCTCCATCATCAATTATGTAGACCTGCTGCAAAAGACGGAGGACCCCCAGGAGCAGGCGACCTACTTGGAGGTCCTGGACCGGCAGAGCCAGCGGATGAAGAAGCTCATCGACGACCTGATGGACCTGAGCAAGGCGTCCACCGGCAATATGGCCGCCCAGATCGAGAAAATGGACGCCAAGGAGGCCCTGATCCAGGCCCTGGGCGAGTTTGCCGACAAATTTGCCGCCGCGAATCTGTCGGTGGTCTTCGACCCCCCGGAGGCGGAGATGCCGATCTTGGCGGACGGGCGGCTGTACTGGCGGGTGCTGAGCAATCTTCTGGGCAACGCGGTGAAATACGCCCTCTCCGGGACCCGGGTCTACGTGGAGCTGGCCCGGGAGGGGGAGTGGGTCCGGGTGTCCCTGAAAAACGTGAGCCGGGAGCAGCTCCGCCACACCGGCGAGGAGCTGATGGAGCGCTTCGTCCGGGACGACGCCTCCCGGAACACCGACGGCAGCGGCCTGGGCCTGAACATCGCCAAGAGCCTGACGGAGCTTCAGCATGGCCAGTTCGGCCTGACGGTGGACGGGGACCTGTTCAAGGTCACGCTGCGGTTCCCGGCGGGGTAAAGAAACAGCCGCGGCTTGCGCGGCGATGCTTAAAATTCATTATTTGTTTTCAACCTCTTCATGACCCGTTCAAAGGCTTCCGTTAATCTATAACCATGAAGTCCGGCGGAAGCCGTGAGCCGCCTGGCTTCAGCACGTTGGTCCTCTTTTCTACCTCTCTTCTTTCCTAAACTTTCCGCAAAACGTCCCCGCAGTCTACCGGCTGCGGGGACAAACCTTGACATTCCTTTTGTCAAATCGCCTTTCCGAGTTTGCCGTCCGCAGACGGCAAACCCATTTCAATCATTTTTGCCAGGGCGTGTACCTGGCAAAAAATACCTCTCAGGCGGCAGTAGTGCGAGCTGTGCGCCTCCGGCGTACAG
>CANQQO010000093.1 GCA_947625965.1 uncultured Oscillospiraceae bacterium
AAGAGGTTCTTCGTCTCGATGTCCTCATAGGCCCCGATGGGCAGGCGGATGTTGGTCATGCCCAGCTCCTCCCCCTGGTAGATGTAGGGGGTGCCCTGCATCCCGTAGAGGACAGTGGCCAGCATCTTGGCCGACCGGACCCGGTACTCCCCCTCGTCCCCCCAGCGGGAGACGATGCGGGGCAGGTCCCAGGCGGACAGCCACTCGTCCTTATCGGCGCAGAGGGCCACGTCCTCCACGGAGATCCAGCCGGAGCAGTCCCGGCTGCGGGCCATGTAGTACTTCCCGTCGGCGGAGGTCAGGTAGATGAGCAGCGGGTCGTTGACGCAGACCGCGCTGAGGGCCTGGTAGTCGAAATCCGGGTCGGTGGGGTCGTCCATCAGGGGGCTGTCCGAGGGGAACACCTGTAAGACAGTGCGCTCCACCGCCACGCCGTAGCGCACCGGCATCGTGGTGGTGGCCCGTGGGTCGATGCAGTTGTCAATCATGGCCTGGAAACCGGACCACTCGATCTTCTTCCCGTCGGCGCCGTAGGTCCAGCCGGAGTAATACTGGGCGTCGGCGGTGGCGGAGGTGCGGATGGCCTCGTTCCGGGCCTTTCCGTCGAAAGTCGGGGCGGCGGTGGTCAGATCCATCACCATGGTGCCGCTGCGCTCAGCGGTGTCGGCGTTGAAGGCCTCGATCTCCGCCGGGGTGAGGATCGCCTTCTGCGCGTCCTCCTGGCGGGCGGCCCAGTAGGTGTAGTCGGACATCTCCGCCGTCACCCCGGGCATGTATGTGACCCCGGCAGCCAGCGCCGGGGAGGCAAGGGAAAGTGCCAAGACAACGGTGAGCAGCAGACAAATGGATTTTTTCAGCTTTTGCAGCATCGGGACAGCCTCCTTTGCATTTCTCGGCGTTTATTGTATCATACCTTGCGCCTTTTTGCAAACCCATTCCCGCCGCAGGCCGCCGAAGAGGTTGCGATCTGAGTGACCGATCTTATGGCCCTTGCTGTCGTAATCCACGTATCCGCCGAAGAGGCCGGGTTCACTGTGCCCGATCTTCTTTCCGTGTTCGTCGTAGTGGTCATAGCCGCCAAACAGTCCCCGCTCGCTTCTTCCCTTATTTGCCATAACGAATCCTCCCGCCTTTTTGAAAGCGCAAAAGGGGGCCTCTTCAGAGGTCCCCTTCATGATACCGTGAATATCAGATATGCTTTACCCGGTCGGCCTCCTCGGCTGTCTTGGCGTCGTTCCAGCGGTCCATGTCGCCCACCAGATAGCCGGTGATCCGGCGGATGCGGCTGAAGTGCCGGGGGACCAGGTGGTAGCGGAGATCCACATAGTCCCCGTCTACATGGATGTCCAGCGCCTCCACGCTGCCGATGGGGTACTTGCTGTTGGCGCGAGCGATATATGCCTCCCGCTCCTGGGAACTGATGGTCCCGCCGGTGACGTTGACCTGCATCATAGTTGTTTTCCTCCTCACGAAGCGGCTCTTCATAAATACCGCTTTACTTTTGACTGAAAACAGTATATCATGCTCTTGGGCGGATGTGTGTTGCAACTGCAACAGATATAAAAAATATTTTCCTATATCTTGTGCCCGCGCCGCCTGGGCGGCGCTTTATCTTGTATCCGTCAGGAAACATTTGGGTGAGGAGGGATCGGTATGACCTACGACGGCCTGGCGCTTTTCCGGGACATCACCGACAGCGAGGTGGAGGCCATGATCCGGTGCTTCCGGATGTACCGGGGGCAGTACGGGCCGGGGGCCTCCATCCGCACCTACGGGGAGCAGGGCGGCGAGGTGGGGGTCATCCTCCGGGGCGCGGCGGCGGTGGTGCGCTTCGACCACGCCGGCAATCGGACCATCCTGGAGCGGCTGGTCACCGGCAGCGTGTTCGGCGAGGTGCTGGCCTTCACGCCCGCCCTGGGGGACTGCCTGGAGGTGGTCAGCGACGGCAGCAGCGAGGTGCTGTTCATGTCCTACGACCACATGATGAAGCGCTGCGAGAAGGCGTGCAGCTACCACAGCAAGCTGGTCCAGAACATGTTTCGCCTGGTGACGGAGCAGACCCGGCGGCTCAGCCTCCGGGTGGAGATCCTCAGCCGCCGGAGCATCCGCGACAAGCTGCTGTGCTACTTCCGCATCTGCTGTCTGGAGGCGGGCGGCCCCGCCTTCACCCTGCCCTTCTCCCTCAGCGCGCTGGCCGACTACATCAGCGCGGACCGCTCCGCCATGATGCGGGAACTGGGGCGGATGCGCCAGGAGGGCCTTGTGGCCGTGGACGGCCGCCGGGTCACGGTGGCGGACGCGCCTCTCCCGGGGGAGGACCCGGTCCGCCGCGTCTGACTTTCCGCCGGCAGGTCCGCTTCCGTTATACGGAGGGGCGTTTGGGCCGCCGGGTCCATGACCTGCCGCATTGAGCCGGGCGGCGGATGATCCCGCCGCCCGGCCCGGGGCTCACTTTTTCGCTTCCTTTGTCTTTCCGCTCTTCATCCCGCGGACCACGTTCTCCTCCACCGCTTTCTCCAGGGCGTCCGTGACGATCTGGAGGGTGCGGATGCGGGCGTACTTCTTGTCCACGGACTCGATGATGTACCAGGGCGCGTAGGTGGTGCTGGTCTTTTGCAGCATGTCCTCCACGGCCTCCTCGTACTGGGGCCACTTCTCCCGGTTGCGCCAGTCCTCGTCGGTGATCTTCCACTGCTTCTCCGGGGTGTTCTGCCGGGCCTCGAACCGCGCCAGCTGGGTGTCCGGGTCGATGTGGATCCAGAACTTCAGCACCACGGTGCCCCAGTCGGTCAGTTCCCGCTCGAATTCGTTGATTTCCCCGTAGGCCCGCTTCCACTCGTTCTCCGAGCAGAAGCCCTCGATGCGCTCCACCATCACCCGGCCGTACCAGGTGCGGTCGAAGATGGCCACGTGGCCGCTGCGGGGCAGCTTGGTCCAGAACCGCCACAGGTGGTGCCGGGCCTTCTCGCCCGGCGTGGGGCTGGCGATGGGGATCACGTCGAAGCCCCGGGGGTCCAGGGGATAGGCCAGGCGGCGGATGTTGCCGCCCTTGCCGGCGGCGTCCCAGCCCTCGTAGCAGATCACCACCGGGATCTTCTTCCGGTAGATCTGGTTGTGGAGGGCGGCCAGCTTGTTCTGGAGCCGCTTCAGCTCTTTCTTATACTCCTCCTCGCTGATGGCGGCGGTGAGGTCCGCATCCTTCTGGGAGGGGTGGCCCAGGAGCGGGAACGCCTGCTCCATGGGGCTGCCGTCGTACCGGCCGGCCTCGATGGCCTTTTCCACCGTGCCGGTGATGGCCAGGAGGGCGTCGTACAGCGCCTTTTTCCGGCTCTCCCCGTCCAGCACGTGCCAGGGCGCGGCCTGCTCCGTGGCCTCCATGAATTTGCCGTAGGTCTTCAAGAACCGGTCGTACTCCTGCTGCTGCCACAGGTCGTCCCCGGACACGCGCCACTGGGTGTCCCGGTTCTCCCGCAGGGCGGTGATCCGGGTCAGCTGCTCGGCCCGGGAGATGTGCAGGAACAGCTTGACCAGCACGTAGCCGTTGTCCCGTAGCTGCCGCTCCAGGGTGTTCACGGAGCCTACCCGGCGCTCATACTCCTCCTTGGGGATCTCCCGGCGGAGATATTTCCCCACCGTGTCCTCCATCCAGCCGGTGTCCAGGAACAGGAACTTGCCGGTCTCGGGCAGCACGTCGAAGAACTTTTTGAGGAACGGGTAGCGCTCCTCGCTCTCCGGGACCCGGTCAAAGCTCTTCACCGAGAAGAACCGGGGGTCCATCTCGCTGATGAGCTCGTTGATGAGATTGCCCTTGCCGGCGCAGTCCCAGCCCTCCAGCAGCACGACCACCGGCAGTTTGGCCTCCCGTATGGCCTGCTGCTGGCCCACCAGCATGTCCCGCAGACGCTTGATCTCCGCTTTTCGGGCGGCTTTATCCAGCCCGTCGTCTTTTCGCTTGTGATCCAAAATCATGATCGGCACCTCCGCCTTGAATTTGATCGGGGTATGGCAATAAAATAGCACAGATGGGACGCTTTGTCAAAAGAACATCCCCGGCCGGAGGGTCCGACCGGGGATATTCTTGCCGCAGCCCGGCTTACGCCAGATCGGCGCCGCGGGAGGCGATGACTTTTTTGTACCAGTAGAAGCTGTCCTTGCGGATGCGGGCGCAGTCTTTGGGGTCGTCATCCGTGCGGTCCACGTAGATGAGGCCGTAGCGCTTGGCCATGCCGTTGGAGGTGGACAGCAGGTCCACGGCGGACCAGGGGCAGTAGGCCAGCATCTCCACCCCGGCGTCCATGGCCCGCTTCACGGCCCGGATGTGGCCCCGGAGGTAGTCGATGCGGTAGCTGTCGTGGATTTTCCCGTCCTCGGTCAGGGTGTCGTAGGCGCCCAGGCCGTTCTCCGTGATCATCAGGGGCTTCCCGTACCGGTTGTAGAG
>CANQQO010000094.1 GCA_947625965.1 uncultured Oscillospiraceae bacterium
TTGTGATTCATGCCGGGCTCGCCGCCCTGATCCCGGGCGTCGGCGGCAAAGTCGAACATATTCCAGACATGGGTTGCCCACATGAAGGGCCGCTTTTCAAAGCACTTGAGCAGATACTCGTGGTACACGCACTGGTACTCCTCCGTCTGGTCCTCCCGCTTGGGGTGGCTGGAGTGGAGGTTGGTCATGGCCTCGCAGCCGTACTCCGAGTAGCCCAGGCACCGGTTGGGATACACCGCATGGAAGAAGTCGATCCAAAGGTCATTGAGGAACAGTCCCGGCACGTACCAGCCCAGGTACAGGTTCCAGCTCACCAGGTCGGACAGGTGGGCGACCTTATTGAAGGGTCCGCACATGGCGTAGCAGGCCAGGGTGGTGGGCCGGGTGGGGTCCATCTGATGGATCAGATCGTTCAGGACCCGGTGGTTGTCCAGCATATCGGCCTTGTCCTTGGTGGAGATGGTGATCTCATTGGAGATGCCCCAAGTGACGATACTGGGATGATTGTAGTTTTGAATAATGAGTTCCTTCATCTGGGAAATGGTGTTTTCCCGGCCATTGGGCATATGCTCGGAGATGTAGGGGATCTCCGCCCAGACCACCATGCCCTCCTTGTCGCACAGATCGTAGAAATACTGATCGTGCTGATAGTGGGCAAGGCGGATGGTGTTCACGCCCATTTCCTTGATGATGGCCATATCCGTCTCATGATGGGCCTTGGTCAGGGCGTTGCCGATGCCCTTCCAGTCCTGGTGGCGGGAAACGCCCCGCAGGGGATAGCTCCGGCCGTTGAGGAAGAAGCCCTCCTTGGGGTCCACCCGGAAAGTGCGGACGCCGAAGGTCGTGGTGATCTCGTCCTTGACCTCCTCCCCGGCGGAGAGGACGGCCTTGCAGGTGTAGAGGTAGGGATCCTCCACGCCGTCCCACAAGTGGACCTTGGGGATGGTCAATGTGACGTCGGTTCCCTCCCCCTTGGCGACCTCGCTGCCCGCGTCGTCCAGCAACTGCACGGTGACCTTTCCCTTTTCGCAGTTGGTCCAGGTCTGGACCCGGACGGAGCCGTCCTGGCCATTGACGGTGGGGGTCACCGCGATCCCCGGGCCGGCAAAGTAGTCCATGTCAAAGTGGCACTTATTGACAACGATCAGATATACGTCCCGGTAAATGCCGCCGTAGAAGGTGAAGTCCGCCTTCTGGGGGTAGACCCGGTCGTTGACGGAGTTGTCCGCCTCCACGTAGAGGTCATTCTCCTCCTTCAGCAGTGCCGTGATATCCGCGCGGAAGGTGGAATAACCGCCGTCGTGGGTCATGACGGTCGTCCCGTTGAGGACCACCTTGGCGGAAGCGTTGACGCCCCGGAATTCCAGGTACACGACCTCCTGTTCCGGGTCAAACGCGGGCTTGGGGAAGGTCTTGCGGTAGGAACAGGTGCCGCGAAAATAATCGTTGCCGCCGTCCTGGCCGTCGATGTTGTTCCAGGTGTGGGGGATATCCACCTCCTGGACGGTCCCGTCATGGTAGGTGAATTTCCAGCCATGATTGAGTAGGGTTTGCTTTCGCATTGGCGTCTCTCCTTTCTGAATCTCCCGCATATGCGCGGTCCACAGTCCCGCCCACGGGCGGCTGTGCGATTTGACTAAATTATAACATTTTTATTAAGAAATATCAAAAGACAAAACCGCTAAGATTGTTCAATTTTGCAAAAAATATGTGCAAACCTTAATTTTGCGGCACGAAATCTGTAATTGTTGTACAAATGTGAAAAAAGTCTTGTTTTTTTCCTCTAAAAAATTTATAATAGAGAAAAAATCTGGAGGGAGGAAAGGAATGCGCCAATATGAGGCCCACAACAAGCGGATGCGGCAGAGCATCTGCGACGCCATGGTCCGCCTCCTGGAGGACCGGCCCTTCCTCAAAGTCACGGTCCGGGACATCCTGCAGGAGGCCCATATCCAGCGGGCCACCTTTTATCGCTACTTCCGGGACAAGTACGAGGTGGCCGAGGCCATCAACCGGACCGTGGCGGAAGACCTGACGAAGGCATATTTTGAAGTCTTTTATGCCCGTACCGGCGGGGACCCGGCCGCCCTGGGCCTGTTCGACGAGGATCTCCGGCAGGTGACCACCATCATGCTGCGGCTGCGGATCGACGACCTGGACCTGATCAAGACCCTTCGGGGTACGTTCCTGAGCTTCTACCGGCAGCGGTACCCGGACTGCGGGGAATTTGAGGGGTATGTGGCCAGCGCCAATTTTCTGTCCTTCGTCCTCTGGTTCGCGGAAAAGGCCACCAGCCAGGAGGAGCTGGCCGCCTACCGGAACTCCAACGCTCTGTCCGCCGGCCTCGCCCGATTCTACGGTGTTCCCGCCGACGCGCTTCTGGCGTTTCTCCAGCAAAATCAAGTGCCCCCCTCCCCCGCTGAATAAAAGGACCGGCATAGCCGAAAAAACGGCTATGCCGGTCAGTTTATTCTATTTTATTTTTCGTAGAGGAACCGCTCGGGAAGCTGCACGCCGAAGTCTCTGGCCAGGCGGCGGAAGTCGTCGGGCTGGATGGTCTGGCGCTTGTAGTCCTGCATGGAGCGGACCTTCACCAGGATCTCCGCAGACTTTTCCACGGTGTGCATCAGGCCGAAGGTCAGGTCGAAGTCCTCACCGGAGCAGAATATGCCATGGTGGGCCCAGATGGCCACGTCGTATTTCTTCATCAGCTCGGAGGTCGCCACGGCGATGTCCCGTCCGCCGGGGACCATCCAAGGCACCACGCCGATGCCGTCCGGGAACACCACGGGGCACTCCGTGGCCATTTCCCACAGCTCTCGGGTGAACGCCTCGTCGGTCAGGGGCAGGACGAAGGTCAGGGCGATGGTGTTGGCGGGGTGGGCGTGGTAGATGACCCGGTGCCTGCCGCCGGTGGCGGCAAACTTCACCTCATGGTTCATCAGATGGGTGGGCAGCTCGCTGGTGGGGCGGCCGCCATTGACCAGTCCCCAGCAGATCCGGTAGTTCTCCCCCGCCCGGTCCAGCTCGATGATGCAGAAGGAATCCTCGGGCTTGACGGTGACGTTGCGCATGAACTTTCCGGAGCCGGTGACCAGGAAGTACTCCCCGGCCAGCTTGGGAACGCTGGTGCCGATGGCCTTCCACTGTCCCGGGCACAGCTCCTCCCGGACGGACTCGATCTCCTCGGGCCGGATGCGGTAGCTCAGATTGCCGCCGTTGCGCTCATGCCAGCCCTGTTTCCAGCCGTCGCGGGCCATTCGCATAAAGCCCTGAACAAATTCCGCGTCTAATACTTTCATTGCCATATCCTCCTATTATAAATTATCGGGTGATGATGTCCACGGGGACGTTGAAGATCTTGGCCACCTTCAAAATGGTGTCGATGTGACGGCCCACGGCGGCGGCCATGTGGTGAGTGGGGCCGGCCTCGCTCCACTTATCGCAAAATTCCCGGGCGCCGCAAGTAAACCGGGTCCGCATATTGGTGTCCCCGAAGGTGAAGATGGGGCCTTCCTCGTTGACGCCCTCGGCAGCCACGAATTTGAAATGGCCGTCCCGGTCCTGGGTGATGCCGAGATAGGTCACGGGACCCACGGGGGGATAGAACTGGGTCAGATATCCGCCGCCGGTCTTGCCGTGGAACACGGGGACGATCTTCATGGTGGGTTTCCTGGCCTGGGAGATGTCGGCGTCGCCGGAGCCGGAGTGGCCGATGATGCAGATGTCCTTTTCAAAGTCGATGGAGTACATCTCGGAAAGCTGGCCCGTGCCGGCGATGGTCTTGAGGATGCCCATAGCCATGGCCACCTTGATGTCCCCCTCCACGGCGCAGGCGGTGCCCTGCTTGATGAGCATGGAGAAAGCGGGGATCAGCATGGAGTCCAGCTTGCCCGCCACGCCCTGGGCAAAACCGTCGTAGTGGGAGGCCACGAAGCCCAGCTTCTCGTCCTTGACCCACTGCTCGAAAGCGACCACATATTTTGCCATGTCCCAGACCTTTTCGATGGTCCCGCCGCCCTCGATGTCGAAGGTGTCCAGAATGTCCTGGGCCTTGGCCCGGATGGCGGCCTCGTCGGTGATGTGGTCGGCGATGGCCCACATCTTCTCCCAGTCGAACTGCTTGGTGTAGAGCCACATCCGGTGGTAGAGATTGGTCTCGTCGATATACAGGTCCATCATGCCGGGATAGGGCCGGCCGATCTGGGCCAGGTTGGTATCCCGGAACCGGCGGCGGACCTGGGCGGCCCGGCACCAGTCCTCGATCTCCGCCTGGGCGTGGGGGTCGCCTCCCTCCACCACGCCGGTGATCACCGCGTGGCGCTTCCCCGCCCGCTCCAGATCGGCCACCATTTCGCCCACGGCGCCGCAGGCGTAGAGCTGG
>CANQQO010000095.1 GCA_947625965.1 uncultured Oscillospiraceae bacterium
GGCCGCCATCAGCGCCCGGAACCGGACGTACATCAGCGCCCGGATCATGACTGCCCCTCCAGCTCCAGGAACACCTGTTCCAGAGACGCCTGTCCCCGGACGGCCTCCATCTCCCCGCTGGCAACCAGGCGACCGTTTTTGATGATCGCCACCTTGTGGCACAGCTTTTCCGCCACCTCCAAAACATGGGTGGAGAAGAAGATGGCCCCGCCCTGTTCACAGTGCCGGTACATCACGTTTTTCAGTTGATGGGAGGCCACCGGGTCCAGCCCCACGAAGGGCTCGTCCATGAGAATGAGCCGGGGCGCGTGGAGCAGGGCCGCCATCAGGGCGATCTTCTGCTTCATCCCGTGGGAGCAGTCGGAGATGGGCAGCGTCAGATCGTCCGTCATGCCCAGCATTTCCCCATACTCCCGGATGCGGGCCTGCCGATCCGCCTTGGGGACCTCATAGATGTCCGCCACAAAGGACAGATACTGAATACCCGTGAGAAATTCGTAAAGATCCGGGTTGTCCGGCACATAGGCCAGTACCCGCTTGCAGGCGATGGGGTCGGATCGGATGGAGTGGCCGTCCACATAGATCTCCCCCTTGTCGAAGGGCAGGACGCCGCAGCAGGCTTTCAAGGTGGTGGTCTTCCCCGCCCCATTGTGGCCGATGAAGCCGCAGATCTCCCCGGGGGCAATGTGCAGCGTCAGATCGTCCACAGCGGTTTTGGGGCCGTAGGTCTTGGTGAAATGTTCGATCTTGAGCATAATTAGGACCTCTTTCCCTTACAGAATAGGCAGATCGCGCCGCCGTCCCTCCGAAAAACAGCCGGCGCCGACGATCGGCTTTCTCTATTTGATATCAATATGATATCAAATAGAGCGACTCTTGTCAAGGGTATTTTTTCCAGTCCTTTCTCCTGGAAAAACTTGAAAAAAGGTTTGACAAATGGGAAAAAAGACAGTATAATAGCTAGGCATGACTTATGGGAGGGGATCGCCGTGAAGCTGGAACTCACCGGGATACTGGATCAGCCCGGCGCCAGCGTGCCCTTTTCCACGGAGGTGGACCTGAGCGGCCTGGACTACGGCGGCCAGAATCCCCTTCCCCGGCCCGTCTCCGCCTCCGGGACCGTGCGGAACACCGCCGGCGTCCTGGTGATGAAGGGCGTTATCCGGGCGGAGCTGACCGGGGTCTGCGACCGGTGCGCCGCCGACTTTTCCCGGGAAGTGGATTTCCCCATCGACGTGGTGCTGTCCGCCGATCCCTCCGACGAGGAGGATGAAAGCGTGTTCCCCCTGGAGGGGGGCTGCGCCGATTTGGAGGACATCGTCCGCACGGCGGTGGTCCTGAACATGGACCAGAAGCTCCTGTGCCGGCCCGACTGTAAAGGCGTGTGCTTCCGCTGCGGGAAAAACCTCAACGAGGGTCCCTGCGGCTGCGGCAGGGAGCCCGATCCCCGGACGGCCGCCCTGGCGCGGCTGCTCAAGAAGTAATATGTATGCTGTAAAGCAGTTTGACCAAGGAGGTGTCAATCATGGCTGTTCCCAAGTGTAAAGTGTCCAAGGCCCGCCGCGATCAGCGCCGGGGCTCCAACTGGAAGCTCTCCGCTCCCAGCGTGTCCGTGTGCCCCAAGTGCGGGGAGCCCGTTATGCCCCATCGGGCCTGCAAGGCCTGCGGCTATTACAACGGCCGGCAGGTGCTGACCGTCAAGGCGGAGTAACGTAGGCTGACCGCCGCCGGGCGGGTCGGGGAGAACGCTCCCTGGCCCGCCCGGCGGCGTTTTTTTGCAGATCCGGCCAAAAGAAGGGGGGATTCTCACCCTCTGAGAGCCGATTTCCGTTCTCAGGGCTGGTATTCTCACCCCCGGGTTGATAGAATCGCCTCAGAAACCGGGCCGGCCGGTTCAAAAAGGAGGTTATTTTATGAACAACGATTCTTCCACCATCGGCTCCTTCATCGCCGCCCTGCGGCGGGCCAAGGGGCTGACCCAGGCCCAGCTTGGGGAAATGCTGGGCGTGTCCGACAAGTCCGTCAGCCGCTGGGAGCGGGACGAGACGGTACCCGATCTGACCCTGATCCCCGCCATCGCGGACATCTTCGGCGTCACCGCCGACGAGCTGCTCCGGGGCCGCCGCAGCGGCCAGGCCGCGCCGGAGACTTTGGAGCGCCGGTCCCGGGTCCAGGCGGAGGCCCTGCTCCGCCGCCTGGAAAACCGCTATTCCATTTTCAGTCTCATCGCACCGTGCCTGTCCTGTCTGGGCCTCATCGCCGCCCTGCTGTGCAATTTCGCCTTTAACCGGGGGCTGCTGGGCCTGTTCATTGGCTGCTGCTTCTTCCTGGCCGCGGTTTTGTTCCAGGCGGGGGTCTTCCTCTGGGCCCTGGGGGGCGCGGAGGACAGCCTGATCTCCCCGGAGGCCCTGGGCGGTTACCGCCGGCGCCTGGTGAAGACCCTGGGCTGGAATCTCAGCGTGACCGCCTGCCTGCTGGCCTTCTGCCTGCCCCTGGGCCTCAACGGGGCCTACACCGGTCTGATGGCGGGGAGCCTGTTCCCCCTGGGCCTGGCGGCCGCTGTTATCGCGGCGGCGGTCTGCGGCTTCGTCTCCTGGTGTGTCAACGCCGCCCTGGTGAAGCGGGGCTTCTACCCCGCCCCGGCCCACGCGGACGCTGTGAAGGCCCTCCGCCGCCGGCTGTGCATCACCCTGGCCGTTCTGCTGGTCCTGGCCCTGGCGGGCGAGGGGGCGGTGGCCGTGAGCCAGCCCAGCATCAGCTCCCATTTTGGCAGGAGCTTCCAAAACTGGGACGATTTCAAAGCCTATATGGAGCAGCCCGTGGAGCGGGATGATTCCTACTCCGGCAATGCGGTACCCCCCGCCCCGGAGGACGGGACCACCCTGTCGGAGGACGATCTTTACCCGGAGCGGGAGGTCACGGACGGCGACGGCAACGTCCTGTGCCGCTACCGCTGGAAAAACGGCAGCGTCTCCCGGGTCCAGTACGGCCTCGGGAAGGACCTTCTGCCAGTGTGGGTGCAGACCTCGGAGGAGATCTGGCAGAACGACCACCTCATCATGGCCCTGGAGGCCGGGGTGGCGGCGGTGGCCGTTCTTTCGGCTCTGATCGCCTGGGCCGTCTATGAGCGCCGGAAGTACAAGGCCGCCGCGCCCATGGCCCAATAAGCAAGATCCCCCTCCCGGCCCAAAAAAGGCGCCGGGAGGGGTCATTTTGCACCGCTATGCCGCCTTGGGATAGAGATAGTACCGGGTGACGGTGTCCCGGGTGGTGTCGGGCAGCTCCTTCTGGAGGAGGTAGCCGGATTTTTCAAACTCGTCGCCGAAGACCGGGTGGTAGTAGATCACCCAGATATCCCGGTTCCGGGTCTTCTGGCTCTCGATGAGCTTTTCCGCCACCTGATGGAAGATGGACCGGCCGAAGGGATTGTAGAAGTAGAACACGTCGTAGTCCCCGTAGCCCTGGAACTCGGCGGCGTTGGCCTGGATGCACTGGGCGTTCAGCTTTAGCCGTTCCATATTCCGCCGGGCGATGGACAGAAGATGCTCGTCCAAATCCAGCCCCGCCACCTTGGCATAGCCGCTCTCCAAGGCGCAGCGCATACACATTCCCTTTCCGCAGCCCACGTCCAGGAACGCCGACTCCGCCGGCGCCACCGGCACGGCGGACAGCATTTTCCGCATAGCGCCGGCGTCGGTCATGCTGTATCCATGGAACTCGTCCACCTTCCGATGGAGGTCGCTGACGTAAAAGAGGCTGAAATCCAGCCCATGGAGCCGCTCATCGACATACTGTCCGAAAAATTTGACCCATCTCCGCCCCCGGACCCGGAGCGATTCGTGCTGTGACATGGAAGTCCCTCCCTGATAATAGGCGTTTCTCCCAGTATACCCCAACCGAAGGGCGAAAAATCGGAAATGGAGGCAAATTCAAAGATTTCTCTTGACAGCCGTCGAGAAAAATGCTACAATACATCTTGGCCGGCCAAAGCCCGGCAGATTTCCGGGCCTTTAGCTCAGTTGGTCAGAGCCTCCGGCTCATAACCGGATCGTCCCGGGTTCGAATCCCTGAAGGCCCACCAGAGTGTTCAGGCACGCCCTTTTATATAGAAGAATAGATAGGGGTATAGCTCAATTGGTAGAGCGGCGGTCTCCAAAACCGTAGGCTCAGGGTTCAAGTCCTTGTGCCCCTGCCATCAAGAGACAATAAAAAAGATATTGTCCCCGAAAAGCCTTGCGCCGCAAGGCTTTTCGGCGCTTAATGGGGCGA
>CANQQO010000096.1 GCA_947625965.1 uncultured Oscillospiraceae bacterium
CCTTTTGGGAAGTCTTGAAGTTTGGAAAGGGGACCGCTGCAGGTCGATTTTTCCGACCTCTTGAGGTCGGATTCTTCGGCGTCTGTCTGTTCTTCGGTTCCCCCTGGGGCAAAGTTCCTGACGTAGATTCTGGCCGGTTTGCCCTGGCCCTGCCTGACGCGCTCAATGAGCGCATACTGCTCCAGCTCGGCCAACAGCCGGACGGCCTTGTTGTGGCCGCAGGACAGCGTTTCCTCGACTTCGTGAACAGTGTAAAAGATGAATATGCAGTCATCCTCGTCCAGCCAGCCATTTTGCCGGGACAAACCCATACGGTCAAGCATGAGGCCGTAGAGCAGTTTGGCCTCGGCAGACAAGCCACGATACCGCTCGTCTTTCATCAGGTCGCGGGGAATACGGAAAAAGCTGAATTGTTCGGCCTCGCCACCGTGGAAGTAGTTGAAATTCGACATAGTATGAGCATCCTCCTTTGGACGCGAAAATGCCACGGCCTTTCGGTCGTGGCATTTTCGACGTTTTTGTTGTCACTTTGGCTTGTTTTTTCGGCAACTGCCTGATAATTTGTTGGTTTTCGTCACGCTCTTTATCAGGCACTACCTCATGGCTTTCGGGGTTTTTCTCTTTGTCAGGGTCTGTCCTGATCTGTCCTGTTTTCTTCCATTTTTTATGGGTCAAAACGGGTTAAATCTCTGTTATGAGTTAATGATGGGGTTAAAAACAGGCCCGCCAAGGGTCCCCTGACCGGGAACGATACCGAGGCCCCCGGAAGTTTCCTCAGAATGACCAAAAAAAATCCGGATACGGAACATAATCCTGTCAAATACGAAATTGCATCCCATGGGATAAAAGAGTAATATAGGGAAAAATTAACCATGTTTTATTTCGGAGGTGTCATATGGCAGTGAACAAGACAGGAAAAAACACAGGCCGGAAAAAAGCGGCTCCGAAGACGGACCTGACAGCGGCCACGCCGGAAGCTGCCGCCAAGGCAGCCGCCGGCAAAGCAAAAGCGGCGCCTGCGAAAGCGCCCAAAGCGCGGAAAAGCAAGGCCGCGCCGGCCGGGAAAGCCAAGGCGGCGGGACCCGCTCCCGTCGTGACGGAAGCCCCCGCCGAGACGCCCGTTCCCTCTGTGGCGGAAGCCGCCGTGGAGGCGCCCGCTCCCGCTCCGGCGGAAGCCCCCGCGGAAACGCCCGCCCCCGCTCCGGCGGAGGCCGCCCCGGAGGCGCCCCAAGCGGAGGTCTGCTCTACCCCCAGGCGGAGCGTGGCTTTCATCGGCTCGGAGTGCTATCCTTTCGTCAAGACCGGCGGTCTGGGCGACGTGATGTACGCCCTGCCCAGGGCACTGGTGAAACAGAACTGCGACGTGAAAGTCATCCTCCCCCGCTACAAGTGCATCCCCTGGGAGTACCAGGAGAAAATGATCTACCGGGGCGCCTTTGAGATGGACCTCTGCGCCGACGGCAGGTCCTACTATGTGGGCATCATGGAGTACGTCTGGGACGGCGTGGTCTACGACTTCATCGACAACGAGGAGTTCTTCGGCTGGGGCAGTCCCTACACCAACCTGGTGGACGACATCCCCAAGTTCTGCTACTTCGCCAAGGCGGCCCTGGCGGCGCTGAACTACATGGACTGGATCCCCGACATCATCCACTGCCACGACTGGCAGGCCGCCCTGGTGCCCGTGTACCTGCGGACCATGTTCGACCAGACCAAGCTGGCCTCCGCCAAGACCATCCTGACCATCCACAACCTGAAGTTCCAGGGCATCTACAACATCCCCACCATCCAATACTGGTCCGGTCTGCCCGACTACGTGTTCAACAAGGACGCCCTCACCACCAACTGGGTGGACGCCAATATGTTCAAGGGCGGGCTGACCTACACCAACGCCATCACCACCGTGAGCCCCACCTACGCCTGGGAGATCCAGACCCCGGAGTACGGCGAGACCCTGGACGCCCACCTGCGGTATCACGCCGGCAAGCTGCGGGGCATCGTCAACGGCATCGACTGCGAGACCTGGGACCCCTGGACCGACCGGCGGCTGCCCGTCAACTATGACATCACCAACGTGCTGGACCGGAAAAAGGAGAACAAGCGGGCTCTCCAGGAGGAGCTGGGCCTGGAGCAGGATGACGACAAGTTCGTGCTGGGCCTCATCTCCCGGCTCACCGACCAGAAGGGCCTGGACCTGCTCAACGCCATCATCCCTCAGATCATGGACGGCAACACCCAAATCGTGGTGCTGGGCACCGGGGACAAGGTGTACGAGGACTCTTTCCGGTACTACGAAAACGCCTATAAGGGCGCCGTCTGCTCCAGCATCATGTACGACGAGACCCGGGCCCACCGCATCTACGCCGGGGCCGACGCCCTGCTGGTCCCCTCCCGGTTCGAGCCCTGCGGCCTGACCCAGCTCACCGCCATGCACTACGGCACCGTCCCCATCGTCCGGGAGACCGGCGGGCTGAAGGACACGGTGGAGCCCTACAACCAGTTCGCCAACACCGGCAACGGCTTCACCTTCGACCGGTACGACGCCGGACTGCTGCTGGACACCATCAACCGGGCCAAGACCCTGTACTTCACCAACCGCTGGTGCTGGGACGAGATGGTCCAGCGGGACATGGACAAAGACGTATCCTGGGACCGCTCCGCAGAGCAGTATAAATCTCTGTATCTGGAGTTGAAGGGCGAGTGAAAGCCCTGCCGGTCTGTGGACCCGCGACTTGGCGGGAAAGATATTCTTTCACCCGCAAGCAACTGCCAAAAAGAAAATGAAAGGGCCCCGTGACGGTACGATAACCGTCATGGGGCCTCTTTTTCAGAAATTTTCCTCCTGCCCGTCATCCGGCGTCACCTCGATGTCCCGCCGGCGGCAGGGACGGTTGGTCGGTATCCGCCTTTCCCAACTTCCGCAGGGCGGACGCGATATATCGCTCATCCTCGATTTCCAGGCTCCTGTCCCCTGCCAAGCTCTCCACATGATGGCGGAGTTCATGACGCACGACCCTGTCGAGCTGTCTGCGCAGCTCATCTTCCGGTACATTGGCGTATACGGCCATAATGGACCCATAATACAGGTAGACCATGCGTCCCATTACGGGATGGCTCCGGTACTCCCCCAGCACGAAGTAGTGCGGGTCAGGGATCTTGTTGTTTCGGAGGGTGTCCGGCAGCAGATAGATACCTCCGTTGAGGCCGCAGACGATGTCATCCGGCAGCGCATCCACAATATCATCCAACATCGATGCCACCTGTTCAAATGTGTACATCTCTGTCCACCTCCCTGCCGGAACAACGCCGGCCGCAGTACCGTATCAATAACAGGATACCAGAATTGTCAGCGAATGTCCATAACAGCCTCCGACGAGCCGCCATACTGAGGCGCGGCCAAACCGCGAACGGTTTGACCGCGCCTCTTCGCGTCCGCCGGGAGCCGCCTACGGCTCGCCGGCCTTGGCCGCCAGATAGTCGTTATAGTACCAATTTAGGAAAGAGTCGTACATCTCTTCCCCCCGCTTGCGGGCTCTCACGGCGTCCTCGAACACCGGATAGCTGCCCAAAAAATACGTCTTTCCCTTGAACGTGATCTGAGCGTTCCACTTCCCGCTCTTCTTGCTGAAATACACCCCGCTGCACCCGCTGGTGTTGGACTTGATGGGCGTCTTCATCCGCTTCTCCAGCATCACCACGCTGGTCCCGTCCACCAGCTTCAGGTTGTCCCGGTATGTTTCCCTCTGGGCGCACCCGCAGCTGGTGGTGTGGCCGGACTGGAGATTGCTCTGGGACACCACCGTCACGCTGCCGCAGTCGCACTTACACCGCCAGTAGTGCAT
>CANQQO010000097.1 GCA_947625965.1 uncultured Oscillospiraceae bacterium
ACCTGGACGTGGTGTGCCCCTACGGCAACCCCATGGTGGTGCTGGAGGTGAAGGGCTCCGTGGTCCGGGAGATGCTCTCCAACGGCCTGACCCACCTCATCCAGGAGAACGGTATCCCCGGCGGCCGGTTTCTGAACGTGTCCGGTCTGTGCTACGCCTACCGCGCCCCCACGGAGGACCGCCCGGCGGAGCTGCTGGACATCACCCTTCCGGACGGCTCCCACTTTGACGAGTCCCGGACCTACACCATCGCGGTCACCTCCTACATGTGCGGGGCGGACGGCTATCTGGACAACAACGGCGACGGGTTCACCATGCTCAACGTGTACAGCGATACCGCCCCCCTGGCGGAGGACGTCATGCTGGTGCGGGAGACAGACAAGACCTTCGGGGACGCCCTCCAGCTCTACTTCCAGACCCACAACGGCGAGGCCATTTTTGCCCAGCCGGAGGGACGCATCAAGGTGGTGAGCGGGGATGCCTGAGCAAAAGAGGTCCCGCCTGCCCTATCTGCTGCTGACCGCCCTGATTTTCCTTATCTGCGCCGGGTGCTTCCGCTGGCTGATCCGGTCCTCCGCCCAGATCACCCTGTCCTCCGGGGCGGAGTTGAACCGGATGTACCTGCGGGAGATGACCGCCCAGATCGGCAGCCACTTTGACACCGGCCTGCGCTCCCGGTTCTCCGCCCTGCACACCATCGCCGGCAGCGTGAACGATGGGGACCTGACGGATCAGGATGCCCTGGCCGCTTTCCTGACGGAGGCGGAGGAGGACAACGACTTCCAGTTCCTGGCTTTCCTGGACGAGGGCGGGCTCTACTACGCCGCCGACGGCGTGCGGCCCGCCGCCTCCCGGCTCAGCTTCCTGGCCGACCTGCTCCAGGGGGAGAGCGATCAGGTTTCGTACAGCGAGGCGCTGCTCAGTGAGAATATGATCGTCATGGGGGTCGCCATCGACCCGGTGGCCTTCGGGGACAATACTTTCGTAGCCATGCTGGCCGGTCTGACCAGCGAGGCGTTCAGTTCCCGTATGGCCCTCCAGAACCCGGAGGCCCAGACCTATGCCAGCATCGTCACCCAGGACGGCAGCTTCATCATCCACAACACCTTCAACGACGACCTCCCGGCGGGCACCAATATCCTCTCCAAGCTGGAGGCCTACGCCGCTTTCAACGAGGGTTATTCTCTGGACCAAGTGCGTTCTGACTTCGCCTCCCGGTCCCCGGGCATGACCATCTTCCACGCCGGCAGCCGCCTCCAGTGCATGTACTACGCCCCCATCGAGGGGACCGACTGGCTCATGCTCCTGGACATCCCCTATGAGGTGATCGACCAGATGGTGGCCGGCCAGACCAGCCGGCTGAACAGGAACGCCCTGGTGGTGCTGGCGGTCATCCTGGTTTCCATCTCTATCCTGTTCCTGGCCTACTATTTCAACCTCCAGCAGCACACCCGGGCCCTGGTCCGGGCCAACGAGACCGCCGTGGCCGCCCAGGAGCGGGCGGAGAGCGCCAACCGGGCCAAGAGCGAATTCCTCAGCCGCATGAGCCACGAGATCCGCACCCCCATGAACGGCATCATCGGCATGAGTACCATCGCCCGCCAAAACCTGGACGACCCGGCCAAGGTGGACGACTGTCTGAAAAAAGTGTCCCTGTCCTCCCAGCATCTGCTGGCCCTCATCAACGATGTGCTGGATATGTCCAAGATCGAAAGCGGCAAGCTGGAGATGAAGTGCGAGCCCTTTGACCTGCGCCTCTTCCTGGAGAGTCTGGTCAGCGTGTACCGGACCCAGGCGGAGTCCAGGGACCTCTCCTTTGACACCGTTCTCACCGGCCAAGTGGACGACACGGTGGTGGGGGACTCCCTGCGGCTGAATCAGATCCTGTCCAACCTGCTGTCCAACGCCATCAAGTTCACCCCCGCCGGCGGGAGGGTCACCCTGCGGGTCACCGAGGCGGAGCGGGAGGAGGGCCGCCTCTGGCTGCTGTTCCAGGTGTCAGACACCGGCGTGGGCATCAAGGAGGAGAATTTTGACAAGGTCTTCCTGGCCTTTGAACAGGAGCACTCCGGCGTGGCCCACCAGTTCGGCGGCACCGGCCTGGGCTTGTCCATCGTGAAGCGGTTCACCGAGATGATGGGCGGCAGCGTGAAGCTGGAGAGCGTCTTCGGGGCGGGCAGCACCTTCTCCGTCCGCGTTCCTTTCTCCACCGTGGAGGGGGCCCGGCCCATCGTCTGGGACGGGAATCTGGCGGCCTCCGCCCTGACCACTTCCGGGGTGGAGTACGACTTCCGCGGGAAGCGCATCCTCCTGGCGGAGGACAACGAGCTCAATCGGGAGATCGCCGTGGAGCTGCTGGGGGAGGAGACCGGCGCGGAGATCGTGGAGGCCGAGGATGGTCAACAGGCCGTGGACCTCTTCCGGCAGTCCCAGCCGGGTCACTTCGACCTGATCCTCATGGACATCCAGATGCCCCGCATGGACGGCTACGCCGCCACCCGGGCCATCCGGGCCATGGACCGGCCGGACGCCAAAACCGTCCCCATCCTGGCCATGACCGCCAACGCCTTCGCGGAGGACGCGGAGAAGAGCCGTCAGGCCGGCATGGACGCCCACATCCCCAAGCCCCTGGAGATCGCCGCCGTGTACGCCACGCTCAGCGAGATATTGTCCAAGCAGAAGGGCGGCGATTAAACCGGCCGGACGGAACTCCGCCCCTCCCCTGCCCCGGCTGATATCAGATACGTCTTCCAAATATCCTTTGCGGCCTGCCGTGGTTTTCCCGCGGCAGGCCGTTTTTTACGCAAGGTGCGCCACACCCGCCTGCCCATCCGGGTGATCAGGGAAAGCGGGGCGGAGAGCGTTTCCGAGTTCTCCGGCTGCGGTTTGGTGGCCGGCGGATATCCATTTTCACCGAAAAATCTGTCAAATTCTACATTTTCTCCACCTCAGACATTTTTTCTGCTATATTAAATTCAATACTCAAAGTGGCGGACGGCCACGGCAGCAGACGCATTTTCACTTGCAATCCGAAGGGCGCGGTGGTATATTATAAAGTAGGTGAATTATACCATTGTGCAGGGAAATTTCCGTCCGGGCCGGTTGAAAAACGGACCGGGCGGAGCCGGATACTCAGCGGGAGGTGGTCGACTGGGGAGCGGATACGATACGGAAATCAATACAACGGCTGGCTGCGTCCTCCGTCGGAAGCGCAGCGGCCGCCGGTCCATAGCGATGTTTTGCAACAAAGAAGGTTATGTCTTTTTTGCCTGCAAAAAAGACCGCAGATAAGGCCGCTGCTCGTAAAACAGTATTAGCGTAAAAATGGAAAACCCAGTGTTTTCAAGGGGTACGGCGTGACTTCGGTCACGCCGTTTCCTCTTTCATCAGTTCATCCAGCGGGATGAAACCCGGCCCATCGTACTTGATGTGGATGTGCTGCCGCCGCTTGCCGCTGCTCTTGTCCGGCGCGTCCACATAGATGGCGGATACCAACTCGTGCAGCGTGTAGGCGTCAAGGGCGGTGATGCCGGTGTACTTCTTTGCCTTCCGGATGAACCTGTCAATACTCTCGTTCTGTTCTGCCTGTACCTCGATCTCTTTCCGCAGGGCCGCGACCTCCGCCTCCAGCTGCTTCTGCTCGGCCTCGTAACTCTGGCTCAGCATATCGAACCGCTCATCATTCAGCCGTCCGCTGGCGTTGTCCTCGTAGATCTTCACGAATAAGCGTTTCAGCTCCGCGATGCGTTTCTCGCCGCGCTCCAGCTTCTTGCGGTCGGCCCTGATCTTCTCATCGCTCTCCAGCCGCAGCCGGCG
>CANQQO010000098.1 GCA_947625965.1 uncultured Oscillospiraceae bacterium
CTTGCTCGGGGCAAGAAAGTACCTCCCCCGGAAGGGGTCGGGGGAGCACCCACAAAAACAATTGCACCGAAATAAAATGGTACAGGCTTCCGACTCCCTATTCTTGAGTGCCACGTCCCGCCGGCGGGCAAAATGCCGGTTGTTTTTCAAAAATGAATATGGGATGATTTTTCCAGCACAGACCGGTAAAACTTGTATACCTGCTAAATGTATTTTCCGGCTTCTTTCCTGCTTAATTTATCCATTTTATCTTTATATTTTTCGAGAAACTCCTCCACCCATTTTGGATCTGTTTTCGAATAATCTCTTAAAGCCCAGCCAATCGCCTTGTTGATATAAAACTCGCTGCTTCCGAAATTGTTTACGATTATTATTTCCAATAATTCCGTATCTGTGGATTCCTTCCTGCAAAGCTGATGCTCTATCGCGATCCTTCTTACCCAAAAATCTTCATCTGTTGACCAGTCGATCATCAAACGACCAACTCTTTTATCTCTTGATCCGATCTCTCCAATGACTTTCGCTAAAAAATCGATCGTATCCCACCATTGTTTGGATTTAATATACGTTTTTATTCTTGGAATATCGTCATAAGTTAAAAACTTGCTCATAGCAATCAAATAATCAGAAACGAAATATTGAAATTCTCTATGATCGTCTTCGTAACATTTATCTAAAAGGTCCCAATCTATCTTTTTTGACTTCTTTTCTGATTTGAGAAAGGAATGATAAACTTCTTTTCTTTTCGGAGCGGGAAGTCCATAAAAAACAAACCGATCTTTCATATACTTTGCCATAGCGGCCGCGTTTTCTGAATCCGCCCTTGACTCAAATTCCTTTTTTATTTCGAAATATGGACCCATTCCATCTACTCCTTAACGGCGGTATCTCTGCCCGCCGATGTGTTTTTTCACGCCGCCGCGCGTCCCGGGCGGGGACGTTCAGTTCAGCGTGGGGGCCGTCCGCTCAAACAGCTCCCCGATCCTCTCCCGCAGAGCCTCCGCCTCCGGCGTGGAATCCTGCCCATGCCGGTCGATCCACTGGGCGGCGGCCTGCTGGGCCTGTTGCAGAGTCTCCAGGTCCGTGGCCACATTGGCCACCCGGAACCCCACCAGCCCCGACTGCCGGGAGCCAAAGAAATCCCCCGGTCCCCGGAGCTTCAAATCCTCCTCCGCAATGCGGAACCCATCGTTCGTCGCACAGAGGGCCTTCAGCCGCCCCACAGTTTCGGGATTTCGGTTGTGGGTGGTGAGGATGCAGTAGCTCTTGGCCTCCCCCCGGCCCACCCGCCCCCGGAGCTGGTGAAGCTGACTCAGGCCGAACCGGTCCGCGTCCTCAATGACCATCAGCGTGGCGTTGGGCACGTCCACCCCCACCTCGATAACGGTGGTGGCGACGAGAACGTCCGCCTCGCCCCGGGCGAATTTGGCCATAATGGCCTCCTTTTCCGCGCCCTTGAGCTGCCCGTGGAGCATCTCCACCCGCAGATCGGGGAAGACCGTCTGGGCCAGCGTCTCCGCCCAGACGGAGGCCGCCTTGACGCCCAGCTCCTGGTTTTCCTCCACCGCCGGACAGACCACATAGCATTGGTGCCCCTGGGCCACCTGCTTGCGGATGAAGGCGTTGATCCTCTTCCGCATGGATTCCCCCACCAGGAAGGTATCTACCGCCTGCCGCCCCGGGGGCAGCTCGTCCAGCACGGACACCTCCAGATCGCCGTACATCAGCAGGGCCAGGGTCCGGGGGATGGGCGTGGCCGACATGACCAGCAGATGAACGTCCCGCCCCTTTTCCGACAGGGCGGAGCGCTGGGCCACACCGAAGCGGTGCTGCTCGTCGGTAATGACCAGGCCCAAATTTTGAAAGGCCGTGGCGTCAGACAGCAGGGCGTGGGTCCCAATGACGAGGTCGATCTCGCCGCCGGCCAGCCCCGCCCGGGTCTCCCGCTTCTGCTTGGCCGTCATGGAGCCAATGAGCAGGGCGGTCCGCAGCCCAAGAGGCCCGAAAAGACGGGACAGGGAGGCATAGTGCTGCTCCGCCAGGATCTCCGTGGGGGCCATCAGCGCCGTCTGGCGGCCGTTTTTGACGGCCAGATACGCCCCGGCGGCGGCCACCATGGTCTTGCCGCTGCCCACGTCCCCCTGGACGAGGCGGTTCATGGGACTGCCCCGGGTCAGGTCCCGGATGATGTCGCCGATGGCCCGCTTCTGGGCCCCCGTCAGGGAGAAGGGGAGGGAGGCCAGGAAGGGGGAGAGGTCGGTATTTTCGTAGGGGGGGACTTTCTTCCCCTCCCGCAGGGCCCGGACCAGAGCCAATCCGGCGGAGAAGACGAAAAATTCCTCGAAAATGAGCCGCCGCTTCGCCATGGCGGCCTCCTCCATGGTGCTGGGGGCATGGATGGCCCGGTAGGCCCGTTCCGCGTCCAGGATGCCGTAGGTCCGCCGCAGCTCCGCCGGCAGGATCTCCGGCGGGTCCGGGCAGACGCTCCGGGCGGCGGCGATGGTCCGGACCATGACGGCGTTGGACAGCCCGGCGGTGAGGGGGTAGATGGGCATGATCCGCCGGGTGGCCACCGGCGGGGCGTCCAGGGCCTCGAAGACCGGGGAGGTCATGTTATAGCCGATAAAATCCCCGGAAACGGCGCCATAGAACACGTATTCCCTGCCATACTGGAGCTGACCGGCGGTGAATTTCTGGTTAAAGAAGGTGAGGCTCAGCCTGGCGGTATGGTCGGCCACCTGGACCTTGGTGATGTCCAGGCCCTTGCGGACATGGCTGGTCCTGGGGGCGGACATGACGGTCGCCCGGAAGCAGGCGGGCTTATCGGTCTCCAGGCGGTCGATGGTGACGAGTTTTGTCCGGTCCTCGTAGTCTCTGGGGAAGTGGCAGATCAGGTCCCGGAGGGTATGGATGCCAAGCTGCGCGAAGAGCTTGGCTCTGGTCGGGCCGATGCCCGGCAGGCAGGTGATGGGATCGGTCAGGTTTGCCACGGCGGCGCCTCCTTTGGGTAGTTATGAAAAAACTCCCTCCGGGAAGGAAGGAGCTATTTTCATACGGATTAGGCCAGCTTGTTGAGCTTCAGGGTCATGCTGCTCTTTTTCCGGGCAGCGGTATTCTTATGGAGAATCCCCTTGTTCACAGCCTGGTCCACCGTCTTAACAGCCAGCTTGTAAGCGCTCTCGGCGGCGGCGCGGTCGTCACCGGCGGCAGCGGCCTCGAACTTCTTGACGATGGTCTTCATTTCGGACCGGTCGGCCTTATTCTTCTCATAGGCGGCCTTGGACAGCTCCACCCGCTTCTTGGCGGACTTGATGTTGGGCATAGATTACACCTCCTATTCCTCCAGTCTAGCTTACGCAGTTATACATTATAACGCCCCTTCCCGATAAAATCAACCCCTTTTTCCATAAAAAATCAAGAAAAAAGCGGGCGGCCAGTGGCCGCGGACAAAGCGTGCGCCGGCCTGGTGGAGATCGTTACACCTCCCGGGCTCGCTCGGTTTCGTTACTGCGGGCGCGATAGCTGGTGGGTATCGTTACCCTTGCCACCAGCCTGGTATCGTTCTTGCGGAAGAGTGGGCGACCCTTTTGCTCGGTATCGTTCTTGCGGTGGAGTGGGTAAGCCATTTTGAATAGAGGGCCTGCAAAAGAACCTGGCACCCCGTAAAAGCTCCCAAGCGTGCCCAGATGGGTCCGCCGGGGTATGCGACACCAGAGGAACCACGCCGTGGCCACGGAGTGGGCCACGGCGGTGGCTGCCCCTCGGTCCACC
>CANQQO010000099.1 GCA_947625965.1 uncultured Oscillospiraceae bacterium
TGGTTCGGAATAGTGTAGTGCTGGCGGTCTATCTCTTGTTTTCGGTTGCTTGCTTCCTTACCGTACATGAGCATTCGTGCAAGGCGATGCTCGGATGATTGTCGCTTTTCACCTGCTGCGCGGCGATCCTGTACCCCTTCCTTTTCGCGGCGTCCAGGGCGATCCGCATGGCTTCTTTGCCAAACCCCTGTCTCCGAAATGCCGGAAAGATCTCAGGACCGATCGAAATAACGCTGTCGGAAAGCTGTTTCAAAGAAATCGTGCCAACGATTTTGCCGTCGTTTATGATCGCGAACATTTCAAAATACTTGCCGTGAAACGAAAGCCGATTCCAATCGGAGATCATGTCTTGAATTTCTTCCATGGACATATGGATATTCTGGGACTCCAATAAAATCGCGGCGTCAGAATGATGAAAATGCCTTAATGATACCATATTCCTACCTCTCCCGATTCCCGATTTGTCTCTTCGCTGAGCGTTGCTAAAAGGATAGCACATCCGGGGATCGGCGTCAAGGGCTCCGCTTTCCTCCGAAGGGCGCGTAAAAAGCCTGAATTGACACCCATCCCCTTTTTTGTTATAATAGTCGCCAAAGAACGGCGCTCCTATTTTTGGGCATTGGATCCCCCATGGACCGTGGCCCCGGGGGCAGCCGTTATCGGAGGCTTTTTCTATGCGAATGCGAAAAAAACCGAATTTGGAGCCCCGCATGGCCGCCTGCGCGGCCTGGCAGGTGGCGGACCCCGCCGCCCGGCGGGGAAATTGGCGCTCCCTGATGCCGGAATGCGCCGAACTCTGGGTGGAGCTGGGCTGCGGCAAGGGGAAATTCACCGTGGAGACCGCCCAGGCCAACCCGGAAATGCTGGTGGTGGCGGTGGAGCGCTGCCGGGAGGCCATGGTCATGGCCATGGAGAAGGCCCGGGATCTGGACCTGCACAACGTCTTCTTTGTGGACATGGACGTGGCCAATCTGCCCGCGTGCTTCGCCCCCGGGGAGATCGACCGGATGTATCTGAACTTCCCGGACCCCTGGCCCCGAAAGAAAAACGCCAAGCGCCGCCTGACCAGCCGGGGCTTTCTGCGCCTCTACGCCCAGGCGTTGAAGGACGGCGGCGAGATCCACTTCAAGACCGACAACGCCCCCCTCTTCGCCTACTCCCTGGAGGAGTGCGGGGCCCTGGGCCTGGAGGTCAAACAGATCACCGACGACCTCCACGCCAACGGCCCCGTGGGAATTTTAACGGGCTACGAGGAAAAATTCTACGCCTTGGGGACGCCCATCCACCGCTGTGAGATCGTTGTCCATCCCTTGGAGGCGGAGGCATGACCTACTTCGCAGGGGAGTATGACGTGGCGGTGGTGGGGGCCGGCCACGCGGGCATCGAGGCCGCGCTGGCGGCGGCCCGGCTGGGCTGCCGGACGGTGATTTTCACCATCAATTTGGACGCCGTGGGGAATATGCCCTGCAACCCCGCCATCGGCGGCTCCGGCAAGGGCCATCTGGTCCGGGAGCTGGACGCCCTGGGGGGCGAGATGGGCCTGGCGGCGGACGCCTGCTGCATCCAGTACCGGATGCTGAACCTGGGGAAGGGCCCCGCCGTCCATTCCCTCCGGGCCCAGGCGGACCGGCGGAAATATCAGCAGCACATGAAGCACGTCCTGGAATGTCAGGAAAATCTGGACCTGAAGCAGGCCATGGTCACGGACATTCTCCTGGAAAATGGCCAAATCGCCGGCCTTCGGACCCGCCTGGGGGCGGAGTACCGGGCGCGGGCCCTGGTCCTCTGTACCGGCACCTATCTGGACAGCACGGTGATCACTGGCGACTGCGTCTACCCCTCGGGCCCCGACGGGATGCACCCGGCCTCGGGGCTGGCGGACCGCCTCCGGGCCTTGGGCTTGCGGCTACGGCGCTTCAAGACCGGCACGCCCCCCCGGGTGAACCGGCGGAGCGTGGATTTTTCCAAAATGGAACCCCAGCCGGGGGACGACCGCTGTCCCGGTTTTTCCTTCCGCACGGAGAAGCCCCCGGAAAATCGGGCCCAGTGCTACCTGACCTACACCAACGAGGCCACCCACGCCATTATCCGGGCCAATCTCCACCGCTCCCCTCTGTTTGACGGCACCATCCAGGGCGTTGGCCCCCGTTACTGTCCCAGCATCGAGACGAAGCTGGTCCGTTTTCCGGACAAGACCCGGCATCAGCTCTTTGTGGAGCCCTGCGGGCTGGACACGGAGGAGCTGTATATCCAGGGCCTTTCCAGCAGTCTGCCGGAGGATGTGCAGCTTCAGATGCTCCACACCATTCCCGGCCTGGAGTCGGCCCAGATGATGCGGCCGGCCTATGCCATTGAATACGAGTGCCTGGACCCGACCCAGCTCTACCCCACCCTGGAATGTAAGCTCCTGCCCGGCCTCTACGGCGCGGGGCAGTTCAACGGCACCTCCGGCTACGAGGAGGCGGCGGTCCAGGGCCTGCTGGCGGGAATCAACGCGGCCCGGCGGGTCCAGGGCAAGCCCGGAGTGGTGATCACCCGGGACATGGGCTACATTGGGATCCTGATCGACGACCTGGTGACCAAGGGCACCGAGGAGCCCTACCGGATCATGACCAGCCGCTCCGAGTACCGTCTGCTCCACCGTCAGGACAACGCGGACCAACGTCTGACGGCCCTGGGGGCCCAGATCGGTCTAGTGAGCGAGGAGCGCCGCCGCCAGGTGGAGGAAAAATACGCGTTGGCGGCCCAGGAGGTGCGCCGCCTGGAACGGACCGGGGTCCCGGAGAGCGAGGCTCTGAACGAAATGCTGGCCCGTCGGGGCTCGGCCCCGGTGACGGGCTCCGCCCGCCTGGCGGACCTTCTGCGGCGGCCCCAGGTGGAGTATGGGGACCTGGCGCCCTTTGACCCGGACCGGCCGGACCTGAGCCCGGTGATCCGGGAGGCGGTACAGATCCAGGTCAAGTATGCCGGTTATTTGGCCCGGCAGGAGAAGCAGGTGGAGCAATTCCGCCGGGAGGAGTCCCGGGCGCTGCCAGAGGGGATCGACTATGGGTCGATCCAAGGCTTGCGTTTGGAGGCCCGCCAAAAGCTGGCGGAGGTCCGCCCCCGCTCCCTTGGTCAGGCGGGGCGGATATCCGGGGTGAGTCCGGCGGACCTTGCGGTTCTGATGATTTATTTGGGAAATTGAACAAGTCAGCCCCCCGGCCCATCGGCCGGGGGGCGGCGTGCGGCGTGCCGCCGGCGGGCAGGGCCCGCAGCCAATGCGCACGGGGCTGTCTGTATTCGTTACCCGATTCCTTTTGCCCGGTAACGGGGGCGCTCTGAGAATTTTGTCGGAAGCCTGTGCCTTTTTATTTTGGTGCGGTTGTAGAAGTAGGGGTTTTCCAGAGCATTTCTGGAAGCCTGTACCTTTTTATTTTGGTGCAATTATCATTGTAAGTGCTCCCCCGACCCCTTCCGGGGGAGGTACTTTCTTGCCCCGAGCAAGAAAGTACCCAAAGAAGTCGGCCCAAGGGGCTCCGCCCCTTGGAGAACCCCGCCGGAAGTCCAACCCTTCTGCGCTGATTGCCGGCCCGGGGCATCCCCAGAAGAAGTGCGGAGGGCATTGACGGCCTTCTCTCGCATTGGGCCGACCCTGGTGCAGCGTCTACCGTGGCTCTGCAAATCCTTCGGTGCA
>CANQQO010000100.1 GCA_947625965.1 uncultured Oscillospiraceae bacterium
TGATCGCCCCCGGCGATCATATCCATTTTGATTCGCTGCGCGGAGCACCACCCCTTAGATAACCCCGCCGGAAGTCCGACCCTTCTGCGCTGATTGCCGGCCCGGGGCATCCCCAGAAGAAGTGCGGAGGTTATCGACGGCCTTCTCTCGCATTGGGCCGACCCTGGTGCAGCGTCTACCGTGGCGGTGCAAATCCTTCGGTGCAGCGTTCCAATCGGTGCGTTGCGCTGATTGAAAGTCGTCGCTAATGGGCGGTTCTAAATCGGTGCAGGGGAGGATTAGCGGGATTGTACAGCTATTGCGGTGCGACCCCCGTCCGGGCCTGGTGGACCGAGGGACGGAACACTGTCCGGGGCCCCTTTCGGGGCCCCGGAGACGTTTTTTGTGGTCGCATACCCTGGCGGACCCATCCGGGCACGCTTGGGAGCTTTTACGGGGTGCCAGGTTCTTTTGGCAAACTTCTGTTTTGCGAAGACTTCCCCGTTTTTTCTAGTCTTCCGCCCTGGAAAAAGGGTCGCCCACTCTTCCGCAAAAACGAAACCAGGCTGGTGGCAAGGGTAACGACACCCACCAGCTATCGCGCCCGCAGTAACGATACCGAGCGAGCCCGGGAGGTGTAACGATCTCCACCAGGCTGGCGCACGCTTTGTCAGCGGCCACTGGCCGCCACTGGCTGTTTAGCCGAAGACGGAGAGGAGGAAACCGGCAGCGATGGCGGAGCCGATGACGCCGGCTACGTTGGGACCCATGGCGTGCATGAGGAGGAAGTTGGAGGGATTGGCCTTCTGGCCTTCCTTGTTGGCGACACGGGCCGCCATGGGGACCGCCGATACGCCGGCGGAGCCGATGAGGGGATTGACCTTGCCCCGGGTGGCCCAGCACATGACTTTGCCGCCCAGCAGACCGCCAACCGTGGAGAGAATGAAAGCGCATACACCCAGTACGATGATCAGCAGGGTCTTGGGCTGGAGGAAGCTGCTCCCCACCATAGTTGCGCCTACGGCGGTGGACAGGAGAATGGTCACGATGTTCATCAGAGCGTTCTGCACCGTGTCGGACAGACGATCGGTCACGCCCGTCTCCTTCAGCAGATTGCCCAGCATCAGGCAGCCGATCAGAGGCGCGGTGTCCGGCAGGAGGAGCGCCACGAAAATCGTCACCACAATGGGGAAGATGATCTTCTCCCGCTTGCTGACGTTCCGGGTCTGGACCATCTTGATCTTCCGCTCCTCGGGGGTGGTGAGCATCCGCATGAAGGGCGGCTGGATCAGGGGGATCAAAGCCATGTAGGAGTAGGCCGCCACGGCGATGGGGCCCAAAAGCTGGGGAGCCAGGATCGAGGTCAGGAAAATGGCGGTGGGTCCGTCCGCGCCGCCGATGATGCCGATGGCGGCGGCCTCCAGCGCGGTGAAGACCAGGGCCGGATTGTTCAGGAAGCCCAGGACGTCGCCGGAAATGGCGGCGAAGAAGAAAGCGGCGAATACGCCCATCTGAGCCGCCGCGCCCAGGAGCAGGCTCTTGGGGTTGGACAGCAGGGGGCCGAAGTCGGTCATAGCGCCCACGCCCATGAAGATTAGGCAGGGGTACAGGCTCGTCTTCACGCCGATATAGAAGATATCCAGCAGGCCGCCGTCCCGGAGGATGGCGCCGAAGCTGTGATAGGCGGGGCTGGAGGCGTCCATAAAGGCGTCCCACAGCTCCTGATGGTACAGCCCGGCCCCGGGGAGGTTGGTCAGCAGGCAGCCAAAGGCGATGCCCACCAGCAGCAGGGGCTCAAACTGCTTTACAATGCCCAGGTACAGCAGCACGCAGGCAATGACGATCATCACCAAATTCTGCCATCCGTTCTGGGACAGGAAGCCGGAGAACAGCATGGAAAAACCGGAGCTGTTCCACAAATTCAGGAGGATCTGTCCAATGTCGATCATGGGACGCCCCCCTTACCCGATGACCACCAGGGGCGCGCCGGTGTCCACGGTGGAACCCTTGCTCACCAGGACCTGGGTCACGGCGCCGTCCTTGGGGGCCATGATCTCGTTCTCCATCTTCATAGCCTCCAGGATGCACAGCACGGTCCCGGCCTTCACCGCCTGACCCGCGGCCACGTTGACCTTCAGAATGGTGCCGGGCATGGGGGCGGTGACGGGCTCGCCGGCGCCGGTGACGGCGGGGGCGGCCTTCTCCGCCGGCGCCGCCGGGGCGGGAGCGGAGGGAGCGGGGGCCGGTGCGGCGGCGGGGGCGGAGGGAGCGATGGCCTCGTACTCGTCCAGGAGCATGGCCGTCCCGGCCTCGACCTCCACCTCGTAGGTGCGGCCGTTCAGGGTCACTTTATATTTCATTTGGATTCGACCTCCTTGATGGAAATGAAGCGCAGCTCGTTTAAGGGTTTGCCCATTTTATTGGCGACGATGGCCATGAGCATGGCGGCAGTCTTGGGCTCCACGTTGTAGAGCTTGAGCTGCCCGGCGGAGCCGGGGGCGGTGGGCTTGGGAGCGGGCGGCGCGGCGGGAGCGGGGGCCGGGGCCGCCTCGGGGGCGGGGGCCGGGGCGTTCTTCTTCTCCAGGGAGGTGAAGATCCGGCCCATGGCCATGACCACCAGCATCAGCAGGATCAGCCCGAAGAACACCACCGCGTAGCCCAGCAGGGCCAGCACCGCCGCGTCGGCGATCCCCAGAATGGGACCTTCCGCCGCCGCCGCGGAAAGGAGAACAGTATGGTTCATAAAACGGCCTCCCTTTTACGCTTCCACGATGGTGTAGGTCGCCATGTTCTCTTCCTTTTCCTTCCGCTCGGCGAAGAACTTCTCCGCCAGGTTGGGGAAGGCGATATAACTCAGCACATCCTCGTCGCTCCGGGCAACGCCCTCCAGCTTTTGCCGCGTCTCGTCCACGATGGGCTTCAAGGTGTCGGCGTACCGGCCGGTGAGGGGCTTCTCGTCCCCCAGGATCTTGGCCTGGATCTCCGGGTCGATGGGGGCGGGGGTGCGGCCGTACTCGCCCCGGCAGTAGGCTTTGATCTCCTTGGAGACGGTCTTGTACCGCTGGCCGTCCAGGACGTTCCGGACCGCCTGGACGCCCACCATCTGGCTGGTGGGGGTGACCAGGGGCGGGTAGCCCATGTCCTTGCGGACCTTGGGAGTCTCCACCAGGGCCTCGTCAAACCGGTCCAGGGCGTTCATCTGCTTGAGCTGGGACAGCAGGTTCGACAGCATCCCGCCGGGGACCTGGTAGGTCAGGCACTGGGTGTCGGTGGCCATGGACTTGGGCATCAGCGTGCCGTCCTTGATGTACGCATCCCGGACGGTCTTGAAGTAGTCGGCCATTTGCTTGGTCAGGCTGTCGTCCAGGTCCACCTGGTAGCCGAGCTGCCGGAGGGCGTAGGCCAGCGTCTCGGTGGCGGGCTGGGAGGTGCCGCCGGAGAAGGGGGAGATGGCGGTGTCGATGATGTCCACGCCGGCCTCCACCGCTTTCAGGTAGGTCATGAAGGCCAGACCGGTGGTGGAGTGGGTGTGCAG
>CANQQO010000101.1 GCA_947625965.1 uncultured Oscillospiraceae bacterium
CCGCACTTCTTCTGGGGATGCCCCGGGCCGGCAATCAGCGCAGAAGGGTTGGACTTCCGGCGGGGATACCTAAGGGGCGGAGCCCCTTAGGCCGACTTCTTTGGGTACTTTCTTGCTCGGGGCAAGAAAGTACCTCCCCCGGAAGGGGTCGGGGGAGCACTTACAAATATAATTGCACCGAAATAAAAAGGTACAGACCCCCAGAAAAGGCCAGAGTAGCACCCCCAAAAACAACCGTACCAAAATAAAAAGGTACCAGCCCCCGACTCCCTATTCTCGCGTGCCGCGTCCCATGCGGGGACGACATATAAACCAAGCGCCCCGCACATTGCGTGCAGGGCGCACAGCGAACTTATCAGAGAGGTTTTACCCCAAAGTGCTGAAATAGGAAGCGCTCCGCTTCGGTATTCCACAGGCCGCCGTGGGCGTCGCAAAGGTCCGCCAGGGTGCGGTAGAAGGGGTCCATCTCCCCCAGGGAGCGGAAATCGGAAATGGCGGTTAGGGGCATATCGAACTGGGTGTAGGTCAGCTTCTTGCCCCCGGGAATGTTGGGCAGGTTCCGGGTGGCGCCGGCAATGGCGTCCAGACCGCCCACATGGGTCACCATCACCGCCGGGCGGATCTTCCCCGCCGCCGCCAGGGCAATGCTCTCCTTCAGATCGTCGGTATTGCCACCAGTGGTGCCCATAATGTGGGTGCTGGTGTAGTGGCAGTTGTACAGATTGATGTTGGCGGAGAAGGTCTTGTCCGTGGGCCCGGCAAAGAAATTCATGCAGCCGTCGAAGGCCAGCAGCCGGTCCCCCAGCTCCGCCAGGGAGCGGATGGGAGCCATGACGAACACATCGTCATACCCCGTCCCGCCGGTGAGGGCCATCAGATGGGAAAATTGATCGGCACAGTTGTTCGGGTTTACATAATGCAGCTCCACACCCTTTTCCGCCGCATCCTTCTCCGGCAGCAGGGCCTGGGCCCGGGCGATCCGCTGGTCGGACACGTCCGTCACCACGATCCTCCGGGGCTTCCGTTCCAGGGCCAGGGGGTACTCGATGGCGCCCAGACCCATGGGCCCGCAGCCGCCGATGATCAGAAGATTCCCTCCGGGCTTGGGACCGATGGCGTGGTCGTGATTGAGCTTGTTGGTGTGGTAGAGCCCCTGGTAGCCCCCCACGATGCAGCTCATGGGCTCGCCCAGGGACGCTTCAAAATAGCTCTCCCCGTCGTAGTGGAGCAGGCACCCCAGCTCCATCACCTCGTTCGGCATGATGCAGTAGGTCACCGCGCCGCCGCAGTAGCGGTAGGAGTAGCCCGGGGAGTCCAGCTTGCCCTTGTAATTCAGGGCCGGCTGCTGGGCGAATTTTTCGCCGGGATGAAATTCGTGGGCCCATTTTTTCCCCACCTGGACGATATCGCCGGCAAACTCATGGCCAATCAGGACCGGGTGGACGTCCACGTCCTGGGGGCAGCGCTTGTGGGCCTTGCCCTGCTCCAGGAGTTTGTAGGTGGACATACAAATGCTGTCGCTCATCACCCGGACCAGAATTTCATCGTCCCGGATTTCCGGCAGCTCAAATTCCTCCAGGCGGATATCATGTGCGCCGTACAGACGCACGCCTTTAACTTTCATAAATAAGATTGGCTCCTTTCCATAGCCTCGATTTGCTCCAGGACCTTTTCCACATCAAACCGGCTGGCCAGGCCCAGGGAAAAAGCCGTGGCGGAACCGGCGGCGGCTCCCAGACGGTGGGCATGGCGATAGTCCCGCCGGGCCAGCCATCCGGCCAGGAAACCGGCGGTCATGGAGTCCCCCGCGCCGACAGAGTTGACCACCTGCCCTTTGGGGGCGTAGAGGCGGTGGACCGCCCCCGTCTCGTCCAGGAGCAGCGAGCCGTCGCCGGACAGGGAGACCAGGACGTTTCTGGCCCCCTGGGCTTGCAGTTCGCGGGCGCAGTCCGCGATCACCTCGTCGCTGACTGCCTCCCGGCGGCAAAGCTCCTCCAGCTCCTTCCGGTTGGGCTTGATCAGGAAGGGACGGTAGGGGAGGGCGGAGAGCAGGCTTGGCCCGGTGGCGTCCACCACACATTCCACCCCCCGGCCGGCCAGCCGGGCTAAAAGATAGCCGTAGGTGTCCTGGGGCAGGGACGCGGGCAGAGAGCCCGCCAGTACCAGGTAGTCCCCGGGGCCCAGACGGTCCAGCTTTTCCAGCAGCGCCGAAAGAGCCTCCGCCGGAATTTCCGGGCCGGGGGCGTTGACCTCCGTCTCCTCGGAACCGGCCTTCAGCTTGACATTGATCCGGGTCCGACCGGCGGGAAGGGGGATCAGGTCGCTTTTCAGGCCCATTTGCGCCAGACCCCGGGCCAGCTCCTCCCCGGTAAATCCGGCCCGAAAGCCCAGGGCCACGCTGGCCACCCCCAGATTTTTCAGCACATTGGACACATTGATCCCCTTGCCGCCGTACTGAATATCGGTCCGGACGGCCCGGTTGGTCTGTCCCGGCGCCAGGGCGTCCAGACGCAGCACATAGTCCAGCGCGGGATTCATGGTGACGGTATAGATCATGATTCATCCTCCCGGATCAGGCCCACGGCCTCGGCTTCGGTGGAAAAGATCCGCCGGAGCTGCTGGGCCTGACAGTAAAAGCCCACCGCCAGCAGGGGCAGGGCGAAAATCAGCAAAAACGCGCAGGCAAGTATCATCCCGCCGGTGAGGAGCAGCAGCCCCAGACTGGCCAGGGGGCGGCGCAGGGTCAGCACCAGGGCGTTGCGCCAGCTCTGGGAAAAGCTGACCTGAAAAGAACTGATCCCCGCGAACAGGTAGGTCCCCAGGGCAAAATACAGCACCGCCGCCGCCAGGGTCACGCCCCGGAAGATCTGCCACATTGGCCCGGCGAGTCCCTCCTGGAACCAGCAGATGAAAATGTCCAGGCCCAGCAGGGCCCCCAGGGCGGCATAGACCAGGAAATCCAGGGTGGCCAGCTTAAAATTGTCCCGGAAGGCGCGGAAAAAGCGGGCGGTGACGCCGGTGTCCCCGCCCGCCACGGCCAGCATGGCCGCGAACATGGCGGAGGCGGCGGCCCCGGCGGTCACGACCGGCAGGGAGCACACCGCCCAATAGACGGTGATCAGCGCCGCGTCGAATACCCTTGTCAGGCCCCGGTAAATGGGGCTGTCCAGCCGAAT
>CANQQO010000102.1 GCA_947625965.1 uncultured Oscillospiraceae bacterium
CGGGGCAAGAAAGTACCTCCCCCGGAAGGGGTCGGGGGAGCACCCACAAAAACAATTGCACCAAAATAAAAAGGTACAGTCTTCCAGAAAAGGCCGGGGTATCACCCACGCCTACAAATGCACCGAAATAAGAAGGCACCGGCCCCCGACGACCTATGCCTCCGTTTTTCGGAAATCTGAACACCCTTGTCAAGAGATTTTTTTCAACCTTTTCATCCTCCCCCGTAAAAATGTTGGCAGTTGGAAAAGTGGAAAATCTGCCGAAAAAAGTCGAATTATTTTATGTCAACCGAAATGAATACGCCCCATCTGCTTCCCGACCCAACCACCCGCTGTGGAAAAGTCTGTGGACAGTGTGGAAAAACGCGCAAACTCCGGGGAAAACCGATTTTGCCCCGGGTTTTTCCGCCGCCCTCCCGGGGTGCATAGCCGGATGAATATTCCATCCCAGAGGGCGGATCTTTTGTGATTATGTCGCCAGTAACCACCCGCCATTTTTCGGAAAACTTCCTCGAAAAAGTTGGCACTTTTTCAGAAGCGGACGGATTTTGACCGGCCCATTTTCCGATCCCCCGGGAAAAATTTGTGAAAATGGCACAAACTGCGGCCCGGTATGATTTCCCGCCGGCGGGAAATACTGCTCTTGCGGGCGCAGTCGCCCGGAAAGGATGGAACTGTTCATGCAGGGAAAAGTGGAGATCTGCGGCGTGAATACCGCCCGGCTGAAGGTTTTGAGCCAAAAGGAGATGGACGAGCTCCTCGTCCGGGCCAAGGAGGGCGACGAAAACGCCCGCCAGACCCTCATCGAGGGCAACCTGCGCCTGGTGCTGTCCGTCATTCAGCGGTTTGACAAACGGGGAGAGAGTCCCGACGACCTGTTCCAGGTGGGGTGCATCGGCCTCATCAAGGCCATCTCCAATTTTGACCCCAGTAAACAGGTCCGCTTTTCCACCTACGGCGTCCCTATGATCGCCGGAGAGGTGCGCCGCTACCTCCGGGACAACAGCGCCATCCGAGTCTCCCGTTCCATCCGGGACGTGGCGTACCGGGTGTTGCAGTGCAAGGAGGCCATGCTCTTGAAGCTGGGCCGGGAGCCCACGCTGGAGGAGATCGCCAAGGAGCTGGACCTGCCGCCGGAGGACGTCAGCGAGGCCCTGGACGCGGTCTGCGCCCCCGTGAGCCTCTACGATCCGGTGTATTCCGACGGCGGCGACCCCCTAACCGTCATGGACCAGGTCCGGGACACCAAGAACACCGACGAGACGTGGATGGAGCGCATCACCCTGCGCCAGGCTTTCGAAGCGCTGGGCCAGCGGGAAAAGCAGATCCTCTCCCTCCGCTTTTACGACGGCAAGACCCAGATGGAGGTAGCCAGCCTGGTGGGCATCTCCCAGGCTCAGGTCTCCCGGCTGGAGAAGAGCGCCATCGGCGCCATGCGGAAATCCGTCAGCGTGACGGTGTCGTAATAATCGCCCCTCCTGCGGCATAAGGTGAAACAAACCTTTTGGCCATGGGAGGGGCGAACTATGTCTGCCAGATTTACGGAGCTGCACTGTAAGGAGGTCATCTGCGTCAACGACGGCCGGCGGCTGGGATATATCTCCGACGTGGAGGTGGAGGTGCCGGAGGGAAATGTGGTAGCCATCATTGTGCCGGGGGCCTGCCGGTATTTCGGCCTGTTTGGCCGGAAGGACGACTATGTGATCCCCTGGCGCTGCATCCGGCGTATCGGACCGGACATCGTTCTGGTGGATATCAAGCCGGAGGAGTGCCGGGTCCCCAGGGAGAAGCCGGGGTGGTTTTTCTAAGCGTCCGGCGGGGAGCGCTCCGCCGGACCTCTTTTTGAAAAAACTGGAATAAAGCCAAAAAATTTTGGAAAAAATGCTTGCAAAATGCTTTCATTTCCACTATAATGAATCGGCATGGGTCCACCATGCCCAAACCACACACCCGGGACCGGCCGCTCCTGTGTCCAGCGATGGATGGGCGTTCGGGGGGAACGGGGTAGAGGAAAAACAAATCAAAAGGAGAAGTAAAAACCATGGCTGTCGTATCTATGAAGCAACTGCTGGAGGCCGGCGTGCATTTCGGCCACCAGACCCGCCGGTGGAACCCCAAAATGGCGCCCTATATCTACACGGAGCGCAACGGGATCTACATCATCGACCTGCAGAAGACCGTGAAGAAGCTGGAGGAGGCTTATTCCTTCGTTCGGGACCTGTCCGCCAACGGCGGCAACGTGTTGTTCGTCGGCACCAAGAAGCAGGCCCAGGACGCCATCCGGGAGGAGGCCGCCCGCTGCGGCGGTTACTATGTCAACGCCCGTTGGCTGGGCGGCATGCTGACCAACTTCCGCACCATGCGGACCCGGATCGACCGGCTGGCCCAGCTGCGGAAAATGGAGGCGGACGGCACCTTCGCCATGCTGCCCAAGAAGGAAGTCATCAAGCACCAGGGCGAGATCGAGAAGCTGGAGAAGTACCTGGGCGGCGTGAAGGAAATGAAGAAGCTCCCCGCGGCCCTGTTCATCGTAGACCCCCGGAAGGAGCGCAACGCCATCGCCGAGGCTCGGAAGCTGAACATCCCCATCGTGGCCATCGTGGACACCAACTGCGACCCCGATGAGATCGACTATGTGATCCCCGGCAACGACGACGCGATCCGCGCCATCCGGCTCATCGCCTCCACCATGGCCAACGCCGCCATCGAAGGCCGCCAGGGTGAGGACGCCCCCGAGACCGAGGAGGCTCCCCAGGCGGAGGCCGAGACCGAAGCCGCTGCGGAAGCCGCTGAATAAGCAGCAGATATGCAGATATGAGGCGTCCGGGACCCGGACGCCTGAGGCTGTCAAAAACAAAAGTTTTTGACAGCCTCCCAAATGGGACCCGCTTCGCTGGGCTCCCATTTGGAGAGGATCGCAGGCTGAACCGCGCACTCGCCGGTCTTTCGCCCGGCTCGCACACTCTCAGCCTGTAAGGTATTTTTTGCCAGGTACACGCCCTGGCAAAAAAGGATCGAAATGGGTTTGCCGTCTGCGGACGGCAAACTCGGAAAGGCTTTTTTGACAAGCTGAGGCGTCCGGGGCCCGGACGCCTCCACCAAGGATATAGGAGGAAAAAATATGGCATCCTTTACCGCGCAAGATGTGAAGAAGCTCCGGG
>CANQQO010000103.1 GCA_947625965.1 uncultured Oscillospiraceae bacterium
ACGGCAAATGGATTTCAATCATTTTTTGCCAGGGCGTGTACCTGGCAAAAAATACCTCTCAGGCGGCAGTAGTGCGAGCCGGGGAAGAAAGTCCCCGGCGAGTGCGCGGTTCAGCCTGCAATCCCCTCCAAATGGGAGCCCAGCGAAGCGGGTCCCATTTGGAAGGCTGTCAAAAACGAAGGTTTTTGACAGCCTTGCGGCGCTCCCAGGCGGGAGCGCCGAAACTGTTGTAGGCCCCGGAAGGGGGTGCGGGAAAAGGGAGGCGGTTTTCTGAAAAATATCCCCTTCCCCCGCTTTTCCCGGCGGAGTTACGCGGGACGGCTGACCACCCCGGCGAAGAGGGGCGTGCCCAGACTGCTGGTGATCAGGAACAGGAAGGGCCGGTCCAGGACCAGGTCCACCTCCTCGTCGGGGGGCTGGGCGGCGCCGGCGGCGGGCATTTCAATGTAGGAGGCCGCCTTGACCCCCTCCTCGTCGATGACCACCCGGGTGGCCTGGTTGACGGCGGAGAGCCAGGCCTGCTGGTCCAGAACCTGGGCGAAGGCCCCGGCCTCCCGGTCGAAGACCGCCTCCACCCCCAGGGACTTCACCGCGTCGGTGAGGCTGCCCTGGGCCATGACGTCAAATTTCGGCACGGACAGGTGGATGATCATATACTTGCTGATGTCCTCCAGGTCGGCAAAATGCTCGGTGAGGAGCTGGGTATACGCCCCGCTCTCCAGCAGGTCCGCCGGGGTCTTACCCTCGTCGGGCAGAATGAACCACATCCGGCTGCCGTTTCGCAGTCCCAGGCTCGCGGCGGCGTAGTCCGCGCCGAAGTAGTAGTCGCTCTCGATGGTCTGGCGCATGAAGTCGCAGTTGACGTCCCCCGACGGGGCGTGGAAGGGCTGGGAAACGGTATTTTTGGGGCTGAACTCCTGCTCATAGCCCCACTTTGCCTGGAAATAAATGGTGGAGTACAGGGCAAACACCGTCTCGGGGGCGGGCGATAGATGGATGTTCCTAGTGGCCTCCTTGAGCAGGCCGCCGGTCTGCCGGTCCAGCCAGGCGGCGACAGCCTGGTCCGTGGCGCTGCTGCCGAATTTCCCCCGGTAGACGGAGGCGTAGTAATTCTCCGACAGGGCCTCCAGGGGCTCGGGGTGATAGTCCAGGCTCTCGTCCAGCCACAATGAGCTGGCCAGGGTGAGCCTACTGTGGTCGTCCTTATAATAGAGGTCCTCCCACAGCCCCCGGGCCTGGGTCCGCAGGGCCTCCATGGACTCCGCCCCCAGGGTGGCCAGAATTTCCTCCCGGGCCTCCCCGCCGGCCAGCTCCGCCAGCTCCGCCAGGGCCATGTACAGATTGGCCGGGGAGAAGGCCTCGTTTTCCTCCCCCGTCAGACAGTTTTTCAGCGCCGCCTGGAAGAAGGGCAGCAGCTCCTGCTGAGTCCGGATGGAGACTTCATAGTCCGGCCCCAGGCCGATGTAGCTGTCCGGGTACTTCGCCTCTGCCACCGCGTAGGCCCGGGGGACTAGGGGGCCGAGAAGCCCCACGATCAAAATCGCCAGCGCCAGCACCGCCGCGATGGGGGCCAGCCATTTCAGATAGCGGCCGGGCCGCTTGTTTGCCGCCTGGGCGACGTGCTTTTCGCTGATCTCGTCCAGGGCTTTTTCCAATTTTTCAGGTTCCATAGTATCCCTCCTGTGTCAAATAGGCTTTGAGGCTCTCCCGCATCCGGGCCAGCCGGGCGGAGACGGCCCCCTCGGTGGTCCCCTCCTCCCGGGCCAGGTCCTTCACCCGGTCGCCGAACCAGTAGCGCCGGAGGAACAGCCGCCGGTTGGCGGCGCTCTGCCCCGCCAGGAATCGGTCGATGGCCTGGCCCAGCTCCTTGGCCTCCCAAAGCTCCTCCAGGCTGCCCCCGGACAGATGCTCCGCCAGCTCCTCCAGGCAGAGCTGGTAGCCTCCGTGCCGCTTCTGGGCCCGGTCGGACCGAAGCCGCTTCAGGGCCACGTTCCGGCCCACCCGGTACACATACCCCGACAGCGGGTCCGGCCGGGCCGGGGGAATGGCGTTCCAGACCGCCAGGTAGGTGTCGTTCACCGCCTCCTCCGCGTCCTGGGCCTGGCCCAGGATATTCCGCGCCGTCCGCAGGAGCCGGGGGCCGTATTTTTTCGCCAGGGCGTCCAGCCCCGCCTCCAGCCGGGACAGGAGCAGGGACAGGATCTTGCCGTCCTCCATCGTTTTCGCCTCCTCACATAAATACTCCCTTTTTTCGGGGGGAATCTTACGGGGAAAAGGAAATTTTTTCTCTATTATACCGCCGTCCGGGTATAATTTCCACCCGCTGGGCCCATACTTTTTTCAAAAGGAGGGATCCCCAATGAAAGTGCGGGAGATCATGACGGGTCAGGTGATCCGCATCCAGCCGGAGGAATCGGTGGCGGTGGCGGCCAGGGCCCTTGCACATTATAATATTGGCGCTTTGCCGGTCTGCGGCGGCGACGGAAGGCTTGCCGGCCTGGTGACAGACCGGGACATCGTGACCCGCTGCCTGGCGGCGGGACGGCTCCCCGGTACCACCACGGTTCGGGAGGTGATGACGGGCAGGCTTTTGTCCGTTGGCCCGGAGACGGAGGCCAGCGCGGCGGCGGCTCTGATGGGTCGGGAGCAGGTCCGGCGGCTCCCCGTGGTGGAAAACGGGAAGCTCTGCGGGATGCTTTCCCTGGGGGACCTGGCCACCTGCCGGGAGAGCGCCCAGGAGGCGGCGGAGGCCTTCGAGCAGATCGCCCGGAACGTGTCCGAGCGCTGATCTTTTCCTTTTTCCGGGGCAAAAGGGACCTTTTCCGGCAAAATACGGGGAAGATCCCACTTTCGGAGAAGATTACGGCAAGCCATCCCCGCGTTTTTTGGGTCCGCCCGACGAAAACTCCAACGGCGGTATCGCGCCGTTGGGATCGTGGAGGGCCGCCGTAAAAAAATCTGAAAAATTTTTGAAAAACCCCTTGACAAATTCGGCCTGGGGTGGTATTATATGCAAGCTGTCCGGCGAGGGCCTTGAAAAGGCGCGAAACGGAGAGCCCCATGTACCTTGCGAATTGAATAACGTCAAGACGAGAAGCACCTTAAACTTTAAGTAAGGTAGTTTGAACGGAAGT
>CANQQO010000104.1 GCA_947625965.1 uncultured Oscillospiraceae bacterium
TGGAGCGCGGCGATGTCGATGGGCTTGGATATATGCTCGTCCATGCCGCTGTTGATGGCCATCTGGACGTCCTCGGTGAACGCGTTGGCGGTCATGGCCGCGATGGGGATGCTTCCGGCGTCCGGCCGGCCGCTGGCGCGGATGGCTATGGCGGCCTCATAGCCGTTCATCCGGGGCATCTGGATGTCAAGGAGGATCATGTCGTACCAGCCCGGCGGCGAACTGACGAACATGTCCACCGCCTCCTGCCCGTCCTGGGCCAGGTCGTAGTTCACGCCCTCCAGCTTCAGCACCTCGCCCAGGATCTCCGCGTTGAGCTCATTGTCCTCCGCCGCCAGGATGCGCTTGCCCACAAGACACCGCTCCGTCTCCACCGCCGCGGGCTTCCGCTCCGGCGTATCCGCTTGGTCGGGCACCGCAAACTCCAGGTCGACGGTAAAGGTGCTTCCCGCGCCTTTCCTGCTTCGGACGCTGATGGTGCCGCCCATCAGTTCCACCAGGTTCCTGGTGATCGCCATGCCCAGGCCCGTGCCCTGGATCTTGTTGGTCAGAGAGTTGATCTCCCTGGTGAACGGGTCGAAGATGGTCTTTTGGAACTCCTCGCTCATGCCGATGCCGTCGTCCGTCACCACGAACCGCAGATGGACGTAGCCGGTGGAGCTGATCCCCATGCGCATGACGCTGAGTTTGATGCTGCCGCCCTCCGGCGTGTACTTCACGGCGTTGGTCAGCAGGTTGATCAGCACCTGCTCCAGCCTGAGCTGGTCGCCCGTGATGCGCTCCGGCACGTCTCCCTGGACGTCAATCTCAAAACGCTGCCCTTTCCTGCCGGCCTGGGGCAGGATGATCGTATTCAGTTCCTCCAGAAACTCGCCGGTGGACAGCGCCGTCACATTCAGCGCCATCTTCCCGCTCTCGATCCTGCTCATGTCCAGCACATCGTTGATGAGCCCCAGCAGGTGGCGGCTGGACGAGGTGATCCGCTTGGCGTACTGGCGGACCTTCTCCGGGTTCTCCGCCTCGTTCTCAAGCAGCGTAGAGAAGCCCACGATGGCGTTCATGGGCGTCCTGATGTCGTGGGACATATTGGCCAGAAACATATTCTTGGCCTCGTTGGCCTGACGGGCCTGCATCAGGGCGTCCTTCAGAATGGCGTTCTGCGCCTCCTCGCTGCGGATGATGTTCTCGATGCTCCGCACACCCATGACGACGGAGGACGGCACCCCGTCCGCCCGCTCGTTTACGGTGAAGGTCACGGCGCACCACTCCTCGCCGCCCTCGGGTATCCTGCGTATGTACCGGTACTCGGCCACGTTCTCCTCCGTCAGCGCCCGCTGGATCTGCTCCGTCTGAAGGCTCCGGCGGATGTCGCCGTGCTCGTGGGCGTCCGTCTTCTCAAACATGACGCGGCGCTCGATGAGGTCTGTGAAGCACCCGCGGGCCGCGGCGTTGTGGTTGTCCGGGTAGATCATGCGGTAGTAGTTGTTCACCAGGTCCACCATGTAGACCTCCCGGTAGGAGTAGGCGGTGCTTTGGAGGGCCGAACTCAGCAGATCCCGGTCCCGCAGCTCGCTGAGCAGGTCGTTCTCGCGCCGGGTGCTGTCCATCATCTTGTCCGTCACGTCGCTGATGAACACGTAGAACACGCCGCCGTACACGTCGCTCTTGACGAAATGCCCGAAGTCCTCCACCCAGCGCACGGCGCCGTCCCGGCAGACGATCCTGTACTCCACATAGTCCAGGTTCCGCTGGCTGTTGACGATCTGCTCCTCGATGCTGCGCTCCACCTCGTCCAGGTCGTCCGGGTGGACCATACCCCGGAAGGAGTTGCCCGTCAGCGCTCGGAACTGCTCCATGGTGTCGCACTTATACAGGAAAAGCACCTCGCTGTTGGCGTAGATGATCTCCTCGTCCCCGTCCGCATGGTAGATGAAAAAACCGCCGGGAATGCCCGACATGACCTCTTCCAATCCGATCCTGTTGATACGTTCCATACTTCCACCTCTGTCCCTCCGCCGTTTCCGGCCGGGATGCTCCGTCTGACAGTTTCCCGCCAGTGATCCAAATGCAAACGTACCGACAGCGGACCCGCGGCTCCGCACACGCCTGCGCCATTGATAGAAACAGTGTAAGTATACCAGATTATTTTAATGAAAACAAGCGCTGCCGGGGGCAAATCCGTATCTGATCAGGCAATTTTTTGCCCGCAAGGCGGGCCGGCCGGGCGCTGTATTCAGAGGTTGACAGGTTATCCGATCCGCGCTATAATAACGCGGTCAAAAAAAGACCTACCCAATGAAACATAACGACAAAACGATAAGTGGTGTAACTATGGAACAAACTTTGACTGTGGGCCTGCCCCGGGCCATGCTGTACTACCGGTTCCAGGTGCTGTGGAAGACCTTTTTCCGGGAACTGGGCGTCCAAGTGCTGGTCAGCCCGCCCACCGACCGGCAGATCATGGAGAACGGGGCCGCCCTGGCCATCGACGAGGCCTGCCTGTCCCTCAAGGTCTACCTGGGCCACGTGAAGGCCTTGGTGGGCCAGTGCGACTATATCCTCATCCCCTGGGTGAACAGCTTCGGCCGCCGCCGGGACATGTGTACCCGGTTCCAGTCCCTGCCCGACCTGACCCGGAACGTCTTTCGGGAGTCGGGGCAGAAATTCCTCACCTACCAGCTGGACGAGCCGAACAAGCTGGACGAGGCCTCCGCGTTCACGGAGCTGGGCCGGACCCTGGGCTTCTCCCCCCGACAGGCCAGACGGGCCTACGCCCGGGCCAAGAAGGAGGAGCAGGCCCAGTACAAAGTCCGGGTCCAGGCGGAAGAGCAGCTTTATAAAAAGGACGGACTGAAGATCCTAGTGGCCGCCCACAGCTACGTGGTCCAGGACGCCTACTTCGGCAAGACGGTGGTGGACGGGCTGCGGAAGCTGGACGCCATCCCCATCCGGGCCGACCTGGTGGACCGGGAGGAGGCCCGGAAGCAGAGCGAGAAGCTCTCTCCCACCTGCAAGTGGGAGATCAGCCGGGAGATCCTGGGGGGCATCGCCATGCACCGGGACAAGATCGACGGCGTGGTCCTCCTCAGCGCCTTCCCCTGCGGGCCCGACTCCATGGTCAACGAGATT
>CANQQO010000105.1 GCA_947625965.1 uncultured Oscillospiraceae bacterium
GCGGTGTAGACCTCGCTGCCGTCCTTGTAACAGGTGGGCGCGGAGAGGACGCGGCTGGTCACTTCCATCTCCCGCTCATCAATGTGCGTGGGGTCCTCCCGGCAGACCCGGCGAAGGGTGCATTGGTAGTCCTCTGTCCAGATGTATTCCGGTTCCCCATAGTCGTGGACATGGGGCTCCGCCGCGCCACAGTGGATACAGAAGCCGTTTTGATACTCATGGTCCCACTTCGGCAGGACCTTGGTCCGGGTGTCTTGGTAGGTCACTCCGTCCAGGGTCAGGGTAGCAGTGTAGACCTCGCTGCCATCTTCGTAACAGGTGGGCTCGATGAGGATACTGCTGATCACTTCCATCTCCCGCTCGTCAATGTGGGTGGGGTCCTCCCGACAGACCCGGCGAAGGGTGCATTGGTAGTTCTCCGTCCAGATGTATTCCGGCTCTCCGTAGTCGTGGACATGGGGCTCCGCCGCACCACAGTGGATGCAGAAGCCGTTTTGATACTCATGGTCCAACTTCGGCAGGACCTTGGTCCGGGTGTCCTGATAGGTCACCCCGTCCAGGGTCAGGGTAGCGGTGTAAACCTCGCTGCCATCTTCGTAACAGGTGGGCTCGGTGAGAATGCTGCTGGTCACCTCCATCTCCCGCTCGTCAATGTGGGTGGGGTCCTCCCGACAGACCCGGCGAAGGGTGCACTGGTAGTCCTCCGTCCAGATGTACTCCGGCTCCCCGTAGTCATGGACGTGAGGCGCCGCCACGCCGGAAGCCGTGATCTCGTCCAGAGCCACATAGGGATAGACCCGGTCCTCGGTCCACTGTTCCCGCCGGAAGCTGAACCGCAGGTATCGGCCCCTGGCGCTGCCCTCTGCCTGGAAGAGCCACTTTTCAAAGTTCCCCTCCGCCGGGGACACGATCCGCTTCCAGGGACCCAGTTCTTCCCAGGTTTTCCCGTCCCGGGAGACGGAGATCGTCAATCCCTCCGGCCCGCCAAACCCGGCGTTTCTGCCATCCTCCCCCGGCAGACCGACGATAAAATCTATGGAAGCGGAATTAAACAAATGTTCGATAGTAAAATCAAAAGTGAAACTGTATCCGCCGTTCCCCCATCCGAAATTCCGGGCGTCGGGGGTATAGGTCCCCTCCCAACTCTCATCGAAGCCCACATAGCTGCCATTTTCCTGGTTCATCGCGTCGTACCTGTCGGCGCGGTGGCCGTCGGTCAGCAGGTAGAGATATTGGGCCTGCTCTGCCAGGGCGGCCTGGCCGTGCTCATTGATCTGGCCCAGCAGGGTCACGGAAAGGTCCTCCGGGGAGAGCTCCAGGGCGTTTTCCTCCGCCGGAACGGCGGACCCGTGGACAGTCAGCTCATCGAAGCAGACGACGGAAGAAACACCCGATCCATCTGTTCCCCGGCGGAAGACGACTCGCAAATACCGGCAGAGCAGAGAATCGGGCGTCATGGTGTAGAGAAGATTTTCAGAATCGTTGTTAGGTGCCCGCGAAGGCTCTTCTGCCGGGGCGGCTGTGCGCCATTCGGACCGGTTGGCCGAAGTTTGGAGTTCCACGCCGTCGGGAGCGGCGATGCCGGGACCGGCCAGGAAATCCATCGTCACGGAGGAGATCAGGCAGGGGCGCTCCAGCTCGATCTCGATGAAGTAGCCGCTGTTCCCGTAGTCGGGGAACATTCCTTCCCAGGTGCTCCGGAATCCGAGGTAGGAGCTGCTGCCAGGGGCGTTGAAGAGGCCCTCGAAGCGCTCGCCGAAGACGCCGTCCACCAGCAGGTCCCGCGCGGCGTCCAGCTTTTGCATCTCCGCCTCTCCCATCCGGGAAGGTTCTCCCAGGAAACCGAGGGTGATCCAGTCCGGGTCCACCTCCAGCTTGTCATTCTCGGGGGCATTGGAATCGACATAGATACCATTTTCTCCTCCCACCGGAACCGACGGCTCCAAAACGTCGGCCGCCGCGGAAGAAACGATCGCCATAATGCCCAGGAAGAGGGCCAAGCAGCCCGCAATAATGCGTCCGATCTCCTGGTTTCGTGCTTTTAACATGATCAAAAAGCCTCCTTAAAATTTATTTTTTTGGTATTGTTTGCGGTTTTTGCAGATTACAAGCACGAAAAATCTGCAAAAATTCACGCTAATAGGATAACATAAAGGCCCTATGAAATTAGAATTTTTTGTAAAATTTTGTTGAATTATTTGTAAATTGTTCAGTCCCATATCCGCCAGTCAGGCTGGCGGCTTGCCGCCGGTCTCGATGGTCTGCTCAGAGGTAATCACAGCGATGCCGGAGCGGTTGATCTCCTGGTCATTAAAGGCTGCGTACTTGACATTGACGATGGCACCCTTGCTCTAAGCTCTCCAGTCTGCGTCTTTTTTTCGAAAAGCCGCAAAGGGGCTATCGAAAAACAAGATCCGCCCCGATCTCCCGAGGCGGATTTTCGCATCTTCTGTTATGCGCCGATTCGAACGCCTGCGGCGTGCTTCACCGCCCGCTCCATGGCGCCCATCTTTTTCAGCATATCCTGGGCCAGGGCGATCTGGCACCGGGTCCGGACCAAATTGTGCTGTGGATAGTTGATCTTAAAGTAGGGGTCGCCCAAAATATAGTCTGCTAAAAACCGGGTCGCCAGCTCCGCCGTCAGGACAAAGGCGCTGAGGGCCAGGGTCTCCCGCTCCAGCTCCGTCAGGGTGCCGACAGTCTCCTTCAAAAAGCCCTCGGTAAAGGCGTCGAAGACGGCCATATCTACCCCCGCCTTTTGGAAATCAGGGGAATCCTCCTCCACATAGTTGGCGGCGAACCGGATAGCGTCCCCGAAGTCGTGGCCCACCAGGCCAGGCATGACCGTGTCCAGGTCCACTACCACCAGGGCTCTTCCGTCCCGCTTGTCAAAAAGGACGTTGTTGATCTTAGTGTCGTTATGAGTCACCCGGAGGGGCAGCTCTCCCCGCTCCTGGAGAGCCGTCAGGCTGCACGCCGTCTCCCTGACAGAGAGAAGATACTCCAATTCCCGTTCCACCTCCCGGACCCGGCCCGCCGGGTCAGCCTTGGCGGCCTCTAAGAGGGCCTCATACCGCCGCTTGGTGTTGTG
>CANQQO010000106.1 GCA_947625965.1 uncultured Oscillospiraceae bacterium
TAAATCGGTGCGGTGGAGGATTAGCGGGTTTGTACAGCTATTGCAGTGCGACCCCCGTCCGACACTGGTGGACCGAGTGGCAGCCACCGCCGTGGCCTACTCCGTGGCCACGGCGTGGTTCCTCTGGTGTCGCATACCCTAGCAGACCCATCCGGGCACGCTTGGGAGCGGCGTCCGGGTGCGAGGTTCTTTTGCAGTCCCTCTATTCAAAATGGCTTGCCCATTCCTCTGCAAGAACGATACCGAGCGAGCCCGGGAGGTGTAACGAATACCACCAGGCCGGCGCACGCTCTGACTGCGGCGGCACGCCGCCCGCCCGCCGCCGTTCGTGGGCTTTTGTGAGTTTGGTGGTGTACAATGGGGGCAGACTTTTACCAAGGGGGAAAGGGTATGCAGTGCCAAAAGCTGAAAACCTATATGGAAACCGGACGGGTGGTGTTTTTGCCTGCCAAGGCCATTCGACCAAACCCGGCACAGCCCCGGGAGCGGTTCCGGGAGGACTCGCTGCGGGAGCTGGCGGAGAGTATCCGACGCCACGGCATCCTTCAGCCCCTCTCCGTCCGGCGGGTCGGGACCGCTTATGAACTTATCGCCGGGGAACGGCGCCTCCGGGCCGGACAATTGGCCGGACTCACCGAGATCCCTTGCATCGTCATGAGCATGGACAGCCAGGAGTCCGGCATGGCCGCCCTAGTGGAAAATCTACAGCGGCAGGACTTGGACTTCGTGGAGGAGGCCCGGGGCATCGCCAAACTCATGGAGACCTGGGACCTGAACCAGGAGCAGACCGCCAAGGTCCTGGGCAAAAGCCAGAGCGCCATCGCCAATAAGCTCCGGATCCTGCGCCATTCCCAGCCCGTCCTGGACGCCCTGCGGGCCGCCGGGCTCACCGAGCGCCACGCCCGGGCCCTGCTGCGGCTGCCCGGCGAGCCGGAGCGCCTCAAGGCCCTGGAGACTATCGCCCGGGAAAGCATGAGCGTGGCCCAGACCGAAAGATACATCGCCGCCCTCCTGGCCCCCCGGGCTCAGGCCGCCCCAAAGGCCAACCTGGGCGCATTTCTCAACGGCCTGAGCCAATCCCTGGCCCGAATCCAGCGGTCCGGCATCCCCGCCGTGTCCGAGCGGCGGGAGACGGAAAGCCAGATCGTGCTGACCATCACCATTCCCAAAAGCACCGATTTGTAAAAAATTACTATTTAAGGGTTGAAATAAGGCGAAAAGGCTGGTATACTGTTCTGGATACCAATCTTTTTGAGGTGACCTGCCCGTGAAACGGCTTTTGCCCATCCTGGCGGTCCTCCTGCTCTGCCTCACCGGATGCCAGAGAGGACCCGCCGATCCCACTACTACCGCCGCCCCTCCCCAGACCCAAGCCCCCACGGAAAAGACCTACGCCGTCACCTTCCGGGTCCTGGGCCAGAAGGACGTGACCCTCTCCGTCCCCGAGGGACAGACCCTCGCCATGCCCGCAATCGTGGCTCCCGGCCTGACCATCTCCGGCTGGCTGGACCAAAACGGCCAGAGCGTGGAGCCCGCCGGGACCACCGTTACGGGGGACCTGATCTTTGAGGCCGTGACCTACCCGGACCTGAGCAGCCACGCGCCCTTCCTCTTCGCTGGGGAGGACGGCCGCCTCCGGCCTGACGACACATTGACCGCCGACGAGCTGGTGGCCGCCTTTGACGCCATTGCCGTCCCCGAGGCGGAGAAGTATCTTCCGGGGATGCCCACAGGGCCCGAGCCGGTGACGGGGGAGCTGCTCGCATCCCTTTTCTCCCACTGTTTCCCGGGCGCCATCCAGACGCCGGAGGGAGAGGTGACCCGGGCCCAGTTTGCCCAGCTCCTTTGCCAGGCCCTGGGCCGGGAGGGGGAAACGGTGGCGCTCTCCGATGCGCCGGTTTATCCGGACCTGGCGCTCACCCGCGCTGACGCCGCCGCGCTGCTGGAGGCCGCCGCGCCCCACGTCCCGGACGAGGCGGGGAAGACCATTTTGGAGGCGTTTTTGGATCGGACCTGGGAGCCGGGCTTTTTCAACCTTGCCGGGTGGCTGTACCACGCGGAGGAAGACGGGACCCTCACCCGGAACGCCAAGATCGGGACGCTGTCCTTTGCCGCCGACGGTCACTACACCAGCGGCGACGGGACGCTGGACGAGGAGGTCGCGGCGATCCTGGCGCCCATGACCCAGTCCGGCGGGGACCGGGAGGAGATGCTGAAGCAGGTGTTCTTCTATGTGCGGGACCTGACCTACGTTTCCCGGGACACCCTTCCCATTGGCGCGACGGGCTGGGAGCTGTCCACCGCCCGGGAAATGCTGGAAAAAGGGCTGGGCAACTGCTATTATTTTGCCGCCGGCTTCTGGGCCCTGGCTCGGGGCCTGGGCTATGAAGCGGTCTGTTACAGCTCCATCGCCTTTCCCACGGCCACTCCCCACGCCTGGGCGGAGATCGAATTTGACGGCGTGCCCTACATCTTCGACCCTCAGCAAGCCAACCAGCGCCGCCGGGAGGACCGCGAAACGAACGAGCTAGAGCTCTTCAAAATCACCCATGAAGAAGGCGCTCCCTGGATGTACTTCTGGCCTGGGCAAGACGACACTTCTACCGCCGACGACGGCGCGGCCAGTGGCCGCTGACAATGCGTGCGCGGGCCTGGCAGTATTCGTTACACCTCCCGGGCTGGCTCGGTATCGTTACTGCGGGCGCGATAGCTGGTGGGTATCGTTACCCTTGCCACCAGGCGGCGTGCCGCCGCAGTCAGAGCGTGCGCCGGCCTGGTGGTATTCGTTACACCTCCCGGGCTCGCTCGGTATCGTTCTTGCGGAGAAAGGAGCAAGCTATTTTGGGTGGAGGCTCTTCAAAAGAACCTCGCACCCGGAAGCCGCTCCCAAGCGTGCCCGGATGGGTCCGCCAGGGTATGCGACCACAAAAAACGTCTCCGGGGCCC
>CANQQO010000107.1 GCA_947625965.1 uncultured Oscillospiraceae bacterium
AATTGGAACGCTGCACCGAAGGATTTGCAGAGCCACGTTAGACGCTGCACCAGGGTCGGCCCAATGCGAGAGAAGGCTGTCAATGACCTCCGCACTTCTTCTGGGGATGCCCCGGGCCGGCAATCAACGCGGAAGGGTTGGACTTCCGGCGGGGATACCTAAGGGGCGGAGCCCCTTAGGCCGACTTCTTTGGGTACTTTCTTGCTCGGGGCAAGAAAGTACCTCCCCCGGAAGGGGTCGGGGGAGCACTTGCAATTACAATTGCACTAAAATAAAAAGGTACAGTCTTCCGACAAGCCTCTCAGAGCGCCCCCGTTACCGAGCGAGCCCGGGAGGTGTAACAAATACCACCAGGCCGGCGCACGCATTGACTGCGGCGGCACGCCGCCGATACCGTGCAAAAAGAATCGGGTAACGATTATAGACGGCTTCGTGCGCTTTGGCCGCGGGCCCTGCCCGTAGCTGATAGAGGTGTTTATTTATGAACGATGAACAGCGTAACCATCAAAGACAGGAGCCTTGGGAGCCCTGGGACGATTCCGGGACCTACCAGACCGGCTCCACCCGGCCGCCAAAAAGCCACGGCGGATTGATCGCCATTCTTTTGGTGGCCGTGATCTTCCTAGGCGGCATCGCCAGCGCGCTGGGACTGCTGAATATCCGAATGTTCAAGATCATCCAGGAGCAGGAGGCCGTGGCCTTCGCCAATACCAGCAGCGATCCCACAGTCACCGCCCCAACCGAGACGGCCCCCACCGCGTCCGCCCCAACCTCTCCGGAGATCTCCGGAGAGGTCCACCTCCCCCTGTCCCAGAGCCCCCAGAGCGTCCCCAATACCCCCCAGGAGGGGGGCCTGTCCCTTCAGGAGGTCTATCAAAAGGCCATTCCCTCGGTAGTCTCCATCACCTGCCAGGAAAACGGCGGTACCGCCAGCGGTACCGGCGTGGTGCTGACCAAGGACGGCTACCTGGTCACCAATTGCCACGTCATCTCCGGGGCGGAGTTGATTTCCGTCCTGTTCACCGACGGACGGGAGTTCCCCGCCGCCATCGTGGGCCAGGACCCGGTGTCGGACCTGGCGGTGCTGTACGTGGAAGCCGATGATCTGACCCCCGCCGAGTTCGGCGACTCCGCCTCCCTGCGGGTGGGCGACGCGGTGGTGGCCATCGGCGACCCCTTGGGCTCCGCGTTCCGGGGCACCATGACCGACGGCATCGTCTCCGCCATCAACCGGGACGTCACCACCGCCGGCAGGACGATGACCCTGATCCAGACCAACGCCGCCCTCAACGAGGGCAACTCCGGCGGCCCCCTGCTGAATTGCTACGGCCAGGTCATCGGCATCAACACCCTGAAGATCGGCGACTATATGAGCTCCGCCGGGGTGGAGGGTCTGGGCTTCGCCATTCCCAGCGCCACGGTGAAGGAGATCGTGGACCAGCTCCTGTCCCAGGGCTACGTCTCCGGGCGGCCCAGCTTGGGCATGGAGGTGACGGACGTGTCCGCCATGTACCAGATGTTCTACCGCCTGCCCCAGGGGGCCTACGTCACCCAGGTGGCCGAGGACAGCGCCGCCGCTGCGGCGGGACTGCGGGCCGGGGACATCCTGGTGTACCTGGACGGTCAGCGGATCACAGACAGCTCCGACTACACCGCCGCCCTCTACGGCCTGGAGGTGGGCCAGGAGATCAGCCTGACCGTCTACCGGGACGGACGGCAATACGAAGTAAAACTGACCGTGGCCGAGGCCGCGGGGTAAGGAAGGATCTCATTGGACAGCGTATATCGAAAGCAATTTACCGTCAACAATTCCGCCGTGGACCGGTATGGCCGTCTGCGGCCGGCCATGCTGCTGTTTTACTGCCAGGACATCGCCGGGTCCCACTGTACCGACGAGGGGTTGGGCTGGGAAGTCCTGGCGGAAAAGCGGCTCTTCTGGGCCATCATCCGGCAGAAGGTCCAGATCACCCGTCTGCCCATGACGGGGGAGACTATCACGGTGGAGACCTGGGCCATGCCCACCACCAAGGTGTCCTATCCCCGCTCCACGGTGGCCTATGACGCGGAGGGCGGCGAGCTTTTCCGGGCCATTGGCCTGTGGGTCTTGATGGACCTGGATACCCGGGCCATGATCCTGCCTGGAAAAAGCGGCATTGTGGTTCGTGGCGCCACCCAGGGCGGAGAGCTGCCGCCGCCGGGGTCCCTGGCGCCCCGGCCTCTGGGGAGCCATTTCCAGCGGCGGGTCTGCTTCACGGACCTGGATCGGAATGGGCATATGAACAACACCCGCTATCTGGACTGGATGGACGATCTGCTGCCCAGCGCATTTCACATGGAGCATCCGGTGAGGGAGTTTACGGTCTGCTATCTGGCGGAGGCCCGGGAGGGCCAGGACCTGGACCTGGCCTGGGAGCTGACCCCGGAGGGTCAGCTTCAAGTGGACGCCCACCGGGAGGCGCCGAATGGGCGCCAGGAGCGGGTCTTTGCGGCGAGAGTGAATTATTGAGATCGAAAATCATACCCCCCGGTAACGACGCCGGGGGGTGCGCTATTTCAAAAGGCCGCGCTCTTTTCTCGGGAGAGCTTGTACCATTTTATTTCGGTGCGGGTATGATTGTGGGGGCATCCCAAAACGCTTCGGGGGCCGGTACTTTTTTATTTCGGTGCGGTTGTAGTCGTAGGTGTTTTCCAGAGCATTTCTGGAAGCCTGTACCTTTTTATTTTGGTGCAATTGTTTTTGTGGGTGCTCCCCCGACCCCTTCCGGGGGAGGTACTTTCTTGCCCCGAGCAAGAAAGTACCC
>CANQQO010000108.1 GCA_947625965.1 uncultured Oscillospiraceae bacterium
CACTGCGACCGGATCATCGTGCTGGACGGGGGCCATATCGTGGAGGACGGCACCTACGACGAGCTTATCGCCAGAGACGGCTTCTTCGCCGAACTGGTGGCGCGGCAAAGGCTGGATACAGAGCCGGCCGCGGGCGGCAGATAACGGATATAAAAGCGTCTGCTTTTCCTTAAAAAACTTCTTTTATCAGGAGGAAAAAGACAATGACGATTTCGGACAAGATCAGAGTAGTGGTCAGCATCGTGGTGGCGGCCGGGCTGTTCGGCGTGTGCGTCGCATTGTACAACAACGAGGCGCTGCCCATGTGGGCCCGCATCGTGGTGAATGTGCTGGCCGTGACGAACCTGGTCTGCACCATCGTCACCGCCCAGGAGTTGGTCAAGAAAGGCAAAAAATAAGAGGGGCAGACGGGATCTGACCGTATCCTGACGGTCAAATGAACATCATCAGAAAGGAAGCAGTGAACATGGCAGAACTGAGCGAAAAGGATCTGGAGAAGGTGTTGGGCGGCACGATGGAGGTGGACGCGGCCATAGCGAAGGAACTGGGCGCACCCCAGGTCCAGGCCGGCGGCTCGTGCCCGCTCTTTACCCGGGAGGACGGCAGCGAGCAGACATGCGCCCACTGCAACCACGCCGTGGTCAGCGGGGGCATCTACTACTGTCTCCACTATAAACACCAGTGAAAGGAACGGAGCGATCACGATGAAACAGCAGTCCGTACGGCTGGGGGCGCTGGCGCTGACGGCGCTCATGCTCCTGAGCGCCTGCTCCAAGCCGGCGCCGGCGGCGGAGAACGGCTCCCCGGACGACGCCTCGGGGTTCGTATCTCTGGCCGAGGCGGTGCCCGACGTGATATTGGAGATACGGTACTATTCCACCTACAACTTTGTGGGCGACAGGATCGACGGCTACGAGGAACCCTGCGCCCTGCTTACCCGGGAGGCGGCGGAGGCCCTGCGGAACGCGGCCGCCGACGCGGCGGAACAGGGTTACCGCTTGAAGATCTATGACGCCTACCGGCCCCAGACGGCGGTGGATAACTTTGTGGAATGGGCGGAGGATACGGACGACACCCGCATGAAGGCGTACTTTTACCCGGAGCTGGACAAGTCCGTTCTGTTCGACCAGGGCTATATCGCCGCCAAGTCCGGCCACAGCCGGGGTAGCACCCTGGATCTGACCCTGTTCGACATGGACACGGGCAAGGAGCTGGACATGGGCGGCACCTTCGACTACTTCGGTGAGCTCAGTCACCCGGACTACGTAGGGGACCTGACGGCGGAGCAGATCGAAAACCGCAATACCCTGCGGGACATCATGGTGGACAACGGCTTTAAGCCGCTGGACACGGAGTGGTGGCACTTCACCCTGGCCGATGAGCCCTATCCGGACACCTATTTCACCTTCCCGGTCAGCGGGGCGTCCGTCAAATGAGAGAGATTCTTTTGGTGGACTGCTGCATGCGGCGGGAGCTGTCCCGCACGGCGCGGCTGGCGCGGGCTTTCATGGCGGGCCTTGACCGGGAACGGTTCCATGTCAGCGTGGTAAGGCCGGACGAGGAGCGGATGCGGCCTATGGACGGCGCGCTCCTCCGGGAGAGGGACCGGCTGCTGGCGGAGGGGGCCCTGGACAGCCCCTGGTTCGACTATGCCCGCCAGTTCGCCGCGGCGGAGCACGTTGTGTTCGCGGCGCCTTTCTGGGACATGAGCTTTCCCGCGTTCTTAAAGGTCTACATCGAGAACATCAGCGTGGAGGGCATCACCTTCCGTACCACCGAAACGGGCCTGAAGGGCCTGTGCAGGGGCAGGAAGCTGATATTGCTGACCACCCGCGGCGGCTATTATGACGGCACGGACATGGATCAGGCCAGCGCCTACCTGAAAACCCTGAAGGAATTCTACGGCTTTGAAGAATTCATATGTGTGGCCGCAGAGGGACTGGACACGGGCATAGACCCGGAGCGCCCGGTGGCGCAGGCGGAGGCCGAGGCGAGAGCCCTGGTGGCCAGCCTGTGAGAACGAAGTATATCTATATAGAAAGTACGCTTCTATCTTCTTGTGAAGCGCGCCCCGCACAGCAGTCCGGCACTGACAGAAAAAATGGGGCAGTACATCACCAAATGAACATACGGAAAGGGCCATGGATTCCGCAGAATCCATGGCCCTTTCCGCTGTTCCCTGCGTCACGGGAGGTCCGTTATTCCAATTCAAAGGCCCCGGTGTAGAGCTGGTAGTAGGTGCCCTTCTGGGCGATCAGCTGCTCATGGGTGCCCCGCTCGATGATGTGGCCGTGGTCCAGAACCATGATGGCGTTGGAGTTCATGACCGTGGACAGCCGGTGGGCGATGACGAAGACCGTGCGGCCCTCCATCAGCCGGTCCATGCCCTGCTGGACCAGGCGCTCGGTACGGGTGTCGATGGAGCTGGTGGCCTCGTCCAGGATCATCACCGGGGGATCGGCCACGGCGGCCCGGGCGATGGAGATCAGCTGCCGCTGGCCCTGGCTCAGGCGGGCGCCGTTATTGGTGAGTACGGTGTCGTAGCCCTCAGGCAGGCGGGTGATGAAGTCGTGGGCGTTGGCCAGCTTCGCCGCCGCGATGCACTCCTCGTCCGTGGCGTCCAGCTT
>CANQQO010000109.1 GCA_947625965.1 uncultured Oscillospiraceae bacterium
GTCTGGTCGTGGGTGACGTAAATAAAGGTGGTGTTGATCTTATGGCGGAGCTTGATGATCTCGGCCCGCATCTGGTTGCGGAGCTTGGCGTCCAGGTTGGACAGGGGCTCGTCCATCAGCAGCACCTGAGGATTCCGGACGATGGCCCGGCCGATGGCGACCCGCTGCCGCTGGCCGCCGGAGAGGGCCTTGGGCTTCCGGCCCAGGTACTGGGTGATGTCCAGGATCTCGGCGGCTTCCTTGACCTTCTTGTCGATCTCGGCCTTGGGGGTGTGGCGGAGCTTCAGGGCGAAGGCCATGTTGTCGTAGACGGTCATGTGGGGATACAAAGCGTAGTTCTGGAACACCATGGCGATGTCCCGGTCCTTGGGGGCCACGTCATTGACCAGCCGGTCCCCGATGTACAGCTCGCCGCCGGAGATCTCCTCCAGACCGGCGATCATCCGCAGCGTGGTGGACTTGCCGCAGCCGGAGGGGCCGACCAGGACGATAAATTCCCCGTCCGCGATATCGAGACTGAACTGCTGGACCGCGACGACACCCTCGTCGGTGATCTGAAGATTGGCCTTTTCCTTCACAGGTTCATCGGATTTCTTCTTTTTCGGTTTCTTGACGGGTTCGGTATTGGGGTATACCTTTTTGATGTTCTTCAGGGTCAGGCTTGCCATGGGGATCTTCCTCCTCTTAAAGTAGTAAACTTTTGTAAATCAACCGGTTTCCAAAGGGTGCGTTTTGAAAATCCGGAAAATTTCTTTTTTTCGCGGAGCGGTTTACATTATGTAAAAGTCTGTGTTTACGTTTTCCCCTGTTTTCTGCTTATATTTTATTCACTGATTTACAATATGTCAATAAGAACTTTTACACCTTGCGAAAAATTGGGAATTTACCTAAATTTAATGCAAGTGATTTGTAGAATATTACTACCCGGTTGCACATTCGGTTTACAAAATGCACATTTGCATTTTTCCTTTTTTTGTGCTATAGTAAACACCATGGAAAACACGTAAAAGGAGGATACTGTATGGCCCTGAGGCGGATCACCATGCAGGATATCGCGGACGCCTGCGGCCTGTCCCGAAACACAGTCTCAAAAATTTTCAACGGACGCGGCACCGTGCCGGACGTCACCCGGCGGATGGTCCTGGAGAAGGCCCAGGAGCTGGGCTACCGCCAGTTGGCCGAGGAGGTCCCGGCGGCGAAGCCGGAGCTTCGGAGCCAGAGCGTGGCCCTCTTCACCAGCCATATGCCCACGGACTACCACTTCGGCACCTTCTTCCTGCCGGCCTTTGCCGGCCAGCTCAGCCGGGCCGGCTACACGCTGATGATGTACCAGCTCTCCCCGGAGGAGGTGAGCCAGGGCCGTCTGCCGGACAACTTCGCCCTGGAGCAGACCGCCGCGATCCTGGGCATCGAGCTATTCAACCGGGCCTACGCGGAAATGCTCTGCGGCCTGGGCCTTCCCACCATCTTTGTGGACGCCTACTCCGGCGCAAGCACCGCCCTGCTGCAATACGACTTGATCTCCATGGAGAACATCGCCAGCACCATCGCCCTGACGGAACACGTCATTGCGGAGGGCGCCCGGAAGATCGGCTTTGTGGGGGATGTGGACCACTGCAACAGCTTTCACGAGCGCTGGATCGGCTTTTATACCGCCCTGGACCGGGCGGGCATCCCCCTGGACCCCAGAATGTGCGTCCTGGACCGGGACGGGCCGCAGTACAGCGACCCGGCCTGGCTGATCGGCCGTCTGCGGGAGATGCCGGAGGCGCCGGACGCCCTGATCTGCGCCAACGATTTCCTGGCGGTCCATTTAATGATGGCCCTGAAGCAGCTTGGGGTATCCGTTCCCGACCAGGTCATGGTGGCGGGCTTTGACGGCACGCCCCAGTCCGCGGTCCTGGAGCCGTCGCTGACCACGGTCCAGATCCCCAGCGCGGACATTGGCCGGATCGCCGCCAACACCCTGCTGGACCGGATCGCGAACCCCAGGAGTCCCTACCACGCCACCTACGTCAAGACGACGCCCATCTGGCGAGACTCCACCGGGAAAAAGCCGGTGGGACCGGCCGAATGACCCTTTTGCCGCCGGGCGGCTGGCAAGGGGATCGCGGCCCATCTGCACAAAAAATCGGGAGCCTGCGAAAACGCAGGCTCCCGATTTTTTTGTTTGCTTTATTCCTTGACCGCCCCGGCGACGTTGCCGCTGATCAGGTGCTTGGCTAGGCACAGGTACAAAATGACGATGGGCACGGCGATGAAGATGGACCCGGCGGCGAAGCGGGAGAATTCCGTCTCGCCAAGGCTCATCAGTCCCACCGCCACCGTCCAGGTGTCCTTGGTCTTCAGCAGGAGCTTGGGCAGGATGTAGTCGCTCCAGGGCCAGGTGAAGGAGGTCAGGGCGGTGTAGACGATCATGGGCATGGACAATGGCAGATGGATCTTGCAGAACACCTGGAAATTGGTGGCCCCGTCCAGCCGAGCGGCCTCGTCGATGGTGTTGGGGATGGAGTCGAAGAAGCCCTTCTGCACCATGTACCCCAGGGGCACCCCGGCGGTGTAGATCAGGATCAGGCCCCAGTGATTGTTGATGAAGTTGAACTGGGTCATCAGCAGGTACACGGCGGTCATCCCCATAAAGGACGGGAACATCCCCAGCACTAGGGTGGTCTTCATCAGGGCCTTGCGGCTTTTGAACCGAAACCGGGACATACAGTAGGCGGTCAGGATGGTCAAGAGCGTCCCAAAGATGCAGCTCATGGAGGCGATGAACAGGGAATTTCCGAACCATTTTGGGTAGTCGTACATGGCGGTGTCGGTGAAGAGCTTGCGGAAGCTGTCCACGCTGTACCCGGAGGGGAAGAAGCCTTGGAAGGAATAGATGGAGCCGGAGGAGGAGAAGGAGGCCAAAATCAGCCACAGGCAGGGAAAGAAGAACAGAAACGCGACCGCCAGCAGGAGCAAATAGGTAATGGCGGTGTCGGCGACGGCGCCCCAACGGATAGGCTTTCTCTTTTTCATCGATAGGTTTCCTCCTGTCTGTAAGCCGGCGAGGCCACATACACCGCCAGCGAGATGAGCGATGTGATGATGAAGATGATCAGACTGATGGCCGCGCCGATGGCGTAGTAGTTGTTGTCGATGGACAGGTTATACAGCCAGTTGATCAGCAGGTCCGTGTCGCTGGCCAGGAAATAGCCGTCGATGTACAGTCCGCCCCGCAGGAAGTAGAAGATCCCGAAGTTATTGAAGTTGCCGATAAACTGGGAGATCAGCACCGGGGTGGTGGAAAAGACCACGAAGGGCAGCGTCAGATAGCGGAACTGCTGGAAGGCCCCGGCCCCGTCCAGCCGGGCGGCCTCGTACTGACTCTGATCGGCATTGGAGAGGATGCCGGTGGCCAGCAGCATGGACGACGGAATGCTGATCCAGGCGTTGACCAGCAGCCCAATGATCCGGGCGGACCACTTGGCGTCCAGATCCAAAAATCCAATGGCCTGACGCCCCGCTTCCGTGATGTAGTGGTTGATGGGACCGCCGTAGGAGAACATGAATTTGAAGCCTAAGAGGGTGATAAAGCCGGGGATGGCGTAGGCCAGGATGGGAAACGCCCGCCAAAAGGCCTTGCCCCGGACGCACTTCTTATTTAGCAGCAGCGCCAGGCTGAGGCCGCCAAAATAGTTGATAGCGGTGGAGAGGAGAGCCCACAGGAAGTTCCACCCCAGAATTTTAAAGAACGTGGGGGCAAATTCCCCCAGGGCCAGGATCTTCCGGAAATTTTCCAGCCCCACCCAGTCCACCAGCGCCGGCGGCACGATCTCGCCGCCGTAGTTGGTGAAGGCCACCAGGATCATGAATACCACCGGCAGAATGTTGAACACGCACACCCCGACCACCGGCACAAACAGCACGGTCTTATAGAATTTCCCGTCCAGCAGCTCCGCCAGTTCCTCCCGGAACCGGGCGGGGCGGCCCCCGGCGGCAACCCGCTTTTGAGTCGCGTACACATCTTTAATATTGGAGAGATACACCGCCACATACAGGATCGTGACGATCCAGGCCAGCACGCCCATGATGAGCATGATCACGGAGTTGTCCCCTTCGATGCCGTACCAGGGATTGGATTCCACACTGCCCAGGGTAAAGAACCCAAACAGGTCCCGGGCACCCACGGTGACAAGGTAAAAGATGTACCCGATCTGCACCGCCAGATAGAGAAGGCCCTTGCCCCACTGCCTGTAGCACAGCTGCCCCAGGCCCATCACCAGCATGGAGGCTGTCACCCGGCCGTTGGCGTTTTTCATCAGTTCCCGCATCCTTCCACCTCCTAGTTCAGGGTGTGGATGGCGGAATAGATCTGCTCATCCACGGCTTCCAGGGCCCGCTGCAGCGCGTCGACGGTTTGATACTTTTGTTCCTCCGGCAGCCGGAAGGGGTCTTTGGCCAGGTCGGAGAAAAAGGTCTGGCAGGGGGTCCAGATCTGCGCCACCGCCCGGATGCTGGGCATCACGGCGATCTGGCCGGCCATCAGACTGGCGTTGATGGTCTCGGAGAGCCCGCCGACCTTGGCGGCCACGTCCGCCCGGGCGGGGGCGATGCCCAGCAGCTCGTTGCGCCGGGAGATCATCTCATAGCTCGTGGCGAAATCCACGAAGGCCAGCGCCGCGTTGGGGGCTTTGGTGTAGGCGCTGATGGCGTAGCCGTTGATGCCGCCCATCATCACGCTGTTCACCGTCTCCCCGTCCCGGTCCTCCAGGTCGCCGCTGGCGGGCAGCTTGGGGATGCCCGCGGCCACCAGATTCTCCTCCGCCTTTGCGTAGGCGTCGGCCTCGCCGAGGCCCTCGGCGCGCATATACTCCTTCGCCAGCTCGTCCAAGAACAGGGTGTACACGTCGGGGGTGGTCATGGTGGCAAAGTAGGTCCCGTTGGCCAGCATACTGTAGGCGTTGACCGTTATGGTGTCGTCGATGCAGTCCTGATTCATGACCGAGGCGAGCTGGCGCAGGACCCAGGCGCCCTTGGAGGCGTCCCCCGCCGAAAGGCCGATGTCCGAGGGATCGGTGCCGCCCTCCCCAAAGACGTACCCGCCGTAGGAAAACAGAAATCCGGAGGAAAAATAGGTGTCGAACAGGGACTTCATGTACCCGAATTTGCTGCCTCCGCTCTCCTCCCGGACCTGCTTGGAGTAGGCGTACAGCTCCGTCCAGGATTCGACCATATCCGGCACGCCGTTTCCGTCCCGGTCCCATTCTTCCCGCCAGTTTTCCGGCAGCAGGTCCTTGCGGTAGTAGAGCAGGGGCCCCTGAATGTTGACGGGCACCCCGAAAATATAGTCCTCCCCGCCGTATTCGACGGTATAGGCGTCCCACGCCTCCTGGGAGATCTGGTCGTAGCAGCCCAGCTTCTCCACAGGCAGGGGTTGGATGTGCTTGCCGTCGGTGTACTTCATCAGGGCGTCGTTGGCCTGATAGAGCACGTCCGGCCCATAGCCGTAGGGGCCGTCCTGCTCCAGGTCGGTGTACTGATCCATGTTGGCGTCCACCGCCACGATCCCATAGGGCGCGTAGGCTTCGTTGAAGGCGTCCAGCAGCTCTTGGAAATAGCCCTTTTCCTTGGCGGTGTCGTTTTCCAGGACCCGCAGGGTCACATTATGCTCCAGCTCCCCGGTGAACTTCGTCTGCTCCCGGGCCTCGTCCCGCCTCAGGCTGATCGCGCCAAAGACGGCCAGCAACACGGCCAGGACCAGGGCGTGGGCCGCCAGGGCGGAGATATTTCGGGTCATGTTATCCCATCCTTTCTATGACGTGGGCAAAGGAGCCGCCGTCGATTCTCAGGCGGATGTCCCCCCGCTCCAGGAAAAACACATTCCCCTCCGCGTAAATATTCGCCTGGGGGGTGCGCAGGGCGGGCTCCTCTCTTTTGAGCTTGGCGAGGCGCTGGATGAGCCGCCAGGTGTCGCCCCGCCGCGCGGCCTGCGCCCAGTCCATGGTGCGGCGGCAGTCGGGGTCGTACCCGCCGGGCAGGGCGATCTCCGTGCCGTAGTAGATGCACGGCGCGCCGACAAACAGGTACAGCACCGCCAGGGCGCTCTCCAGCTTGACCCGGTCTTCCCCCACCTGGGTGAAGAAGCGGTGGGTGTCGTGGCTGTCCAGGAGGTTGAGCATCATGTTGTTGACGGTGTCGGTGTTCCGCATGAGCAGACCATTGAGCCGATCCGCGAAGCCGGCCGCATCCAGGGCGCCGAAGGCGAAGAAGTCCAGGCACGCCTTGGTAAAGGCGTAATTCATCACCGAGTCGTATTGGTCGCCCCGGAGAAAACCGTTGGCGTTGTGCCAGTTTTCCCCGATGATGACGCAGTCCTTGTCCGCCTCTTTTACAGCCTGCCGGAATTTCCGCCAAAATTGGTGGGATACCTCGTCGGAGACGTCCAGCCGCCAGCCGTCGATGTGATAGTTTTGGATCCAATGGACGGCGATGCCGGTGAGATACGCCTGTACCTCCGGGTTGGAGGTGTTCCATTTGGGCATATAGGCGCAGGAGGAGAAACATTCGTAGTTGACCGCCCCCCGGTCGATCCCCTCCCCGCGAATGAGGAACCAGTCGAAGAAAGGGGACCGTTTCCCGTTTTTCAGCACGTCCTGAAACTGGCCGCACCGCTCGCTGACGTGGTTAAACACGGCGTCCAGAACGACCCGGATGCCCCGGGCATGGGCGGCCTCCACCAGGGCGGCAAAATCCTCGTTGGTCCCGAAAATGGGGTCCACCGTAAAGTAGTCTTGAATGTCATATTTGTGGTTGCTGATGGACCGGAAGATCGGCGTCAGGTACAGCGCGTTGACGCCCAACTCCTGCAAATAGGGCAGCTTCTCCTGAATTCCCCTCAGGTCCCCGCCGGCGAAGCTCTTGGGGGTCGGGACCCGGCCCCACTCCAGATTGATGTAGGAGCCGTCCTTTTCCCGGTCCCCCCGGAAAAAGCGGTCGATAAAGATCTGATAAAAGCAGGCGCTGTCCATCCAGGGCACCGGCCGGTGAATATCGCAGCGATTGAGATAGGCGATCTGAAAGGCGTTGTAAAAGGCTTTTGAAAAGTCATACGTCTCCGTCAGCCCGTCCTCGGAAAAATAGTAGGTCTTCCGCCCCTGCTTCAGTTCAAAAACGTACACCAGCCGCACGTCCTCCGGCTGGAGCTCCACCGAAAAGTAGTTGAACAGCCGGTCGTGGCAGATCAGGGCCATGTCCTTCCGGCGCCGCTTTTCCCAAAAATCGTACTTGCCGCCGTAGATCACGGCGACTGCCGGCGTGTCCGCCCGGGCGGTGCGGAGCCGGAGGCAGATGGTTTTTTCATCCTTGGCGTATCCGTATTCCGTTTCCGGCATATGGTAAAGGGCCTGCTCGATCATTCGCTCACCTCGCGCATTTCTCCGTTGACAAAACGGGGAAATCTATTATAATAATGTTACTATGGATAAAAAAGTGACGATACAGGATGTGGCCGACGCCGCCGGGGTAAGCAAAACCACCGTTTCCTTCATTCTGAACGGGCGGGACGATCTGCGGATCAGCGAGCAGACCAAGAAAAAGGTCTGGCAGGTCATCAATATGCTGAACTACCGGCCCAATCTGTACGCAAAGAATCTGCGCGGCACCAAAACGAATAAAGTGATCGGTTTTTTCCAGGACGGCGGCCTCTCGGAGCTGGAGAAGCTGTGCTTTTATGACTTTTTTGACCGGACGGCCCGGATGCTCCTGGAGTCCGGCCAGCGGGCCCAGCTGCTTCTCAGCGTCGACCGGTTTGACGACGTGGACGCCATCGTGGCCAAGGGGCTGCCGAAGGCCGGCTTTCTTTCCCTGGCGGAGTGCAACTATATCCCGGTAGTTGCATGCGATTGCCGGGTGGACGACCCCATTTTTTACGAGGTCAATTTAGACTATCCCGGGCTGAAAGCCCAGGCCGATGCCGCGTTTCCCGGCGGGTGCGTCTATGCCTGTACCCGCCCCCGGGACGACTGCCTTTTCCGGCAGCTGACGGAGACCTTCCCGAATGTCCGGTTCGTGGAGACCTGGGCTGATCTGCGGGCCCTTTCCGGCCTGGAGGCCTTTGTCACCGAGCCCGTTTTGAAGGAGCTGCTGACGGGGGTGTGCGGGAAGGTGTTCTGCCCCGAGGGGCTTGCGGAGCGGCAGGCCCGGCAGATCCTCTCCTGCGTGGCCCTGGCGGTCAGCCGGGAGGCCCGGGAGCGGCACGATTTCCTGATCAGTTGACTATACCTGCTCGGACGGCTTGTGGCCGTCCGAGCTTTTTGTATGGAGGCTTACGCCTGATAAATATTGATGGTCTTGGTGGCCAGATCGAAGGTGATCCGGTAGGTCCCCGGGGTGGAGCAGGTCAGGTTGTTGCCGCTCTCCGGCCGGAACAGGGCGTTGACATTGTCATCGCCGTCCGGGCCCAGGCAGGAGACCCCGATCCACTCGCCGTCGTCGCCGGTGGTGGTGTTGACCATCAGCCCGGCCTGCCAGGTCCCGCCGTTCGCCACCATGTCCTCCGTGATGGTCATGGTGATCTCGTAGAGCCCGTCGTTGTTGGTCAGCTTGTATTCGTCGGCGGGCAGGTTGGTTGCGGGATCGAGAATTTTCCAGCCCTCCACAAAGCTGCCCTTGATGTGGACCGTGTCCTCCTGGCCGGCGGGGGCGATCTCAATGACCTTGGCGTAGGCGTTGAAGGTGATGTTGTAGACCCCTTCCTCCGCCACCTTTAGGTTGTAGTTGGAGTCCGCGGGGCTGGCGGCGACGAAGCGCTCGTCGCCCCGGTAGTACCGGTAGTTATAGGACCCCAGCTTGCCCTCGGCGGTGGCGCCCTTTTCAAAGGACTGGATGATGAACTCGGCGTTTGCGGTCAGTTTCACGTCCCGCAGCTCGTAGACGTCGCCGCCCAGGGAGGTGAACCGGTACGCCGGATCGTAATAGGTGTCGTTCCAGCTGTGGCCGTCAAAATTGCCGTCGATGTAGTAGTCCAGCTCGGCCATCGGCTCCTCGCTGTCCAGGGTGGCGGACAGGACCTTGGTATCTTCGTCGTAGGTGAAGGTGTAGGTGCCGGCCTTGGAGGCCACGATGTTGCCGGAGCCGGTGAACAGGGCCTGGCTGGCCTCGTCCAGGTTTTCAAAGCGGATGTACTCGGAACCCACGTTGGAGACGCCGTCCTCTGTGACCAGGCTGGTGAACATGAATTCCTCGCCCTCCCGGAGGTAGACCGTCAGGGTGTGGGTGGCGCCCACCTTGACGAATCCGGTGGCGTCGTTGTACAGGTCTGCCCACAGCGTGATCCCCGCGCCCTTGATGTAGTAGGTGGTGGTCACGCCGGAAAGCTCCGCCGCGTCGCCGTTGCGCACCCAGGTGATCTGATCGAAGTCGTTGAGGTTGTAGATCTCCTTGTTGGCCTCGGTGTAGCTGGGGTCGCTTTCGTTGTAGTAGTCGTCGCCGGGATGGGTGTGGAGGGTCAGGGTGTAATTCCCGTCCACGGCCACCTTGATGTTCTGCCCCTTGGCGGCGGTCTCCCCGACGCCGCCGGCGCCGCTGAATACCTCGTTGCCGGCGCTGTCCTTGGCGGTGTCCAGATAGCCGAAGCCCCGCTTATCGTGCCACTCGGTATTGATGGCGAACTGGAACTCGTCCCCCGCGTACAGGTCCAGGGTGATGGAGTAGGTATTGTCGCCCACCTTCTCCAAAAGATGTGCGTCGGTGATCACCTTGCCCCAGTTGGAGGACATCAGCAGGTCCCCCTTGCCGGAGCCCACCAGCGCCCAGGGCCTGGTGTCCTCCTGATATGCGGAGAAGCCGGCGAAAACCTTTGTGTTTTCCGTGATGGGCTTGCTGAAATCGAATTCCACGCTCATGGACGGGGTGGCAAACCAGCCCACAAAGGTCTGCCCCTCCTTTTCCGGCGTCCACTCTGTGGCGGCGCCGTTTTCCTTGACCTCCTCGGTCTTCAGGACCGTGTCGCCGTCCATGTACTCGACCGTGAAGGTCGTTTCCTTTTCCCCGCCGTTTTCACACCCCGCCAACAGGGAAAGCATCATTGCGCAGGCGAGCAGCAGCGCGATCCATTTTGCCTTTCTCACGATCCATTCCTCCAAATCATATAGTTGCTAAATCGGTTTAGCAACTTCAGTATATCGCTCATTCCGTAAATTGTCAATATCCTTTGGAGAAAGGGATTTGATTTTTGTTAATTTCGCCAATATTTCGGGGCGGATTTCGACAACCTGCCCAAGGCCCTCCCCCTTCGCGCCCGGCCCGCTTTTCCCGCGCCGCTTCCTCCGGCGCAAAATTCGGCGCGAAAAATGCGCGCCGGTAGATTTATTCACAAATTTGTGGTATGGTTCTTTCCAAATGAAGTGCTGCCCCTCCCTGGCAAGCACGGAATTCGAGGGATGATCTCATGGATAAAACGTTTCACAAATTTCTGCGCTGTGGCATAGATCTTGCGCCTGTCGGCGTGGCGCGCCGCGAGGACAATACGCCCTATTTCTGCACGCCGAGGGGCGCGTCTATCTTTGGCTGGGCCGGCGTGGATGGGATCCACTTTTGCTTTATTCGCGGCTTTGGCGGGATGGTCTTCGCCGTCAGTCCGATGAATGGCGCGACCGATCCTGTGCATCCGCTGGCGAAAGACTTCGCGGACTTTCTGCGCCTTCTGCTGGCCTGCGGCGATGCGGCGTCGCTGGAACAGGCATGGATGTGGGACGAGGCGCTGTTTGACGCTTTCCTGCGGGACGATCCACCCACCGAGACGCAGAAACAGGTCCTCTCGGAGATCGCCGAACACTTCCACCTGACGCCCATGGAGCGGCCCTGGGCGTACATCAAAGCGCTGCAATCCTCTTTTGATCCCGGCAAAATCAAATATACGGAAGACTACTATGACGCGGACATGAATCCCGCTGTGGAACCGACGCCGCCGGAATGGAAGGTCTATTTTAGCGGGAATTTCTGGGGGCACCATGGAAAAGACCACGCCGGGACAGAAATTCCCCTGGGCGCGGAATTTTCTTGGGCCGGGCGGCGCTGGGTGATCCCGGCGGCCTATTCCTGCAGCAAGGGCCTGGTGGTGGATTTTTGTATGCAGGTGGAGCCGGAAAGGATCCGCCGCTTTATGGAAAAGTGGAAACTACACCAGGAGAATGATCCGATTGAAGCCCTCACCCGGGAAGAGCGGATGCAGATGGAGTTGGAAAATCCCCTCTACCTGCATTTTGCGCCCCGCCTGGAATTAAACGGGAAAACCCTGCGGGCCACCCATGGGTGCAGCGTGTGCTTCAATCCCTGCGTGCCGGAGGGAGAGATCAATGAACTGGAGGCAAAATGGGCCGTGGATCACTACGGACTGGACGATTCTTACGGTTGGGTAATTTGCCGGAACGTATTCCCGTGGGCAAGCCGGCGCTGCCCCGAAATGCGAACGCTCACCCTTACGATGGAGCAGCAGCCGGTCCGCGTCCCTGGCCCGCATTTTACAGCCCATCAGCCCGGCGACACGTTTCTCTTTTCCCATCCGGTCAGCGGAACCGAATACCGGCTGACCGTGCGGGACCTGGAGCGACAGACCCTCCCGGCGGGATCGTTTGGCTCCGACCGCTGGTCTTATCCGACCCACACGGTGGCCATGACCTACACCCTCACTCCGGAGCCGGAGGAGGCGATTTCGGTCGCAGACTGCGCGGAAAGCGACCGTCCGCTGGAGATCGCGCCGAAGGCTCCCATGTCTCCCACCGCCACGGCCAGCGCTGCTGTGCTCGGCATCATCGGCGGCACAGTCGGCCCCACCGCCGTTTCGGTTAGCGGCCAGCCAAGGGCGAACCTCCACGCCGCTTTTTCTTCCCTCCACTTTGCCCCGGTGGAGGCCGACGTCGAGTGGCGCGTAGAATTCAGCATCAAACAGTTTGGAGAAGCATCGTTTGTGCTGATATAAACGATATTGCCGTTGATTGAAAAGAACAAACAGAACAACTCCTCACCTCCGATGTGGAAGTGAGGAGTTGTTTTTTACCCTTATGCTTTGATTCCCATTCCGTCCTTGAAGGTGGACCGCATATCCTCCAGACCGCCGCGAAATCCAGCGGCGGGCCATCATCAATAAAGTGGACAAGCAAAATCCTGAAAAAATGGATTCCGCTTGATTGAAGACCCATACCAGATTCAGGGCTTTCTGGTTAAATCTTTGCGCAAGAAGGTTTTAGCAGACGCCAGCATCCTCATGCGCTATTTCAAGTAATCAACAAAGTTTGTTTTATTCTCCCTTGCCGTAGTCGTCGGTCTTCCAAGGTTTTCCCTTGCACCAATTGAGCACTTCACCTCGATCAGGCTCAGTTCATTTCTCGCCTTTGCAGCTTCCAGCTCCACGTCAAGGTCTTCAAAGTTATCCACGCTCACTGCACTCGGATAGCCGCAGCCCTTTGCAATCGCAACAAGATCGATCTTCCCCGCGACTGTCGGCATACCTCCCACCGTTTCGTGCGCGCCGTTGTTGATAACGATATGAACGATGTTTTTTGGAGCGTTCGCGCCGATCACCGCCATCGCGCCCATGTGCATGAGGGCGGCGCCGTCGCCGTCGATTATCCACACCTTTGTCTGCGGCTTCTGCACCGCGATCCCAAACGCGATGGACGATGCGTGCCCCATCGAACCAACGGTCAGAAAATCTCTTTCATGCCCCTCGCCGCGCGCCTCGCGTATCTCGAACAGCTCGCGGCTCGCTTTGCCCGTCGTCGAAACGATCGGATCCGGGCCGGTATGCTCAACGATGTGGCGGATGATGTCCTCGCGTTTCATCGCGTTTTTGTTCTCGTATTTGACCTTGCTAGCAAATTCAAGCGCGCCCTTTCTCACGACAAACGCCGCCTGTTTGCCGACTGCGAACCGCTCGTGGAAGGATATCATCGCGTCCGCGACTTCTTTGTCCGTCGTCTCCTTGCCTATCACAAAATACGCAATGTCCATATCTTCGAGCAGCTTGAGCGTGACTTCTCCCTGATAGATGTGCTGCGGTTCGTCGTGAACACCCGGTTCCCCGCGCCAGCCCACGATAAAGACGCATGGGATCGCATAAACCTTATCGTTCATCAGGCTCGCGACGGGATTGATGATGTTCCCCTCGCCGCTGTTCTGCATATAGACGACGGGGACCTTGCCGGTTGCGAGGTGGTAGCCCGCCGCGATAGCTGCGGCGTTGCCCTCGTTTGCGGCAATCACATGATGGCGCGGGTCTGTACCGTAGGAGTCGATGAGATAATCACACAGCGCACGAAGCTGCGAGTCCGGCACGCCGGTATAAAAATCGGCGGATATGATCTCTGCCAGCTTTTCGATCTTCATTCCAAAACGATCCTTTCATATATTGAACGTATCGCGTCAGGCACAAGCGTTACAGGCGTATTTTTCAAACGTATCGGATTGACAGACGCTGTCAGCACATCGATGTCGGCGTCTCTGTCATCTGATTTTGGAAATTTCATCTCAAGCTTGCGCAGAATATTTCCGAAGCATCCGATCGCGTCTGGAACCGTCTCCGCCTTCATCGCGGACGCGATGTTTTCAAACACATTGCTTAAAAACGCCTCCCCGCGCGGGTCCGTGCATTTATCGGGATTATGTATCATATACTCCCACACTCCCGGCAGGCAGATCGCCACCGCATGACCGTGCGGGAGCTTGTACATCGACGTGAGCTTGTAGCTCATCGCGTGCGCCGCCGTCGTCTGCGTGATGTTTATCGCTCGACCGGCATAGTTCGCCGCCTGCATTATCTTCTCCGCCGCCGCGCCGTCCCCTTCAAGGTAAGCGTCCATATGCCGCATGATAAGGCTCACTGCAAGCATTGAAAAATCACGGCTCTGCTCCGTCGAGTTCACGCTCCACCACGATTCGATCCCCTGACAAAGCGCGTCCAGCATCGTGCATTTCTTCTGATATATTGGCAGAGTCATTAAAACGGACGAATCGAGGACGGCATAGTTCGGGATAATGCTCTCATGCGTCACAGACTGCTTTTTGCCTTCGTAATATATGACTGCGTACCGCGTCGATTCGCTTCCCGTTCCCGCAGTCGTCGGCACCGCGATGAGCGGGACGCCGGTGTCCGCGTATGCCTGCGTCAGGTAATTGACCGCCGGGTCCATTTTGCAGTATAGCTTTATACATTTTGCCACGTCTATGCTGCTTCCGCCGCCGACCGCGATAATGGCGTCACAGTGTTCGCTCTTGAAAAGCTCAACGCCGCGGCAAACGTCCTCATAAAGAGGATTCGGCGTAAAGCCGCTGAAGACGGCTCTCTCATACGGCAGCGAATCGATTTTTTCCCTGATGCTCAGAAACGGATACGACGAGTCACAGACGAGAAGAAACTTTTTGCAGCCAATGCGGTTCAAAATGTCGGTGATCTTTTCGACCGACCCCGCTCCGATGATGATGTTCTGTCCCATATCATTCCTCCGGAATCAGCGTGATGATGTCCTTTATCGACATACACATATCATCGCATTCCTTCGCGCGGTGATTTTCAAGTATTGTCCTCGCTGCGTTCTGCATCGCCGGAAATCCCGTCCGTGTGAGCTGGTTCGCATATATTATGACATTCGCTCCGAGTGCCTTCCACTCTTCCTCGCAAACCGTATTGAAGGATGTCGGTACTAATACGATCGGTGTCGTTTTATCCTGCTCGCGGAACTTTTCGATAAATTCCTTGATCTCGCTCGGGTCCTTCTTGCGACTGTGTATCATGATTGCGTCGGCTCCGGCTTTCACAAACGCGAAGGCACGCGTCAGCGCGTCTTCCATGCCGCGCTCGAGTATCAGGCTTTCGATGCGCGCACAGATCATAAAGTCCTTTGTCTTCTGGGCCTTTTTACCCGCGGCAATTTTGGCGCTGAAATTCCCTATTGAATCCTGCGTCTGCTTTACTTCTGTTCCGAACAGAGAATTCTTTTTGAGACCGGTCTTATCCTCAATGATGACCATCGAAACGCCCATACGTTCAAGCGTTCTGACGGTGTAGACAAAATGCTCGGTCAGCCCGCCGGTATCGCCGTCAAAGATGATCGGCTTCGTCGTGACTTCCATAATGTCGTCAATCGTGCGAAAACGTGAGGTCATATCAACGAGCTCGATGTCCGGCTTGCCCTTCGCCGTCGAATCGCAGAGCGAGCTTACCCACATCGCGTCGAACTGATACGTTTTTCCGTCCTGAAGCACCGTCGTTTTTTCCGCGATCAGACCCGTAATTCCGCTGTGGGCTTCAAGCGCTGTGACCAATCCCTTCATGGCAAGCAGCTTTTTCAGTCTGCCCCGCCGGATGTCGGGCATCGAAAGCTGCTCGCGGAACTGCTTGTCCAGCTCGTGATATTTTGTATCATTTGAATACGGGAACTCGACGAGCCTGCCACCATATTCCGCAAGCACGCTGACTACCTCATCGCGTATCGGCTTCTGGAATCCTTCTCTCCAATCGTCGCCATGGACGACATAATCTGGCTGAAGCTCGCGGAGGTTGTCCGCGTAGCTGAGCGTTTTCTGTTCCACCACGCGATATACGCCAGCTATATTTTCATAAACGGATTTTCTTTCGGCATACGGGATCAGCGGAAACCGCTTGTAGCTCGCTATCGCCTCGTCGGAAAGCACACCTATTATGAGGCGTCCGAGCTTTTCTGCGCGGCGTATGATCGCGATGTGTCCGCTGTGTATAATGTCCGTCGAGAAACACATATATACGGTGCGGCTCTCGATCTCCTTCAGCTTTGACGATACGACCGCGAGATCGTCCGGTGTATCTATCTCGGCGCAGAGCGCCCCCTTTACGTCGTGCGGACGTATCTCACACCGATCCGAGACCTCGTTGAACGCATTTTCCGCATAGCATTTCACGTTGTCCGATTCGCAGAATTCGCAGATTTTGTCGAGCCAAACCTGCCAGTCGTCGCGCTTCAATTTGTACAGCGGCTGCGCCATGAGCGCGCCCGCGAATACATCGACGCCTATCTTCCGGACGCGTCCGTCTTTTACGACCGCCTTAAAATCTTTCTCCGGCAGCGGAAGCGTCGAGCTCACAGTCACGCAGCTTTTATCGCTGTTCACGACATCGTCGAATACTCCCGATTCAAACACGAGGTCGCCGTGCATAAGGACGATATCGTCGCCGCGCAGATATTCGCGAGCGCAGTAAATGGAGTAGATGTAATTTGTGTCCGCGTAGCGCGGATTGTTCACGAATGTGAAGTGGATCGGCAGATCGAGGGAATTGCAGTAATTCACAAGAACGCCGTCATAGTAACCGGTCGTCATCACGACTTCCGTTATCCCCGCCTCCGCGATAAGCTTTAGCTGGCGGGAGAGGATCGTTTCCTTCGGCGTGATCTCTGTCATGCATTTCGGATGCTCCGATGTCAGAACACCCATACGATGACCGAGACCGGAATTGAGTATTAGGGCGAGCATATTATATTTCCCTTCCTTTTTTGATCAGTTGTATAATTACACCTTTCTTTTTATACACATAGATTGATAGACTCACAACGAGAAGAAGTAAGAGTATATACCGCAAAATCATATAACCATATATCAAGTTCAAAAGAAGGCCAATTACAACAACCGCTATTGAAATTCCAATAATATATCGCATATCATATATCTTCTCATCAACGACTTTTCTCATTGCCAAATAATCTATTATTACCTGCAAAAGGTATGATGCAAGGGTTGTATATCCTGCGGCAAAATATCCGAAAATCGGAATTAAAACTGCATTCAATACAACATTTATGACTGCTGAAACACAACTGCCTATCATAACATACTGCGGTTTTTTATAATAATATATGACATTCGCAAATATAAAGTACAAAGAAGAAAAATAGACACCCATTATTACAGATGGAATGACATAGATGCCTTCGGAGTAAGAATCCGTCGCAAGTATTTTTATAACTTCAGGCGCCAGGAACATGACTATGAGACATATCATGGCATAGCCGAGAATTAATATTCTTGTAAGAGAATCTATCCTCTTGAATTGTTTTTTCTCGCACTGTTCATATGTCCAGGGAATCAAAGAAGCGTTTATTGACGTCCAGAAGAGCTTAACAATAGATGCGCCGCTGTATGCGAGACTGTAAATTCCAGCGCTTGCCTCGCCCGAGATCGCAGCTATCTGAATCCTGTCCATGTGATTGAGGATATGCAATGATAAGTAATGTGGAATAATCGGAAGATTGAATTTTAAGGCGTATATCCAATACTCTTTTTTAACTCTTCCTCGCGCTTTTTTCAAAAGGATAGCAAAGATGGCGATATATGCGATAAGGAAAATATTACGTGCGCCAATGATCCGAGCATCGACAGGGTTTGAATCAAAGAGAATGATACCCAATATGCCGCATATTTGTGAAACAACAGCAATTGAAATTGTGACAACCGCAAGCGCCTTGTATTTGAATTCAAAGCGTTGACGCACCGACCATATAGCGAGCGCCCCCTGAAAAGCCTGCAAAACAAACATATATATGACAAGGTGTAGCGGCAGTCCGATAAAATTCCAAATAAACGCGCAAAATAGCGTAACTACTGTCCCGATTATTAAAGTGGAAAAAAACGTGAGCGAATATAAGGAGAAAGAAAAGCCGTCCCTGTCTTCTCGAAAGTCAAGCATGCCGTTGTTGAAGACGCCTTTGGATAGGCATAACTCTGTAAAAATTAACATTATCTCATACCATGAGAAGAACAATGATGCTTGTCCAAATTGTTCAGTCGTCAAAAGACGAGTATAAATAGGAGTAGTTAAAAGATTAAGACCTTGCTGAACAAATTGTGTCAGCATCAAAACAAGAGATGCCTTTACTGCTGAAGAAAGCCCACCTATTTTATTTATCAAGTTCTTAGCAAACATTTAATTTGTAGCTCCGATAGATTTCAAATACTGTTCCGCGTTTTCAGCCATCACCATAAATCCCCAGAAAAATAGGCAATAGTCATAGAATTCCGTTAGCATTCCCATTAAATAAATAAACAGTCCCAATGATAGGATTCTTGCCATCAATGAATTTCTTATTGGCTTCAATGTCTTGGCAACGTATAAAAGCATATATCCGTAAATAGCAGTCAAAACAACGCCGCCTCTATACATTGTCTCCAAGAATCTATTGTGAGCGTGCAGCCCTGCAGGAGAATTAGATTTGTAGCCCATTTTTAACGCTCGATATGCAGTGCCTTCTATTCCGTAACCGAATATGGGGTTCATAATAATGTACAACTCTGCCCTTTGCCATATAGTTGTCCTGCCTGTCAATGTTATTAATTTTCCAAGAAACCCAACAATTATAAAAGACAAAAAATGCGATGCATCAAAAAATACAATCAGCACAAACGCAACAACATTGATCAACAATAGCAAGTAAAAATTGATTATTCTTCCGTTTAATATTTTGTTCGTAACAAAGCCCTTTTTCTTTCTGAGAAAGAAAATCGCAAATACGCTCATTGAAATTACAACCATGAGCGACATTCCGGACCATATTCTTATGACGGTAATTAAAGCAACTAAATATGTTAATAATATCTGAAGGAAACATCTTTTATAGTAGTTGTGCTTAAGTAGTACAATCACAAGTGTTGGTAATATAAAATTTATATTTTGGTTATCGTAGCCCAGCAAATAATTATTATCAAAGTAATCTGTTGAATATAGCCCATCCGGAAAAATAAAAATAGTCACACAATTCAAAATCAAAAAAAAAGTCAATATGTTCAATCCTGCACAATAAATTGCCTTTGGATTATTTTTCATAGCAATATCAATATATGCCACAAATGTAATGAAACGAATCGCCTGTCCTATAACACTTGTTACCATTCCATTATTTAAAAATGTTATGAGTGAAAGATAACAATAATATAATATCAGCAAGCACAGGATCTTGCGTTTCCTTAAATCTATAATCGTTCTTTTATTTATAAGAGTCACTAAAATAATGCAAAACACAGATAGTATTAACAACGTATAAATTCTATTTAATAAATGATACTGTTGAAATGCAGCCGGTTCCAATAAAATAAAGAAGAAAACATAAGACCATAAGCTATTGCAGATTATTTTCTCGCTTATCTTCGTATTTATCCCTCCTTTTAAAAAACTTCCGAGTGTAGTTTCACTCTTTTTTCTACTGGCGGTAAAGTCATATAGTCGCCGTAAAGATGCGTTAAGTATGCATTGGTGTCGCCGAAAGTTGTATACTGCTCTCCCTCAAATGTAACTAAGGAAGTTTTATTTACCCATTCGGCCTTTATCATTTCCTTCTTCATCGGATATACGCTGTATAAATTGATATACCAGTTTGTTTTCTTTTTCTTTTCAAATCTGCGCTCGTTCCAACGCAGCAGTCGCATACAGGAATCCTTGCTTATAATTATTCTCGCGGGAATCAGTATGGTTTTCTTCAAAAAGCCTTTAATCTTTTTCGTTAATCTTTTTATCCTTTTCCATTCTGGTCTCATTATGTTTGGAGGCATATAATTAATTGATACGGCATATAGTGCCGATATAAAAGTTCGAAAGTTCCAGCACGAATAGCCCGTAATTGGATTCGATGTCCATTTCGCTAAAAGAAAAATGTCTACACAGTTTTTTCTTTCATATAAAATTTTCCCATACGCCCGCGGCCACACTTCTTCTATCGTATCGTCCACATACTGAAATTCAGAATCAAGTTCTTCTACAACTATATCTCTAAATTTATACCAATCATCATACAGCATTCCAACATCGATGTCATCATCCCACGGGATCATTCCTTTATGGCGCACAGCGCCAAGTGTACTTCCGGCAACTAAAAAATATTTTAAATCATATTTATTACATATTCTTTTTACCTCATGCAGAGCTTCAATCGCCTTTTGTTGATGCGCATCTAGCATTTTTCTAGCCTCCATAAATAAGATATTCTTCCGTTGAAATAATCACATTTTTTCAGCTGATATATTACCTCTGTGTCTTCGTTTCTCAAAACTCTTTAGTTATTTTTAAAGATTTCAGTCGTCCTTTCGATGCGAAAAATATGTCAAAAAAAGATTTAATTTTATCCGATACAAATAACATCGAATTTCTCGCCCCCGCAGGATCACATAAATTTATACCTACGATTCTATTGAATTAGTCTAATTCTGTGTTTTGCTTTTCTTTCTTCCAACGGCGGAAGCGTCATATAATCGCCATATTCCTTTGACAAAACTTTTTCCGCTTCGTTCGGAATGCTGAACTGTCTTCCTTCAAATAGCGTGCTTCTACCATTTCCAAAATAGTTTTTCGGCATGACCGTTGACGGAATGGTAATGCTTTTCTTGCTATACTCGGAAAAAAAGTTTATTACAACATCCGAATCAAAATAAGTATATTTTTTCAATGTATCTGTTAAGTGTTGCAGCGCCTTCTTCTCATTTATCAATTTTCCAATTGGAATCAGCATTGCCAGATTTATAGCGGATTGTAAAAAGAAGCCACGTCTTTTTCTCTTAACAATACGGTCAACATGTGCAGCGCGAAGCACACAATATCTGAGCATTAAATTTGTCCAATGAATCCGTTGCTTAAACTTTCCATCTGGGAGCCCGTCTATGGGGAAAATGTCAACACTTACAAATAAATGAAGCTCTTGCTCATCTAAAGTTCTGAAGACCTCATGGTTCGTATCCGAAATGCGCAATGTTCCCCAAATACCTGTATCGTTCTGCTTGCAACTCGTGTATCCACTCGGCAATTCTTTTGGTGCGATTTCAATAAATTTTTCATAATCCTCTCTCGGCATACAGACATCAACATCATCATCCCACGGAATAAATCCTTGATGCCGTATTGCGCCCAATAAAGTACCTTCAGCGAGAAAATATTGCAAATGATTCCTCTCACAAATATCGGCAATTGTTTTCAGAACATTAAATTCAAGCAACTGTAATGTTCTTAATTCATCTTGCACGTCGGTTGCGCAGCACTTTTTCGTTTGAATTGACGTTCTTTCAAAAGAACTTAGCTTTTGTTCAAAACTGTCTCTACCTTTATTCATGCAATCTTCCTCCCACTCTCAGTAGATTGCAAAATAAAAGCAGAAATAGTATAGGTTTTAGCTTTTAGTTTGTACCCCCCCCCCAGTGAATTTTTCAATCATGTAAATGTGCCTGGGCTTACGGTCGCTTTCTGGCGGAAGAGTCATATAATCACCGTATTCTTGCAACAGTATTTTTTCTGCCTCTGTCGGTATTCTTAATTCTGTATCTTCAAACTTTATCATGCGTCCTTCTCCATACCAGTTTTTCGGCACACCAGTTTTTGTTTTGTATTCTGACCCGTAATTTATAATGCTGTCAGAGCTTTTAAACGGATATCTCTTCGCAGCATTATCATATTTTTCGTAGCATTTTTTTGTATTGAGTTTATCCATCCTTATTTTATCCGCCAAGAGAATGACAATCCTTTTACTTAACGCAAGTTTTCTGTCTGTATTTATTTGCCGCACATCAGAGCAACGTGTTAACGCATAAAGGATCTTCATACGAACATGATGGACAACTTTCGACAGCTTTTTCTTCGGAAGTCCGTCAAGTGGCGTCACATCTATCCATACAGGAAGTGTGCCTATATCTTTATCACATTCCCTTTTCCATAATATGTTATATCTACTGTCAAAAGGATGCATAAAGAAGGTAAGGTCTTTTTTATCATCTTCAGAATAGCGGAAATATACGATATCCATATATTCCGGCAGTTCCATCCGAGCTATTTTGGCAAAGATTTCATAGTCTTCCCTGGGCATACAGACATCGACATCATCATCCCATGGGATAAATCCATGATGCCGTACTGCGCCTAATAATGTTCCTTCGGACAAATAATAAATCAAATGATGCCTGTCACAAACAGCGGCAAATTCTTTAAGGATATTTAACTCTAAAAGTTGAAGCCTTCTTATGTTATCCGGTTTGTTCATTATAAAGGAATCTCCCTTCATATTTTATTATAAAGGTTCTTCATTTGCTATTTTTTCTTCCACGATCACTATCACCTGATAAGTTATTATGTGATATCTGGTTTATATATAATTATTTGGTTCTTTTTACGTTTTAATGATATAAATAACAATAAATGAACTTAAAGATAAAATATAATTTAAACTTCAATAACAAATACGATATCTGTATCACTAATGATTCAAAACTTAAGCAGCCTTTAGGAATTATTCGAAATGCTTTGTATTTATTTAGGCCTAAGCTTTGCAAATATTTATCTTTATACAGCTTAAAATACTTATCCTGCTGTTGTGAATCTCCTCTGCAGTTCCTAGACAGCATCTGGAGATAGAAATATGTAATCGAATACAATAAACATTGCTTCTCATAATTATTATTCACTTGATCATAAAGTAATTTATATTCATTAAATACTTGGCAAGTACTTTCTTCATATACTTGCTGATCTTTGCAACTTGTAGCGCTGGATGGATTCTTGCAATAATTGTACATTTGCATATGAACGATCTCTACATTATTTATATATGGTATTAACCTTATTGAAAAAACTCGGTCTTCAGCATAATGCATCCCACTCGTATCGATCTGCGCTTTGACGGCCAATTCCCTTTTAAAGGTATATCTCCAAAACATATTGAGGCTATATTTGGCAAAGATTGTACTCTTATATGGAGCGATACTACGAATCAATTTATCATTTACATCTACTATATTATGTCCATAAGTAATGATATCTGGGCTTCTATGCATAATAATATTATTGATCTGCTCTACAAAATAAGGCGGTAAGGTATCATCACTATCCAAATGTTTTATATATGCACCAGATGCTCCTAAGTATCCTTTTGTACGTCCCTGTCCACAGCCAGTATTGTTTGCTATTTTTACTACTTTCCAATTATTAAAACCATTGCTTTCCAACATATCGATTGCTCTGTTCACAGAGTTGTCAGGTGAAGCATTATCAACTAATACGATCTCAAAATTTAAATCTGTCTGGCAAAGCAGCGACTCAATACATCTGTCTATATATTCTATTGATTTGTAAATTAATATGCATATAGATAATTGATTCTTCATAAAGACTCTCCTGTAGTCAAGCAAGGTTGGATAAAAGTACTGCTATTTCTGGGTCGCACTCGGTTTTTGAAATATCGTTGCAGAGGTTTTCATCTATAGGTATATATGCGTATATTTCTATCCGTGTGAGCTTCGCATTTTCCCCAGACATCCTAACTAGTCAGCAGTGCCCCGAAGCCATCACAATGTTTGCAACAGAAAATGCCCTTTCGATCACAGCATCCATATTATAGTATTTGAAATCAGCAAGCCTTCCGCAAGGGAATAAGTTATGATACTCTTTTGCAAGCTCCGCATACTTTTCATACATCGCTCTGCTGTTGCTTGTTAATGTCGGATAATATGGTTCGTTGCCGCATAATTCATCAGCTTTATACTCAACAGGAAATTCTATTGCTATAACCGCCTTTCCCAGAAGCTCTTGAGGAGGAAATTGTGTATAGTCCGTTATCCTTATATACTTGTCGCCCTCGGGAAATGCCGATAGCGCCGTACTCGGCGCCTTGTTTTTTGAAATAGTTTTCCAAACAAATTCTAAGGCCCTATACGGAAGCTGACCGTACTCGTATTGAAATAAAGCATCTATTGGTCCGGTATAAACAACAGGACCGTTAAACTCATGAAAGCTCACCCAGTTTTTCTTATTATCAATTTGTAAGGAATCTAACGCATCTGTCTCAAGCTCTACCGAGATATTAGGATGGTCAATGATCTGTTTCGACAGTTCTGTAAATCCACCTTCTGGCATATACTGGTACTTCTGCCGCAAATATGGCTTTTTATTTGAAATATAAACTGGCACCCGCATAAATACGGACGGGTCAATGGTCTCAATTGGCCTGCCCCATTGCTTTGCCGAGTACTTCCTGTATTCATGCTCGTACATATATGCGCCATATTCTCGGATCTCGCACTTATCGCTGTTGAGTACATCTACCACTGAAACAATCGTATTCACGCCAAACTCATTAACCAGGCTTTTCTTGAGTTTGGCGGCATATGTTTGATCTTCATAAATAATATCAATGGAAGCAAAACTAAACGGCATTGGAATTGCTTTCCCGTCAATGAATGTCCTGCACTCAGGATAAAAGCTATGAACAGGCACGAAACGTGTAATATATTTTTCTATTTTCTCATTATCGGTAAAAAATACATGCGGTCCATATTTCTGAACCAGTATTCCATTGTTGTCATAATAGTCATAGATATTTCCGCCAATATGATCTCTGCGTTCTACGATATGTACCTTTTTTCCCTTTTCCGCAAGCTCTCTGGCTGCAACCATACCGCAAAGTCCGCATCCAACAACTAAAACATCGTACATATACTTTGCTTCTCCTTATTACACAGCGAGCTTCACGCCTTTACAATACTCTTTAAAGGACTGAAGAGACGCATCTCTGTCAGACTGAATAATCATCATATCATCTGCGATCGGCCAATCAATATTCAAATCCTTATCCGCATAATAGATACCACTTTCACCGCCCTGGCTGAACGATCCTGAGCAAGTATAGGACATGAGCGCCGTATCGCTCGTTACCAGGAACCCGTGAGCAAATCCCTTTTCCATATAAAATGCCTTATGGTTTTCCGAATTCAAATAGGCCCCTACCCAATGTCCAAATGTCTTGCTTCCAGGGCGGATATCTACGCACACGTCATATACTTCCCCTAAAAGAACACGAACTAGTTTTGCCTGTGCCGTATCCCCCAATTGAAAATGCAGGCCGCGTACGACCCCTCTCTTTGAAAATGATTCAAATGTTTCTGATATGTCTGTTGAAACTCCAGATTCCGCAAACAGCCGCTTTTCAAAAGCTTTCAGGAAATATCCCCTATTGTCCGCAGAATAAAATGGAACAACTATCTTCAATCCTTCAATTTCCGTATCTTTAAAAATAATTTTAGACATGGTCACCCTCCTGCACTGTTTTCAACCACGCTACAGTCTTCACAATTCCTTCCTCAAAAGACACCTTCGCATGATATCCCGTATCTTCTAAAAGTTTTGCACATTCAAACTCCTCATCCGGAAGCGCTACGCCATGAAATGGGACTTCTCCTAAATGCAACTGGAGACGCGGGTCAATAGCATCTCTTATTTGAGCGATGTAATATTTCAATTTCTGCTGATGGCCGCTCCCTACATAATATAATTTATTCTTTTTACCGCGTTTCGCAGCCAAATAGATCGCATTTGCTATATCTGTTATATATACAAAATCGTATATTTGTTCCCCATCTGTAAAAGCAAGCCTTCCGCCGGTAAGCATTAATTTGCTTGCAAAATTAACAAAATTATTTGACGAATCACCAACGCCATAAATATTTGACAACTGGCACCAAATGTGATCAATTCCATTTTGTGTGCATACTACCTTTGAAAGATAATGCGCCGCTAACTTTGCAACACCATAACAACTAACCTTGTTCGGTGTCGCCCCATCAGTGGGAATATAATGGTTGGTGTCTTTTTCAGCTAATGTACCAATGCCAACAAATCTTTTTATCCCCATTTCAGGCAACACATTACATAAATCCATTGTTCGTTTGACATTTTTAAGTTGGATATCCGTGTCTCCACGTAAGGCGCCTGTTGCGCCTTCCCAAGCCAGGTGGATACAGCAGTCAATGTCCCGATCCTTAACAAGCTTGGGAAGCTGATCGATATGATCCAACTCGCATTGAACCATTCTAACCGGCAAAGCCTCATTCGTATTTCTATCCAGTGCAATAACATCAACATTGTTTTCTACTAGAACCTCGACCAGATGCCTACCGACAAATCCGCATGCGCCAGTAACTAAAGCTTTCATTTGTAATCCTCCCCGTTTACAAGCCTGACATACTCTTTTATAGTCGGCCAATTCTTATCTTTTTCCGTTGCCGTCACTTCTTCTATTCCATATTCTTTTAACGGCCATGGAATATTCAAGTCGGGATCGTTCCAGATTATTCCCCCGCATGCTGAAGGAACATAACGGCCTGAACACTGATAAGAAAAAACAGTATCATCTGTCAAAGCGATAAATCCGTGAGCAAAGCCTTCTGGAATAAAAATGGCTTTATTTTCGTCTGCTGTCAGAAGCTCCGCATGATACCGCCCAAAAGTTATGGAGTCCCTTCTCAAATCAACCGCAACATCAAATAAAACTCCTAAAATCACATGGATCAACTTGGCCTGCGAATTCAACGTTTGATAATGCAATCCACGCAGAGCGCCTTTGCGTGAACGGATATCGCTGCTTTCAGAAAAAGCACAGGTAATCCCATGCACCGCGTAAACAGTTTCCTCATAGTATTTCTTGTACAGTCCGCGTTCATCGGGATATGTATGCGGCTCGATTATCTGCAGACCTTCTATTTCGGTATTATGAAAAATGAATGGCATCTTTTTTCTCCAGAGAATGCAAAATTTTGATATTGGACGTGCATTCAGGCTGTCAACGCTTTATTTCCCGTCAGAAGCTCGGCCCAATTACACAGACATTTTTTTATATAAAAATACCGGATATAGAAATGAATGAACGATACCCAATATGTGCGCAACCAAGCTTTTTGATACATGAGAATAAACATAAAAACACATTTTATTAATGGCACCTCGCCTGGAAGGCCAAAGTGGATCATTTGCAAAATCTGTGGTTGCTTTCACTTTATTGTAGTATTCTTTATAAGGATGTGTGCAATCTGCAATCCAGGGCCTCGATTGAATGATTTGATTGTGTGTAAAATGAACAATCATTGGATGCTGTTGTCCACACTTATATTCCTCTTCGCTGCAAACTGTGGTTGGTTTTCTGTATTTCAGCATATCTTTATAATCAAAGAGAAAAACAGCCGTGGTGCATATAAATCTTGGCGGAAGTATTTTTATTTTCCCTTCCATCAATACGTTCAGCTCATCCTGCACCTCATAAAAAAATTTAGAGTCACCACGCTCTATTATTTCAGTAATTTTGTCCGTTATATGATCTTCTCTGAATTTTTTAAGATTTAGCAACATGATCCCACAGTTGAAGTACGGTGAATCATCCTTCATTTTCAATTTCCGCTTGTACCATTTGCTCTGTAGATCATCTGCTGCCGCTAAATAATAATTCGTAATATCCACAGAATACATTTCCGTCAAGTCATCTGTAACAATCGAATCTGCTTCTAACAGTATTGCCTTTTCAATGCTTTCAGGCAGTATATCCTGAAAAAAGCAATAACTGTATACAATCGCATCTGTTCGCATTAAGCCCTTGATCTGCGTGTAGTTTTTGGGCATTGGAAAAAATCGGATCGTGCGTCCATAGCTTTTAACAAGTTGTTGAATAGAATCCCTGTTGTGATCTGACATACCATTTTCGACATAATATATATTTATCATATCCGCTTTTGTATTATTCATGAGCAATGTCTTCAGAGTTACCATTGCTGGCCGGCTGTATAGGTCACTTGTGGCAAAAATAACATTCATATTTATGACCATTCCTTTCCGCTGCGCTACAAGGCACCAAAGGGAATGAAACACAGGTGCCACTAACACAGCATTCAA
>CANQQO010000110.1 GCA_947625965.1 uncultured Oscillospiraceae bacterium
GAGCGGGAGATGGAAGTGACCAGCCGCGTCCTCTCCGCGCCCACCTGTTACAAGGACGGCAGCGAGGTCTACACCGCCACCCTGACCCTGGACGGGGTGACCTACCAGGACACCCGGGTGAGGCTACTTCCCCGGCTCCGCCACGCATATGAAAACGGCTTCTGCATCCATTGCGGCGAGGCGGCGCCCACCATGCCCACGCCGTCCGACGCCGCCGGACCCGCTGAGGACGACACGCCCAAGACCGGCGACGTAACACCTCTGGCTCTTTACCTGATCGCTTGGACACTGGCGGGAATCGGTGCTGCCTTCTGCGGAATTTCCATGAAAAGAAGACGTTAACGGTTCGGTCAGGGCCATGCCCTGATAGAATTCCCACACCCCGGAGGAAAAAATGACAAGCACGTTCCTCCGGCCAAGACAAGAGGGGCCGGTTCGCCGGCCCCTCAGTTTTTCAAATAGCCTTTCCAAGTTTGCCGTCCGAAGACGGCAAATCGATTTCGATTCATTTTTAGCCAGCGCGTGTACCTGGCTAAAAATACCTCTCAGGCGGTAGTCGTGCGAATCGGGGAAAAATCCCCGGCAAGTGTGCGGGTCAGCCTGTAATCCCCTCTAAACGGGAGCCCAGCGAAGTGAGTCCCATTTGGGAGGCTGTCAAAAGCGAATGTTTTTTGACCGCCTCAGGAGCCGGCTCACCGGCTCCTCACACGCTGCGGTCCCCTTTCGTGGCCTTTTGACAGTTTGAGCCCGGGGCGAATGCCCCGGGCTCATCTTTTTCGGTGGTCTGTTGCCCCTGCCCCTTGTGGGGGCGGGGAAACAGATAGTTGGTTGATCAGAAGCGGCGCTTCTTCCGCATGGGGTATGCCGCCGCCAAGGCCAGCAGAGACACCGCCATCATCACCAGGTAGATGGCCGGGCTGCCAGCGTCGCCGGTCTTGGGCGTGTCGCCGGGCGTGGAGGGATTCGTCGGAGTCGTAGTCGGCGTTGTCGTCTCATCGGGAGGAGGCGGCAACGGATCTCTCCGGTTCACAAAGTCCGCTTCCGCTGTCTCATCCGCCACGATCTCGCCGGTTTCACCGGTGTACGTGGTGCGGTAGCCGTCCTTGTCGGCCTCCTGCTCCGTGACCTCATAGGCCACTCCGTCCGGCAGGCCCACAGCGCGGGCACTCTCGCCATGCCGCAGCGTAAACTCCGCAACGCCGTCGTGGAAGTCCATGTCTCCATACAGCCCGTTGATGCTCTTGTCGCTGAGCGTCACCGTGAAGTGGAAGACCTTGTTCTTGTCTCCGAGCTCGCCTTCCACGATCTTAGTCACCAGCAGGTCGCCGACAGGCTTCAGCGGGTTGGGAATGATCTCGGTGAGCACCTCATCGTCGTTGCCTACCGTCACGCCGGCCTGGTTCAGGATCCGATCGTCCTCGCCCTCGCCGGGCTCGTCCGGGTATTCCCAATGCTTCGCCGCGTTTCTGTTCACGCGGACCTCCAGGGTCACGTCGCCCTCGTCGCCGCCGTCGCGGGCGGTCAGGGTCCACGTCACCTGGTGGAGCTGCGGATCGTAGACGATCGTGATCCCCTTCGCCTCGTCCTTGGCCTCGTAGCCATCGGCCGCGTTCAGAGTCACGCCGTCAAAGCTGGCGCTGACAAAGTCCACGCCGGGATCCAGCTTGTCCCGGATCACCACGTTTGCGGGCTCCGTATGACCGTTCTTCCAGTGGATCGTGTAGTCTACCAGATCTCCGGTCTTGACGATCTCACCCTCGCCAGGATTGGTCTCCGTCTTCTCGGGCACCGGGTTCTCCACGATCTCCGTCTGGGCGCTGTCGTTGTCCACACTGACAATGGCCTGGTTCAGGACCTCGTAGTCCTTCTCGCCGTCGTCGCCTTCGCCGTTATCGTAGTCCCACTTGGCCGTGGCGTTCTCATTCACCTTCACGTCCAGACCAACGGTCCCTTCAGCGCCGGGCGCCTGCTTGTCCAGAGTCCAGGTGACGGTATGGGTCGCTTTGTCGTAGGCGATGGTCACATCACCCTCAGTGATGGAGCCCTCTTCGGTCAGATTCAGTTCGCCATAGCTGGCACTGACGAAGTCCACGCCGGGATCCAGCTTGTCCGTAATCACGATCTTGGCGGGCTGGTCCTTGGTGTTCTTCCAGGTGATGTCATAGTGGATGACATCACCCACGGCCACATGGCTGCCTGCGCCGGGATCGGTCTCCGTCTTCTCGGGCACCGGGTTCTCCACCTGGTTCGTGACCTTGTGGTCGTTGCCGACGGTCACCTCGGCGCGGTTGATGACCTGGTGGTCCTTATCGTCGCCCTGGCTGCCGCCGCCGGTCTCGTCGCCGTAGGTCCAAGTCTTCACGGCGTTCTCGTTGACCCGCACGGTCAGGATCACCTTTCCGGTCTCGCCGGCCGGGAAGTGCTGGATGGTCCAGGTCACCTTATGGGCAGAGGCGTCATACGTAATGGTAACGGCACATTCCGCGTCGCCCACTGTGACAGTGCCATTGATAGAGGTGCTGGAGTGGTCCTCCTTTGCCTTCAGTTCCACATTGCCGTAGCTGGCGCTGACAAAGTCCACACCGGCATCCAGCCAATCCTCGACCTTGACTTCCTTCGCGGTGTCTTGGCCGTTCTTCCAGCCGATCTCGTAGGTGATGGGATCGCCCACACCCACGGGCGCGCCGTCGCCGGGATTGGTTTCCGTCTTCTCGGGTACCGGGTTCTCCACGATCTCCGTCTGGGCGCTCTCGTTGTCCACACTGACAGTGGCCTGGTTCAGGACCTCATAGTCCTTCTCGCCGTCGTCGCCGGCACCATTGTCGTAGTCCCACTTGGCTGCGGCGTTCTCGTTCACCTTCACGTCCAGGCCCACGGTCCCTTCGGCGTCGGCATTCTGTCTGCCCAGGGTCCAGGTCACCATGCGGTCCGTTGCGTTGTAGGAAATGCTGACGCCATTGCCGCCGTCCACATGGGTCTGCCCGGCTTCCAGGATCAGGTCGCCGTAGTTGGCGCTGACGAAGTCCACACCGGGATCCAGCTTGTCCGTGATCTGGATCACAGCGGGCTGGTCCTTGGTGTTCTTCCAGGTGATGTCATAGTGGATGGCATCTCCCACGCCCACTAGGCTGCCTTCGCCAGGATCGGTTTCCGTCTTCTCAGGCACCGGGTTCTCCACCTGGTCCGTGACCTTGTGGTCGTTGCCGACGGTCACTTCGGCGCGGTTGATGACCTGATGGTCCTTCCCGCTGTCCTGGCTGCCGCCGTCGGTCGCACCGTTATAGGCCCAAGTCTTCACGGCGTCCTCGTTGACCCGCACAGTCAGGGTCGCCTTTCCGCTCTCGCCGGCTGGGAAGTTCTGGATAGTCCAGGTCACCTTATGGGTGGCGGCGTCATACGCAATGGTAACGTCACATTCCGCGCCGCCCACTGTGACGGTGCCATTGATCGAGGTGCTGGATTGGTCTTCCTTAGCCTCCAGTTCCACATTGCCGTAGCTAGCGCTGACAAAGTCCACACCGGCATCCAGCCAATCCTCCACGGTGACGGTTTCCGCCTGGTCGTGGGCGTTGGCCCAGCCGATCTCATAGGTGATGGGATCGCCCACACCCACGGGCGCGCCGTCGCCGGGATCGGTTTCCGTCTTCTCGGGCACCGGGTTGTCCACTTCCTCCGTCTGGACGGTCGTGTTGCCCACGGTGACTTCGGCCTGGTTCCGGATCAGGTAATCGTCATCAGTGCCGGGGTTGTCGGGATAGGTCCAGCCCTTCTTGGCGTTTTCATTGACCTTCACGTACAGATCGACCGTTCCGTAGTCACCGGCGGCTCGATTCTTCAGAGTCCAGGTGACGGTATGGGTCGCTTTGTCGTAGGTGATAGTCACATCACCCTCAGTGATGGACCCCTCTTCGGTCAGCTTCAGTTCGCCATAGCTTGCGCTGACGAAGTCCACGCCGGGATCCAGCTTGTCCTTGATCGTCACGGTGGCGTTCTGGATCTTGGGATTGTTCCAATCGATCTGGTAATGGACCGTCTGGCCAATCGTGACCTGTTCGCCCTCGCCGGGATCTACTTCGGTCTTCTCGGGCAGCGGGTTCTCCACCTGGTCTGTGACCTTGTGGTCCTCGCCGACGGTCACCTCGGCGCGGTTGATGACCTGGTGGTCCTTATCGCCGCTCTGGCTGCCGCTGCCGGTATCACCGTCATAGTCCCAAGTCTTCACGGCGTTCTCGTTGACCCGCACGGTCAGGGTCGCCTTTCCGCTCTCGCCGGCCGGGAAGTCCTGGATGGTCCAGGTCACCTTATGGGCAGAGGCGTCATACGCAATGGTAACGTCACATTCCGCGCCGCCCACTGTGACGGTGCCATTGATCGAGGTGCTGGATTGGTCTTCCTTAGCCTCCAGTTCCACATTGCCGTAGCTAGCGCTGACAAAGTCCACACCGGCATCCAGCCAATCCTCCACGGTGACGGTTTCCGCCTGGTCGTGGGCGTTGGCCCAGCCGATCTCATAGGTGATGGGATCGCCCACACCCACGGGCGCGCCGTCGCCGGGATCGGTTTCCGTCTTCTCGGGCACCGGGTTGTCCACTTCCTCCGTCTGGACGGTCGTGTTGCCCACGGTGACTTCGGCCTGGTTCCGGATCAGGTAATCGTCATCAGTGCCGGGGTTGTCGGGATAGGTCCAGCCCTTCTTGGCGTTTTCATTGACCTTCACGTACAGATCGACCGTTCCGTAGTCACCGGCGGCTCGATTCGCCAGAGTCCAGGTGACGGTATGGGTCGTTTTGTTGTAGGTGATGGTCACATCACCCTCAGTGATGGACTCCCCTTCGGTCAGCTCCACACCATCATAGCTTGCGCTGTCGAAGTCCACGCCGAGATCCAGCTTATCCGTGATCGTCACGGTGGCGTTCTCGAGCTTGGAATTGTTCCAATCGATCTGGTAATGGACCGTCTGGCCAATCGTGACCTGTTCGCCCTCGCCGGGATCTACCTCGGTCTTCTCGGGCACCGGGTTCTCCACCTGGTCCGTGACCTTGTGGTCGTTGCCAATGGTCACCTCGGCGCGGTTGATGACCTCGTGGTCCTTATCGCTGCCCGGGCTGCCGCTACCGGCTTCACCGTCGTAGGCCCAAGTCTTCACGGCGTCGTCGTTGACCCGCACGGTCAGGGTTGCCTTTCCGCTCTCGCCGGCCGGGAAGTTCTGGATGGTCCAGGTCACCTTATGGGTGGCGGCCTCATACGTAATGGTAACATCACATTTCGCGCCGCCCACTGTGACAGTGCCATTGACAGAGGTGCTGGAATGGTCTTCCTTTGCCTCCAGTTCCACATCGCCGTAGCTGGCGCTGACAAAGTCCACACCGGCGTCCAGCCAATCCTCCACGGTGACGTCTTCCGCCTGGTCGTGGGCGTTGGCCCAGCCGATCTCATAGGTGATGGGATTGCCCACACCCACGGGTACGCCGTCGCCGGGGGTGGCTTCGGTCTTCTCCACCACCGGGTTGTCCACTTCCTCCGTCTGGACGGTCGTGTTGCCCACGGTGACGTCGGCCTGGTTCCGGATCAGGTAATCGTCCTCAGTGCCGGGATTGTTGGGATATTCCCAGCCCTTCTTGGCGTTTTCATTGACCTTCACGTACAGATCGACCGTTCCGTAGTCACCGGCGGCTCGATTCGCCAGAGTCCAGGTGACGGTATGGGTCGTTTTGTTGTAGGTGATGGTCACATCACCCTCAGTGATGGACTCCCCTTCGGTCAGCTCCACACCATCATAGCTTGCGCTGTCGAAGTCCACGCCGAGATCCAGCTTATCCGTGATCGTCACGGTGGCGTTCTCGAGCTTGGAATTGTTCCAATCGATCTGGTAATGGACCGTCTGGCCAATCGTGACCTGTTCGCCCTCGCCGGGATCTACCTCGGTCTTCTCGGGCACCGGGTTCTCTACCTGGTCCGTGACCTTGTGGTCGTTGCCGATGGTTACCTCGGCGCGGTTGATGACCTCGTGGTCCTTATCGCCGCCCTGGCTGCCGCTGCCAGCTTCACCGTCGTAGGCCCAAGTCTTCACGGCGTTCTCGTTGACCCGCACGGTCAGGGTCGCCTTTCCGCTCTCGCCAGCCGGGAAGTTCTGGATGGTCCAGGTCACCTTATGGGTGGCGGCGTCATACCTAATGGTAACGTCACATTTCGCGCTGCCCACTGTGACGGTGCCATTGATCGAGGTGGTGGAGTGGTCCTCCTTTGCCTCCAGTTTCACATTGCCGTAGCTGGCACTGACAAAGTCCACACCGGCATCCAGCCAATCCTCCACGGTGACGGTTTCCACCTGATCGTGGGCGTTGGCCCAGCCGATCTCATAGGTGATGGGATCGCCCACACCCACGAGCGCGCCGTCGCCAGGATCGGTTTCGGTCTTCTCCACCACCGGGTTGTCCACTTCTTCCGTCTGGACGTGATAGTTGCCCACGGTGACTTCGGCCTGGTTCCGGATCAGATAATCGTCATCAGTGCCGGGGTTGTCGGGATAGGTCCAGTCCTTCTTGGCGTTTTCATTGACCTTCACGTACAGATCAACCGTTCCGTAGTCACCGGCGGCTCGATTCGTCAGAGTCCAGGTGACGGTATGGGTCGCTTGGTTGTAGGTGATGGTCACATCGGTACCAGAGGCAGTCCCTTCTTTGGTCAGCTCCACGCTGCCGAAGCTTGCGCTGACAAAGTCCACGCCGGGATCCAGCTTGTCCGTGATCGTCACGGTGGCGTTCTCGAGCTTGGAATTGTTCCAATCGATCTGGTAATGGACCGTCTGGCCAATCGTGACCTGTTCGCCCTCGCCGGGATCTACCTCGGTCTTCTCAGGCACCGGGTTCTCCATGGTGTCGGTAAAGACCTTGCCATGGTTGCCCAGTTGCACGGAGGCCCGGTTGATCAGCTCATGGTCCTCGCCCTCGCCTGTCGCACCGGCGTCCGTGTTCCCCTGGTAGGTCCAGGTCGTGTAAGCGTTCTCGTTGACCTCAACGGTCAGCTCCACGTGCTCCGCCGTCTGCTTCCGAGGATTCGTAATGGTCCAGGTGACAGTGTGGCTATCCGCGTTATACTCGATTCGGACTTGGGATACCACACCGTTCAGCGTGACCGTGCCAGTGGCAGTATTGCTATTGCCGTTCGCGTTCAAGGTCACGCCGCCGTAGCTGGCGCTGACGAAGGTACCGCCAATATCCAGCGGATCCACCACGGTCACGGTCTGCGTCGTCGGATCGGTGACGGTCCAACTGATCTCGTAGGTGACCTGTTCACCCACCTCGACCTGCTCGCCGTCGCCGGGGTAGGTCTCGGTCTTCGCGATCAGCGGGTTCTCCACGATCTCCGTCTGGGCGTGTTTGTTGTCCACGCTGACGGTAGCCTGGTTCATGACCTTATAGTCCTTCTCGCCGTCGCCGCCGTCGCCAGTGGCATAGTCCCACTTGGCCGTGGCGTTGCCGTTCACCTTCACATCCAGGCCAACGGTCCCGCCGATGTTGGCATCCTGCTCGTCCAGGGTCCAGGTGACGGTATGGGTCGCTTTGTTGTAGTCAATGGTCACATTGCCCACAGTGATGGGCCCTTCTCCGGACAGAGTCACGGTGCCATAGCTGGCGCTGATGAAGTCCACACCGGGATCCAACTCGTCCGTGATCACGATCTTGGCGGGCTGGTCCTTGGTGTTCTTCCAGGTGATGTCGTAGTGGATGGTATCCCCCACGCCCACTAGGTTGCCCTCACCGGGAGTCGCCGCCTCGGTCTTCTCGGGCACCGGGTTCTCCACCTGGTCCGTGATCATGTGGTCGCCGCCGATGTTCACCTCGGCGCGGTTGATAACCTGGTGGTCCTTATCGCTGCCCAGGCTGCCGCCGCCGGCTTCACTGCCGTAGGTCCAGGTCGTTATCGCGTTCTCGTTGACCCGAACGGTCAGGGTCAGATGCCCGCTCTGGCCGCTGGGGAACTCGGTGAGGGTCAGGGTGACCTTGTGGGCAACGGCGTCATAGGCCAGATTCACATTCGTGGCGCTATTGTTCGTCATCGCGGTGTCAATGGTCACACTGTCATAGGTGGCGCTGACAAAGTCCACACCGGCGTCCAGCCAATCTTCCACTTTGACGGTTTCCGCCTGATCGTGGGCGTTGGCCCAGCCGATCTCATAGGTGATCAACTGCCCAACCTCCACGGGCGCGCCGTCGCCGGGATCCGTCTCGGTCTTCTCCACCAACGGGTTGTCCACTTCCTCCGTCTGGACGGTCGTGTTGCCCAGGGCGACGTCGGCACGGTTCCGAATCAGGTAATCGTCCTCAGTGCCGGGAGTGTCGGGATACTCCCAACCCTTCTTGGCGTTTTCATTGACCTTCACGTACAGATCGACCACTCCGCCGATACCGGCGGCTCGATTCTTCAGAGTCCAGGTGACGGTATGGGTCCCTTTGTCGTAGGTGATGGTCACATCATCAGTACCAGAAGAGGTAGGATCTTCTCCGCTCAGAGTCACGTCGCCGAAGCTGGCGCTGACAAAGTCCACGCCGGGATCCAGCTTGTCCGTGATCGTCACGGTGGCATTCTCGAACTTGGGATTGTTCCAATCGATCTGGTAATGGACCTCCTGGCCAATCGTGACCGGCTTGCCCTCGCCGGGATCTACCTCGGTCTTCTCGGGCAGCGGGTTCTTCATGGTGTCGGTAAAGACCCTACCATTGTTGCCCAGTTGCACGGAGGCCCGGTTGATCAGCTCATGGTCCTTGCCTTCGCCTGGCGTACCGGCATCCGCGTCGTCCTGGTAGGTCCAGGTCGTGTACGCTTTCTCGTTGACCTCAACGGTCAGCTCCACGTGCTCCGCCGTCTCCAACGGAGGATTCGTAATGGTCCAGGTGACAGTGTGGCTATCCGCATCATAATGAATGGTAACTGTGGATCCCGCACCGACACTGCCGGTAGTATTGCTATTGCCATTGTTCGCGTTCAGGGTCACGCCGCCGTAGCTGGCGCGGACGAAGGTACCGCCAATATCCAGCGGATCCACCACGGTCACGGTCTGCGTCGTCGGATCCGTGACGGTCCAACTGATCTCGTAGGTGACCTGTTCACCCACCTCGACCTGCTCGCCGTCGCCGGGTTCCGTCTCGGTCTTCGCGATCAGCGGGTTCTCCACAATATTGGTCTTGACCTCGGGTTTGTTGTCCACAATGACGCCGGCCTGGTTCTCGACCTTCTGATCCACGGTGGCGTTCTCGTTGACCACGGTCTCCAGCGCAACCGTGCCATAGGCGCCGGCGGCTCGCTCCGCCAAGGTCCAGGTGACGGTATGGGTCTCCTTGTTATAGGTGATGGTCACATTGGTACCAGTAGCATCACCTTCACCGGTCAGAGTCACGTCGCCGAAGCTGGCGCTGACAAAGTCCAGACCCGGATCCAGTGCATCAGTGATCGTCACGGTGGCTTCCTTCAAAATGCCGTCGTCATCCACGGCGTCGTTGACCCAACTGATCTCGTAGGTGATGTGAGTGCCCACGCCCACGATCTTCCCGTCGCCGGGGACGGGCTCGGTCTTCATGGGACCGGGCGTGTTGGTAACGACGACTGACACATCGGTGTTGAAGTCCACAGTGCCGGTGGCGTTGTTGATAACGGACTCAAAGGGATCCTGCTCCGCCTCGGTGACGGTATAGCGGGTGCCGCCGGGCAGGCCCTTAATCTCGACCTTCTCGCCGTCCTTCAACTGGAAGGTAAGCACATAGACGTTTCCGCTGCCTTCGAAGGGCGGCAGGGAGGTCTCGGTACCGCCGGAGATCTTTACAGCCGTCGCGTCGGTCAGGTCCGTTCCATCAGGCAGGGTCAGGGTGAGAGTGAAGTCAAAGGTCTGATCCAGGAGCTCCGCGTCCGTCGTACCCGCGACCACCTTTTTGATGGACAGGACGCCGGTGTTCCGGGTGTTTTCAAACTCCACCACGACCTCGGTCTGTCCGGGGATCGTTCCGGTGGCGTTAGCGGGCACAGTCGTCCGCCAGCCGTCGGCAGTCAGCTCCTCAACCTTATAGTCGACATTGGCCGGCAGGTTGTTGGCGGACTTGCTCTCGCCGTGCTTCAGGGTGAATTCCGCAACGCCTTCGCTGTTGAAGGTCATGTCGCCGAAGGTACCCGCAAGCGGCGTGCCATCTTTCTGAATCACGGTGACCCGGAAGTTGAATTCCTGCTCGGGGTCAGCAGCATTACCGGACACGGTCTTGGTGACCGTCAGGGTGCTTTCATCGCCCAGGGGATTGCGGACCTCGTTGGTCACACGGGGGGTATGGCCCACGTTGACCGTCGCCTGGTTGATGACCTGGCTGGGCACCAATGCCCGATCCGTCACACGGACGGTCAGGGTCACTTGGCCAGCCTCAAGAGCCTCGCGGACGCCCAAATTCCAGGTGACTGTCCGCTTGCCGGTCGCCGGGTCCTCGGTATAGGTGATGCTTATCTTTTCGTCCCCTTCGCCCGTCTCGAAGGTCGGGTTGGCAAGGGTAATGGTGTGTCCTTCAAAGGTCGCCTGGACAAAGTCCACGCCAGCGTCCAGCACGTCGGTAATGGTGATATTGGCCGGAGCGGGCTGACCCGTTGCGTCCTCAGCGTCATTGACCCAATCGATGGCATAGGTGATCCGGTCGCCCACATTTACTGCGGGGTAGGTCATGTTCCCGTCGTCATCAATGGTGTAATCTCCATCGGACATTTCATCACTATTGATGTGGGTCTCGGTCTTGGGCTCGGTGGGATTCTCAACGATCCGGGTCTTCACCTCGGGATCATGATCCACCGTAACACCGGCCTGGTTGCGGACGAGGAAGTCTGTTGCTGTCTTATCCACATCCCGATTGGGATCCGCGTAGCTCCAGAAGTAGTCCGCGTCCTCGTTCACCTGGACACGCAGGCCAACAACGCCTTCCGTAAGGGCCGCGCGGTTCGCAAGGATCCAAGTGACGGTATGGGTCGTCGGATCATATTCAATGGTGATGTCGCCCGATGTAACGGTGATTTTTTTCGTCACCTTCGGCGTCGAGATGGGCACGGGAGTATCCATAGCGAGCAGCATGAACTCCTCGGGCTCGTCCTCAGAGGAAGGCGTGGTTTCGGTCGGGTCCGTCTCGGAAGGCGTAGTCTCGTCCGGGTCCGTCTCGGTAGGAGGCGTAGTCTCATCCGGGTCCGTCTCGGTAGGAGGCGTGGTTTCGTCCGGGTCCGTCTCGGTGGGAGGCGTAGTCTCGGACGGGCCCGTCTCAGTGGGAGGCGTGGTTTCGGACGGGTCTGTCTCGGCGGGAGGTGTGGTTTCGGCCGGGTCCGTCTCGGGAGGCGTGGTTCCGTCTTCCGCGTCGTCGGTGGGATCGGTGTCGTTGGTTTCGTTGGTGGACGCCGCGTAGGTACCGTAGGTGCTGCGGGCAGAGCTCATGCGGGTGACGCCAGCCGTGCGGATGGCCTCAGGCGCATTGGCGCCCTCAGGCGCGGGAGTCCCCGTGGGTTCGGTACCGTCAGTGGGTTCCGAGCCGTCAGTGGGATCGGAGTCCTCCGTGGGTGCAGTATTCCCGGTGGGTTCGGTGGCGTCCTCAGGACCGTCCTCGCCAGTGCCATTGGAGGCGCCGGGATCAGAGGCGGGCGTGCCATTGCCGCTGGGTTCGGTAGGCGTATTCCCTGCGGCGCTGGTGCCGGAGCCCTCGGAGTCACCGCCAACGGTGACAGCCGTCAGGGTCACAATGCGGTCGGAATTGACAGAGCCGGCATGAATGAGTTGGCTGTTGTACTTGATCTCGAAGTAAGTGCCCCGAGGCAGCGCCTCAAAGGTATACTTGTCGCCGGCCTTCAGCGTCAGTGTAATGGCCTCGCCGGCTTTCACCGACTTGGTGCTTCCATCCGGGCAGTTCAGCGTGAACGGACCGGTTTCCGTGGTGCCCTCCGGCAGGGTCAGGGTGACTTCGACCTCGACTTCACGCCCGATCGCACTATCCAGGGTGATGCTCAAATTGGCGGTGGTCGGAAGCGGATCGTTACTCGCTCTCAATTCCACATCGCCAAACGAGGCAGAGAGGAAGTCCACGCCGGGGTCCAGCTTGTCGGTGATGATGACGTCGGCAAAATCTTCCTTATAGTTCCGCCAGGAAATGCTGTAGTCGATCTCTTCTCCAAACTTGACCAGTTTCCCTTCGCCGGGGGTGTCTTCCACCTTGTCCACCTTGGGCGTGGGATTCTCCACCTTGGGCGTGAGGGCGGATTGTCCATCCAGGGTCACTTCCGCCTGGTTCTCGATCTCGCCTTGTTCAGTGGCCTTCTCGTTGACCCGGACTTTCAGCGTCGCCTTGCCCACTTCGCCAACGGGGCGGTTCTTCATGGTCCAAGTCACGGTGCGGGTAGCAGCGTCATATTTGATGGTGATCTCGCCGTGTTCATCCCAGGCAGAGGCGGAGCCGTCGGGATCGCCCGCGTTCAGGGTAACGCCGCTAAAGGAGGCGCTGACAAAGTCCACACCCGGGTCCAGCACGTCCGTGATCTCCACGTCCACTTCACCCGCGTTGGTGTTCTTATAGGTCACCTCATAGGTCACCACGTCGCCCACGTAGACCACGGGGCCGGTGCTGACCAGGTTCCCATCCTCGTCCTTGCCGCGAACCATGACGGGAGCGTTGTCAACGGATTCGCCATGCTCGATCTGCGTCTCCTGCTTGTCGGTCAGGGGGTTCTCCACAACGCGGGTGTACTGCCTGCCCTCATTGTCCACGTTGACATTGGCACGGTTGAAAACCTCATAATCCTTGTCCGTGCCATGTTCAAACTCATCATCCTCGCCCGGCTCAAAGTCGCCGACATCCTTGTAGGTGTTGCTGTCAAACGCTTTCTCGTTGGCTTTGACAACCAGGGTCACAGCTCCCTCGGCATAGCCGGGGCAGTCGGTGAAGGTCCAAGTGACGACGTGCTTGTTCGCATCATATGCAATGGCGACAGTGCATTTCACGCCAGCCACCGTAACCGTGCCGCTGGTCTGATTCGTACCCGCTTCCAGCTTCACGTCGCCAAAACTGGCGCTGAAGAAGTCCACGCCGGGATCCAGCGGGTCTTCCACAACCAGAAGGGCGGGCACTTCCTTGTAGTTCTGCCAGGTGATCTGGTAGGTGATGGGGTCGCCGACCTGGACCAGGACGCCGTTGCCGGGATCGGTCTCCACCTTATCCGGGCCCAGAGGATTGTGGACGGTCTCCGTCTCGATGTCGTAGTCATTGCCGACCTTGACAGAGGCGGTGTTCTCCACTTCGCCCTTCTGTGCGGCCTTGGAATTGACCACGATGACCAACTCGACCGAGCCCTCCGTTCCGGGGGCAACATTCTTGAGGGTATAGGTGACGGTACGGCTGGTCTTGTCATATTGAATCGAGACATTCGTATTGGCGACTGCCGTATCGTCCACGTTAAGGGTCAGGCCGTTTGCGGTGGCGGAGAAGAAGTCTGCGCCATCATCCAGCTTGTCCGTGATCGTCACGGTTTGCGCTTCTTCGTCGTAGTTGCTGTAGCTGATCTCGTAGGTAATGTGCTTGCCCACTTCGGTGTGGGGGCCGTAGAGGTCGCCTGTGGCGTCCTTCGTCAGGTTGCCGAGTTCCTCGCTAACTTCGGTGCCGTCCACTTCGGTCTCGGTCTTGTGGGGATCGGGCACCGGGTTCCGCAGGGTACGAGTGATGGTCGTGTCGTTGCCAACCTGGACGGAAGCGTGGTTGTCCACGAACTGGGGATCCTTCGCGCTCTCCAGGACCTCCACCACCAGGGTCACAGTGCCCTCATAATGGGCGTGCTGCATACCCAGGTTCCAGGTGACAGTACGGGAGCCTTCGTCATAGGTTATGACGGGCAGAGTGCTCTCCCCGACCGTGACGGTGGCGTCAGTCTTGGTGCTGCCGGCTTCAAGGGTGGCAGTAGTCGTGACTGGGTTAGGCCCTTCGACCTCAGGGTTGCCGCCATAGGGTTTCGCATCGGCCGGGTTGAAGCTGGCGCTGACAAATTTCACATTCGGGTCCAGCTTGTCCGTAATGGTGATGGCGGTATCTTCCGTATTATAGTTCTGCCAGGTGATCTTGTAGGTGATCTTGTCGCCGACATAGACAGTGGGGCCGTGGTACAGGTTATCCTTGTCCGCGTCCTGCTTCAGATCCGTTTCAGGTACTGTCACAGTCTGGCCTGAAGCCTCGGGACGCTCGGGCACGTGCTCGATTTGAGACTCCGTCTTGTCAGGCTCGCCCACGGGGTTGAGGACGGTGTTGGTGGTGTAGGAATTATCCGCCACGCGGACGGTGGCCCGGTTGCGGACCAGGTAGTCTGGCGTGGGAGCCGGCTCGGTAGGCGCATCCGCCACGCCGTCGCCGTCGTAGTCCCAATATTCCTTGGCGTCTTTGTTGACCTTGACGGTGAGGGTAACACTGCCCTCGGCAAGGGGTTCCTGCTCACCAAGGTCCCAAATCACCACATGGCCGTAGTCCAAAGTGGGTGTGCTGGCCGCATTGTTGTAGATCGTCTTGAGGGCGGCGTTGGCGTCTTCCATTTTTTCGTAGAAATTGCCGCCGTTGCTGGCTTCCACGAAGTCTACGCCATTGTCCAGCGGGTCGATGATGACGACACGGGCGGGGCTGCCGGTGTTGTTGGCCCACTTGATCTGGTAGGTGATGGTGTTTCCCACCTGGACGCCGGGGAAGGTATGGGGATCGCTCGCGGAGGGCGTCACGTTCTCGCCGTTGATCTGAGTCTCGGTCTTGTCATTCTTGATGGTGTTGACAAAGTTGGCGGACTCCTCAAAGGTGCCGGTGTTGCCGAAGACGGACCACACGCCGGTGTAATTGGTGTTAGCCGTCACCTGAGGCATAGCCTTGCTCTGGTCGTCCTGCTTCTCGCCCTCCACGCCGAAGTGGACGGTGGGGGAGGTGATGTAGCGGCCAATGTTCCGGATGTAGCCGGAGCCTTCGCCCTGGTAGTGCAGGTCCTTGAGCTCGCCATCCTTGAAGAAGTAATGGCGGACCTGATTGCCTCCAATATCCTCGTCACAGCCGCCCTCGCTCAGGGGCTTACAACTCGGGTTGTCGGCAACGTCATGGTTCACGCCGGTGTTCGTGCTCGTTCCCGTAGCCTCGTCCCAGAGCCAGAAGGTAGACGAGCCGTCAGGAACGTCAACCGGCTGGTGGTGGTTGTCGCCTTTGGCATCCTTGTCCATGGTGGAATAGGCTTCCCAGACCATGGCGTTGGTGTGATGGAAGGGCTCGTAATGGAGATAGGCAGAGTCCTGCGTTCCGGTCGCGTTGACCGCCCACATCAGGCCCTTTTCGGTCTTGTTGTCTTTATACTGGGACGGGTAATTGTCGGGGCCGTACTCGCCGTAGGTATAGCCGTCCTTATAATAGACGGGAATCTGCTGGGCGCCGGGGCGGTAGGTGCTGGTGGAGCCCACCTGCTGGGTGTGGCTGACCTCTTTCAGGGTGTAACCGGCCTTGATCTGGGACTCGGTGAGCTTTTCGGTGACGCGGTACACGGTGTTGGAGGGAATGCCGCTGAACAGAAGGGCCTGGCCGTGCTTCAGGGTAAATTCGGCGGTATGTTCAGCAATATACTTGTTGTCCTTCCCCGCGAAGTAGTCCGACCGGTCGGTGGAGGGGATGATCTGGTCGTAGAGATCGGTCTCGGTCAGAGGTGTGCCAGCCGCGCCGCCGAATTCGTCCGGGTTGGCGTTTTGGCCGAGGGTGACGGTCTTGGTCCAGTAAGCGCCGTCGGTAAGGTAGGGGGTGATGATGGTAATGTCCGTGGTGCCGGTGGCGTTGGGGTCGATGGTCAGGACCTCGAAATCGGTAAGGGTCTTGGTGCAGTTGCTCAGGCTATAGGTCGTCCCTGTGGAGAAGGAATCCACGTCCACCAGGCCGACGTTGGCAACTTTGAAGGTGCCCGCTTTGCCCTTCTCACCTTCGACCGTCACGTCGGTATCCGGCACTTCTTCGGCATCTTCCAGTTCCTCATTGTGGTAGACACGGAAGGAGTTTGCGGAGCCGCCGCTCACGGTGGTGCTGTTGGTGCCAATGTAGACGTAGTACACGGTGCCATTGTATACTTCTCCGGCACTGTGGTGTACGCCGGTCGTGCCGGTGCACTCTGCGGCATAGATGTAGGAGGTCCCTTCCGCGTTCTCCGGGTCCACGATGACGCGACAGCCGTCGGCGTCTACGGTGGCCTTATTGCCGTCCTGGGTCTGGAGGAAGAGCTGATTGTCCAATTGCAGATCGATGTAGTGGAACTGACGCTGCCAGGACTTGGTTTCAGCATTGTATTCCACCACTACGGCGGTCAGGTCGGTGCCTTGAGTAAGGTCATCCTCGTCCAGGTAGAGCTGGAAGTTGAACTCCGCAGTATCGTCCACTGATACCCCTTCGCCATTGTCGATGAGCTTCGTCACCAGGAGGGTGGTGTCCGGCACGTAGAGACGGCCGTTGTTGCCCAGGTAGACGTTCACGATCACGTCCTCTGCGGCGGCATTGGAGTTGTGGCTGATGGTGGGCAGATAATAGTTGTTGGCGGTGCGGGTGGTGTTGTTGGCATAGAAGCCCCAGTCCAGAGCCTCGGCCTGGGGGTCGCTGGCGTAGCGGTCGTTCTTGTAATATTCTTCGAACGAGATACCATCCTTAGAGGTTGCATAGTCGCCGCCCTTGGACTGGATGGCCTGGGCCAGGTCGCCCACGCGGAGTCCACCGGGCTTGGCGCAGACTACCCAGGTGCCACCGCCATACTGCCCATCCGCATTGGGCTTGTTGTTATCGGTAGGAGCCTGCCCCTTGGGCACGCCCTGGTACCAGCCGGTGGCAGGGTCAAGGGCTCTACCGATATAGTCCCGGCCACGGCTGGGGTCGCCAGTCTCAGTGTAGGACAGGTAGGGGTAGTCGGTGGGGTTCTTGCCGCTGACGTCGTGCCAGACCAGCATATCGCCGTTGGTGATGCCGGCGGCCTGGTAGGCGGAGCCAAACTCACTGCCCTGCCGGGCAATGACGTACTGGGTCAAGGTGGCGACACCGCCGGCGCCCAGCTCATAGTACTCAATGGGGAGGTAATAGTAGGCATTGGAAGCGAAGGGGTCGGGGTTGTCTTCATCTACCACGTCCGGCTTCTTGACGTTGGTCAGGAGGTGGTTTTTCAGCAGGACGATGTCGCCGTCGTGGACCGTGGAAATGCCTTTTCCGCTGAGGGCGGCCCAAATGGAACTCTCGCGCGCCTCGGGCGTATTCTGATCACCGGTGGGCTCCAGGTCTTGGGCGATCAGCTTGCCGCCGAAGGTGGTGGGGTCGAAGGTGCGGGCATCGCTGCCTGTATAGTCCTCCTCCAACTCGACCCTCCGCCAACTGCCCTGGCCCTGAGTGTAGGTTGTATTCGGGTCCGAGGTGGGCGAAGTCGGTGTCCAGACGTAGGCCGTGTTGTAGAGGGGCAGGGCCTTTTCGAAGGAGTAGTAGCGGTTGTCGCCGCTGGGGGAGAAGGAGGTCACCGGGTCGCCGTAGGTATAGTCGGTGGAGGTGGTGACGTAGTCGCCGTAGCGGTTCAGAGGGTTATACCAGTTGGAGAAGAATTCCAGGTTCCCCTGGGCGATGCCACGGGCGGCCTCGGCCGCAGGGGTGGTGACCTTATTATTCTTGATGTACTCCGGGCTGATGGCTCCGGCAATGTTGATCCGGTTGGAGGCTTCCAGCACGTCGTCGCTGACGCCTACGGTGTAGAACACCCGCAGGGGGAAGCTGGCGGAGTAATCCGAGCGGCCGGGAGTCATGTTCGTCTCGTAGGTATAGTTCCCTTCCACATCCTCGTTGATGGTGACCCTCCGCAAGGGCAGCATATTCACCGGGATGTTGACCCAGAGGGCCTCGTCATAGTTGGTGTCGGTCAGGGTGCCGGAGGTCGTGTCGCTGTAATCCCCGCTGTCCTCCACCCAGATCCGCAGGTCGGACAGGGCGTACACGCCCGGGGTATCCAGGTGTTTCTGGCCCGTCGGGTCATAAGAGACATTGCTCGGGACGGAACTGCCGTAGGCGGGGTTCATGTGAAGCTTGTTACGGTCCGCCTGATCCTCAGCGATCCGGTAGAAGGTATAGACCGTCTGCCGCATTTTCTCCGTAATTTGGTCGGGATCAGTCCTATTGATATTTTCCAGCGTGGGCACAAACGCCGAGGCATTCTTGTAGCTGATACGGTAGACCCAGCCGGCGGCCCAGGCTTTTTCGGCGCTCCCGCCAGGGGCGTCCGAGCCACTATAACGCTGGGCGTCGGTGGCACCGCTCTGACCATCCAGGTACCAGCCTTCGGGGAGAGCATCGTCAGCCGTCGGGTGGGCTTGCAGATAGGCGGTGTTCCACTGGTAGTCGTACACGGCGGTCTTGGTGATGCCATAGAGCTCCCCGAACAAGGCCAGGTTCTTGACATCCTTCACGTCCATGTACTTGCCCACGGGGTCCACGTAGGTGACGGAGTCGCCCACGCCCATATCGTTGGTGCCTCCAACGGGGGTGAAGACATTGCCGGTCACTTCGCCAAGGATCTCCTCAAAGATGCCGGAAATATCCCCCGCATTATCGGAGTTGAAGTACCGGTCTGTGTAGTTAATATTATCTATGACTTGCTGCTTCGTTACATTATTTAAGGTTGGCGTGGAACCAGGAATGGTATTAAAGTAGCAAACATTACCGTTACTCGTGCCGACCCACGTCGAGGTCGTCTTCCACTGATTCCAAAGATTATAGATAGCTCGAACGGTTGGGCTTGAGCTTGAGGATGTAAAGCCCTGGCTCGGATTGAGAAGGGCCGTACCATCCGCCACTCCGTTTATGTGGCCTGACTGCCCCAAGGAGATACCAATGGAGTAGAAGCCCAGGTCCACCTGGTCAAGATTCTCCGCGCCTCCGGCTTGTGCGTTCGCTACGTACTTGTTGATAACCGCCGCTTTCATATAGGCAGCGTGCATCAAAGTCGTCAGGAGAACGCCCTGGTTGCTAAAGCTTGCAGTATTCAGCGTCCAGTTGTTGCTGGGATTGGATACATCCCACCAGTTTCCGCCTGCACCGCTATATCCGTTGTGCCTGGTCATGTACTGGGGGTCGCCGTCGCCCAGCACAACAAAGAAGGGAAGACGGCTCAGCTTTTTACCGTCTTTCGTTGTGATGACGGTGTCCGACTCCGACTGTCCTGCCAAAATATTCAGGCCCATCCACATACCGGAGTCCAGGTTTGTGTTGCCGCCGATATACTGTGTTCCGCCGGCGCCGTTGCCGCCGCCGCCTCGTGAGCCAGTGCTGGCAGAGTAGACGGTCGTGACGCCGCCGCTCGGCGTTACCGCATTAAAAGTATAAGAAAAGTACTTGTCATTCGCAGGATTGTAATACCAGTTGGATCGGGAAATATTGATATACTGGCCATCGCCCACCAGAACATGATTCGCTGCGGTGGCTCGATCGTCATCGGCTCTATTTCCGCTATTTGACATACCACCACTAACGGCACCGTACCCAGGGGTCAGCTTGGTACTGTAATGCGCTAGGGGCATCAGCGTATACGGCCGGGAAGCAAAAAGCACCACCGCCACCCGGTTGTTGGGGTTCATTTTCATTAAAGTGTCAATGGCGCTGTTCATAGCGGCGACAGACTGATAGATCTTGCTGCTCGAACTAAAGGCGTCGCCCATGGAGCCGGACACGTCCAGAACCATGACCAGGTCCAGGGGGGTCTGGTTCGCCGTGTTGAGCTGTATAGTAGAGCCCAGCACGCTATATACATGGAGGAAGTCCGCATCAAGGTTAATGGTGGTATCGGACACACCATCATCGGCCGGGTTCAGGGTCAGCGCATTGCTGGTACTGCTCCAGTTTTCGTCCCCGTTATCGTAGCCGTAGGCAAACACGGTCTTGTCGGACCAGAGACGACCGGCATAGCGGGTGTTGGACGAGAAATCCAACATCTGCTGATAGGTATCCATCGTGCTGGGGTCCGCCTCCCGCTTAACGCCCGAGGTCGGCGTGCCAGTGGCACCGGCCGCCTGCACCGGCGGAATCAGTGGCGCGACAAAGCCCAGCGTCATGCACAGGCACAACACTAGGGCCATCAGCTTGTGAAACTTGCTTTTGGTCGTTTCCACTCTCATGTTCGTTCCCTCCTGGAAAAGAATCCTTGCGGTCACACGGCGTAAGGGCCGTATGGTCAAATCCGGTCGCTTCCGGCCCCTTTCCGCGAGAAAGGCCAATCCGCGCCCAATTTGACGTATGATACTATATTCTACATCAACTTGAAACACTTTTCAATCCTTTTTTTATGCAAATCAAGTAAAAAAAGCCGCCATTTACGTAATCCGCCGGGCCCCGCCCCCCGAAATCCCGCGAAGCAAGCCCGTCCGGAGGGGCGGCAATTGCCCCGGAAACGCTTGCATTTCCAGGGGGGGCATGGTATAATAGCCGCGAAAGCGGCCCATTTCGTTCTTTTTCTCCCGCCACGGCGGGCGGAGATCGATGGCCGCAACACGACTATTTCCTTTTCTTTCAGTTCTCTTCCTTCCGCCACGGCGGGCAGGGGGAAAAAGAGGACATTCTATATCCTTTTCCACATCATCCAGGAGAGGAGGGAAAGCCATGCGCCGCGCCTTCGCACTGGGTACGGCCGTCTTGCTGCTGCTGTGCCTGATCCCGGCCGCAAACGCCCTGACCGGGGCCAGCGGAATCCAAAACCGGTCCACCGTGTCCAGCGACGGGTCCTGCCAGGTCACCTTGACCGTCAATCTCCACCTGGATTCCCCCGTGGAGCACCTCCGCTTCCCCGTCCCCGGTAACGCCAGAAACGTCCTCCTGGGCGGCGTCAGCGCCTCCCTCCGAAGGGCAGGTCAGCGGCAGGAGGTGGACCTGTCCGGAATTATCGGGTCCGTGGCCGGGGATTTCCAGATCACCGTGTCCTATACCTTGGCTAACTGCGTCTCCTACGCAGACCAGGACGGAGACGAAAATACCCCGGAGCGGCTGGTGCTGACCGTGCCGCTGCTGTCCGGGTTCGCCTACCCCGTATCCGCTATGGACTTCTCCGTGGCCCTGCCCGGGACCGTGGAAACACGGCCCACCTTCTCCAGCTCTTACTACCAGCAGGCCATCGAGTCCGATCTGGAATACACCATGGAGGAAAACGTCATCACCGGCCGAATCGCTAAGCCCCTGCGGGATCTGGAATCCCTGTCCATGTCCCTGGAGGTGACAGAGGAAATGTTCCCCCAGACTCAGGTCCGGACCTGGACCGTGGACCTGGACGACGTGGCTATGTACGTCTGCATCGGACTGGCGGCGCTGTACTGGCTCGCGTTCCTGCGGTGCCTGCCAGCGCTGCGGCAGCGGTCTACCCTGCCCCCCGAGGGGCTCTCCGCCGGGGAGCTGGGCTGCGCCCTGACTGGACAGGGACTGGACCTGACCATGACGGTCCTGACCTGGGCCCAGCTCGGCTATGTGCTCATCCAGGTGGACAACGCCGGGCGGGTCCTGCTCCACAAGCGGATGGAAATGGGCAACGAGCGGGACGCCTTTGAGCTGAAATGCTTCCGCGCCCTCTTCGGCCGGCGGCAGATGGTGGAGGGCACCGGAAGCCACTACGCCCGCCTCGCACGGCAAATGGCCTCCCTGGCGCCCCATACCCGGGCCTATTACCGGCCCTCCAACGGAAATCCCAGGCTGTTTCGGGCCCTGGCCGCCGCGGCGGGGCTCTTCGGCGGGATGTCCCTGGGCTCCCCCCTGGGGGGCGCGGGGGTGCTGGGGGGGCTGACCGGGGCGCTGTTCGGGGCACTGGGCTGCGTCGCCGCCTGGTACATCCAGGGATGGGCCTTCCATCTGTTCACCCGGGACCGGCGGCCCCTGCTCTATGGGGCGCTGGGCTGCGCCGGGTGGCTGCTGCTGGGCGCCCTGGCCTCCGGCCTGCCCTTCGCCGCCGGTCTCATCGTCTGGGAGCTGCTGGCCGGACTTGCGGCGGCCTACGGCGGACGGCGGAGCGGCCTGGGCCGCCAGACCATGGCCCAGATCCTGGGTCTGCGGCAATTCCTCCGGCGGGTGACGCCTCAGGAGCTTCAACGGCTCCGGCGGGAAAATCCCGACTACTTCTTCACCCTTCTCCCCTACGCCATGGCCCTGGGGGTGGACCGGGCCTTTGCCAGGCGGTTCGGAAATCTGCGGATGGGGGCCTGCCCCTATCTGACCACCGGGCTGGACGGCCACCGGACTGTGACCGAGTGGGACCTGCTGCTGCGGCAGACGGTGAAGGCCATGGACCTCCGGCAGCGGTGGCTGGCCTTTGAACAGGCGTCCCCGCCCCCGGCCTCCCGGAGACGGCGGCGGAGACGGCGGCGGCACGGAAGATAGGCAGTAAATGGATAAATGAAGCCCTCCGGGGGAACCCGGGGGGCTATTTTTGCAATTATTTGTATCCGATGTGGATCGTGGGATTTTTCAGTAGGATGAAGCCCAGGACAGTTTTCAGCTCCTCGTCGGCCTTGCCCTTTCGGGCCAGCTTGCAGAGGGTCAGCTCTTTCTCGAGGCCCGCCGACACCTTCAGCTCCCGCCGGTCCTCGATGAAGTTGGTCCTATGGACGTACTGGTAGAGCTTCGTGATCTGCCCGTAGGACAGAAGATGGCCGCAACGCCTGCCATAGAGGTAATTGACCCCCAGCCGCAGCTCACCGTTCAGGACCGGATGGCTCTCGGCAAAGTCCCGGAGCACCCCGTCCAACTGCCCCCGCCGCTCCAACTCCTGGAACGCCTGGTTCAACGCGCGCACATTGGAATAGTAGGTCCAGATCATCATGCACCCCATACCCAGCAGGAACAGCCCCACCACAATGCCCAAAATCTCCCCGGAAGCCATCAGCGCCACCCCCAGCACCAAAAGCGGCACCGCACAGCCCACGATCGAGGCATCGGTCTTGAGATAGTCCCTCAACGGTTTCGTTCTTTCCATCTGCCATTTTCCTTTCTCATTGGGTGGATACCAATATTATACATCCGGCGGCGGAAAATGCAAGCCCCCGGGTCGGTTTTTTTCCAGAGGGCGGGGAAAGTGTCGCTTTTTTGCGTTTATGGCCATTTTGTCTAAAATATTTCTTGAAAAAGCCTGGCAAATCCGTTATAATGGAGAAAAGCGAAAAAGGGAGGTCTTTCCTTGGCAAAGCTCTACTTCAAATACGGGGCCATGGGGTCCAGCAAAACCGCCCAGGCCCTCATCACTAAGTACAATTACGAGGAAAACGAGCTGAAGGTCTGGCTCATCAAGCCCAGCGCCGATATTCGGGACGGGGTCAGTCGGCTCCGCAGCCGCATCGGCCTGGAGGCCGAGGTGGACATCCTTCCGCCGGAGGGGGACGTGTACAGGACCTTCCAGGCGGAACAGTTGGGGCGGTGCGACGTGATCATCGTGGACGAGTGCCAGTTCATGACGGAGGCCCAGATCGACCAGCTCCGGGCCATTGTGGATGATTTCAACGTGCCGGTGATGTGCTTCGGCCTCCGGACCGACTTCCAGTGCCACCTGTTCGCCGGGAGCAAACGGCTCATGGAGGTGGCGGACACCATCCAGGAGATCAAAACCATCTGCGACTGCGGCGCCAAGGCCACCGTCAACGCCCGGATCGGCGCCGACGGCAAGATCGTCACCGAGGGAGCCCAGCTCCTCCTGGGCGGGAACGACAGCTATATCGCCATGTGCCACAAGTGCTGGGTCCGGGGCATCCGGGAGGGCAAGCGGATCAAGCTCCACGGCATGGGGGAGCCGATCCCCCTGTGAGCGGCGAAAGCGTTACAAAAGAAATACTAGTAAAGGAGAGTATAAAATATGCAACTGTCTGAAATTTTATCCAAATGCGACCACACCCTATTGGCCCAGACCGCGACCTGGGAGGAGATCCGGGCCCTCTGCGACGACGGCATGAAATATCACACCGCCTCGGTGTGCATCCCGGCGTCCTACGTGGCCCAGGCCAAGGAATATGGGGCGGGGAAGCTGCCCATCTGCACCGTCATCGGCTTCCCCAACGGCTACGCCACCACCAAGGCCAAGTGCTTCATGGCCTCCGACGCCGTGGAGAACGGGGCCGACGAGGTGGATATGGTCATCAACCTGGGCTGGGTGAAGGACAAGAAGTACGACGCCCTCCGCTCCGAGATCGCCGATATCAAGGCCGCCTGCCACGGCAAGCTCCTAAAGGTCATTATCGAGACCTGCCTGCTGACCGACGAGGAGAAGATCGCCATGTGCCAGGTGGTCACCGAGGCCGAAGCGGACTACATCAAGACCTCCACCGGCTTCTCCAAGGCCGGGGCCACCTTCCACGACGTGGAGCTCTTCGCCCGCCACATCGGTCCGAAGGTGAAGATCAAGGCCGCCGGGGGCATTTCCAGCCTGGCCGACGCGGAGAAATTTATCGAGCTGGGGGCCTCCCGCCTGGGCACCTCCCGGATCGTGAAGATCGCCAAGGGCCTGGCCAATGACGGAAGCTACTAACTATTTATTATAAGGAAGGAGAAGATCACTATGCTGCCTACCCCCACCCCCCACATCGCCGCCAAGCCCGGCGATTTCGGCAAGACCGTCCTCATGCCCGGCGACCCCCTCCGGGCCAAATTCATCGCGGAGAACTTCCTGGAGAACCCGGTGCTGGTGAACGACGTCCGGGGCGTCCAGGGCCATACCGGCTACTATAAGGGCGTGAAGGTCTCCGTCATGGCCTCCGGCATGGGGATGCCCGCCATCGGCATCTACTCCCACGAGCTCTACAACGGCTACGGCGTGGAGAACATCATCCGGGTGGGCTCCGCCGGGGCCATCCAGGAGAACATCCACCTCTACGACCTGGTGCTGGCCATGGGCGCCTGCACCGACTCCAATTTCGCGCAGCAATTCCATCTGCCGGGGACCTTCGCCCCCATCGCCTCCTATGAGCTCCTGTCCGCCGCCGTCAAGGCCGCCCAGGAAAACAACGCTGTATACCACGTGGGCAACGTCAACTCCTCCGACGTATTCTACGGCGACCACGCGGGCATCCCGGAGGGCCTGGACAGCCTCTACGGCCTGAAGAAAATGGGCGTCATGGCCCTGGAAATGGAGGCCGCCGCCCTGTACATGAACGCCGCCCGGTACGGCAAGCGGGCGCTGTGCATCTGCACCATCTCCGACCACGTTCTCACCGGCGAGGAGACCACCTCCGACGAGCGTCAGAACGCCTTCACCACCATGATGAAGGTGGCCCTGGACGTGGCCGCCGCCATGGAGGGGAAGTAACGCCATGAAACGGGTATTTCTGATCGTTCTCGACTCCTGCGGCGCGGGGGCCATGCCCGACTCCGAGCGCTTCGGGGACGTGGGGGTGAACACCCTCCGCTCCTGCGCCACGTCGAAGGAGCTGCACATCCCCAACCTGCTCCAGGCGGGTCTGGGGAATGTGGACGGCCTGGACTTCCTGGGCAAGGCCGACGCGCCCACCGGCGCCGTGGCCCGGCTCACCGAGGCGTCCATGGGCAAGGACACCACCATCGGCCACTGGGAGATCGCCGGCGTGATCTCACCGGAGCCTCTGCCCACCTATCCCAACGGCTTCCCCGAGGAGGTCCTGGCCCCCTTCCGGGCGGCCACCCACCGGGGGACCCTTGCCAACGCCCCCTGGTCCGGCACCGAGGTCATCAACGTCTACGGCGACGAGCACGTCCGCACCGGGGACCTGATCGTCTACACCTCCGCCGACTCCGTCTTCCAGGTCGCCGCCCACGAAGAGGTGGTGCCCCTGGAGGAGCTCTACGAGGACTGCCGCATCGCCCGTAAAATTCTCACCGGCAAGCACGGGGTGGGGCGGGTCATCGCCCGGCCCTTCCTGGGGGCAGACGGGAAGTATTCTCGGACCACCAACCGCCACGACTTCTCCCTGGAGCCCCCCAAGCCCACCCTCCTGGACGCGGTGAAGGGCGCGGGCCTGGACAGTCTGGCCGTGGGGAAGATCTATGACATCTTCGCCGGGGTGGGCGTGACGGAGCACGTCTACACCAAGGGCAACACCGACGGCCTGGTCAAGACCATGGCCTACGCGGACCGGGATTTTCGCGGCCTGTGCTTTGTGAATCTGGTGGACTTCGATATGCTCTACGGTCACCGCCGGGACATCGACGGCTACGCCCGGGCTCTGACGGAATTCGACCAATGGCTGCCGGAGTTCCTTTCCAAGCTGGGGCCGGAGGACGTGGTGATGATCACCGCGGACCACGGCTGCGACCCGGCCTACCTCGCCACCACGGACCACACCCGGGAATACGTGCCCCTGCTGATCCTGGGGCCAAAGGTCCGGCCGGTAAACCTGGGCACCCTGCCCACCTTCGCGGCCATCGCCGCCACGGCGGCGGAGCTGCTGGGGGTGAAGCTGGACACGCCGGGAGCCAGCTTCGCCGGGCAAATCCTGTAAGGGAGGGACCGGGATGGCACCGGAGGAATTGATCCGCCTGGCCCGGGAGGCCATGACCCACGCCTACGCCCCCTATTCCGGCTACTATGTGGGGGCCGCGCTCCTCTGCGCCGACGGGACGGTGTACCAGGGCTGCAACATTGAGAACGCCTCCTTCAGTCCCACGGTCTGCGCGGAGCGCACCGCCTTTTTCAAGGCGGTGTACGACGGGAAGCGGGAGTTCGCGGCCCTGGCTGTCTGCGGCGGCAAGGGCGGGACCGTCACGGGCTATTTCCCGCCCTGCGGGGTCTGTCGGCAGGTGATGCGGGAATTCTGCGGGGATGGTTTCCCCGTTTACCTGGACGGCGGCCCGGAGGGGTATCAGGTAAAAACCCTGGCGGAGCTGCTTCCCAGCGGCTTCGAGGCGGCGCGGTATATGCGCTGACGGAAAAAGTGGCGGCAAAGTGGACAGGTTTCACGGCCGCAGTTGTGAGTTTTTACAAAAAGTGCGGAAACCTGTTGATTTTTTTCCAAAAATATGTCACAATAAGCACGGCGCTGGAAAGCGCCAAAAATCAACATCTCTAAATCAAGGAGGAAAAAAGATGAAGAAGATCATCGCACTTCTGTTGGCGGCGATCATGGTCATGGGCCTGCTGGCCGCCTGCGGCCCCGCCGGTAACAACGAGACCACCGCCGGTAACAACGAGACCACCGCCGGTAACAACGAGACCACCGCCGGCAACCAGGGCACCCAGGGCACTCAGGCCCCCGAGGGCAGCCAAGGTACCCAGGCCCCCCAGGGCGGCAGCGACACCGCCTACGACTATGACGCCATCCCCGACACCATGACCGCTGCGGACGGCAAGTACGCCATCGCTTTCGTCACCGACGTGGGCCAGTTGAAGGACAAGTCCTTCAACCAGGGCACTTGGGAAGGCGTGAAGCGCTACGCCACCGAGAACGGCAAGTCCTACAAGTACTACCAGCCCGCCAACGGCTCCGAGGCCACTGACGACGACCGGTTCAGCGCCATGAAGGCCGCTGTGGACGGCGGCGCCGAGATCGTTGTCTGCGCCGGCTTCCTGCAGGAGACCGCTCTGCGTCAGGCCGCTGTTACCTACCCCGACATCAAGTTCGTCTTCATCGACGGCTATCCCATTCAGGAGCAGCCCTCTGTTGAAGGCCAGGAGAACACCTCTCCCATCCTCACCAACGTCGCCCCCATCTCCTTCCAGGAGGAGCAGGCCGGCTATCTGGTGGGCTATGCCGCTGTGAAGGACGGCTTCACCAAGCTGGGCTTCTCCGGCGGCGGCGGCGGCGAGAACCCCGCCTGCTGCCGTTACGGCTATGGCTTCATCCAGGGCGCCCAGGCGGCTGCCGCTGAGATGAACATCACCGTGGATATGCGGTACTCCTGGGAGTACGGCGCCGACTTCTCCCAGAGCGGTGAGCTCACCACCATGCTGAACGGCTGGTACACCGCCGGCACCGAGGTCATCTTCTCCTGCGGCGGTCAGATGTGCCAGTCCGCTTTCGCCGCCGCCGCCACCAACGACGGCTACGTCATCGGCGTGGACGTGGATCAGGCCGGCGAGTCCGAGACCGTTGTCACCTCCGCCATGAAGGGTCTGCGGGAGTCCGTGGTCTATGCCTGCACGCAGTTCTACGGCGGCAACTGGGATGCCCTGGGCGGTGTCAGCACTGTTCTGGGCGCCAAGGACGACGCTGTGGGTATGCCCACCGACGCCGCCTCCTGGGGCCTGCAAACCTTCACCGTGGAGGAGTACAACAAAGTGCTCGGCGCCATGAAGGACGGCAGCCTGACTGTGGACACCGACTACTCCAAGGCTGTGAACGAGAACTTCCCCAACGTGAACCTGAGCATCGAGTAATTTCCCATAACACCCGACAGGGGAAGGCGGTCGCCTTCCCCTGTTTTTATGCGAAAGCGCCGGCGAATCCGCCGGCGCTTGAGGCTGTCAAAAACGAAAGTTTTCGACAGCCTCCCAAATGGGACCCGCTTCGCTGGGCTCCCATTTGGAGGGGATTGCAGGCTGAACCGCGCACTCGCTGTACGCCGGAGGCGCACAGCTCGCACACTCTCAGCCTGAGAGGTATTTTTTGCCAGGTACACGCCCTGGCAAAAAATGATCAGAATCCATTTGCCGTCTGCGGACGGCAAACTCGGAAAGGCTATTTTGATAAGCTGAAGCGCCGGCGGACCGCCGGCGCTTTGCTTGTCAAATAGCGCATTTCAATCCTTCGACGCAGGATACGGGGGCTGGAAACTCTCCCCCAAAATGCGCCGCCCTCCGGTCCGAAAATTCCGGCGGCGCGGAACGTGGAAAGGCATGGCCGGCCGGGGAGAGCGCCTCCCGGCCTACCGTCTCCTGGCGAAGGGCGTGGTCTGGTCCTGGATCAGGAGCAGATCCGAAATGATGGAGTTGGACACCAGAAAGCCCTCCGGCGTCAGCCGCCAGCCCCCGTCGGGGGTGCGGGTGGCCAGGGCGTGGTCCTTGCAGCGGTTGAGGGACGCCTCCAGAGGCTCGAAGGGCAGCAGGAACAGGTTTTCGTACTCGTCCTTCCGGATGCCGGCGGTGGTCCGCAGGCGGGTCATCAGGTACTCCCCCGCCCGCTCCCGGGCGGGGATCTCCTGGACCTCCCGCAGCACCGGGCCATGGCGTTTGATGCCGTCGATATATGCCTGGAGGTCCCGGACCACGGAAAACCGTTTCCCGGCGAAATCCGAGCTGGCGTCGGGGCCGAAGCCCAGGTACTCCCCGCCCATCCAGTACTTGAGATTGTGCCGGGAGACCATGCCCTTCCGGGCGAAGTTGGAAATTTCATACTGCCGGTAGCCGTGGTCCTTGAGGATCTCTACGGCGGACAGGTACATATCCGCCTGGACGTCGTCGTTGGGAATGTTGCACAGCTCCTTGTAGTCGTACAGGGGGGTCCCGGGCTCCACCTTCAGCGCGTAGCAGCTCATATGCTCCGGGGCCAGGTTCAGGACGTGGACCAGCGTCTCCTGCCAGGCCGCCAGGGTCTGCCCCGGCAGGCCGTACATCAGGTCCAGGGACAAATTTTTATACCCCGCCCGGCGGATGCGCTGGACGGCGGTGAGGACCTGGGCGTAGTTGTGGGGCCGGCCCAGGCGGCGGAGCAGATCGTCGTTGTCGGTCTGGACCCCCAGGCTCACCCGGTTGAAGCCCTCCCCCCGGAGACGGTGGAGGAGCTTATCGGACACGGAGTCCGGATTGGCCTCGAAGGTGATCTCCGCGTCGGAGGTCACGTCGAAGGCCCGGCGGATGGCGCTGAGGATGGTGGCCATGCCGTCGGCCCCGAAGTAGCTGGGGGTCCCGCCCCCAAAGTACACCGTGTCCACCCGGTACCCCGGCGCCAGGGGCCCCGTCTCCCGGATGTGGGCGCAGATCGCGTCCACAAACCGGTCGATCAGCCGGTCGTCCTTGGTGGTCAGGGAGTAAAAATCGCAGTATTGGCACTTGCTGCGGCAGAAGGGCACATGGATATAGACGCCCAGGGGCGTTTTGTCTCGTCTTCCCAGAATGGGCATAAGTTCCTCCTTAGTCGTCGTCCAGCTTCAGAACCGCCATGAACGCCTCGGAGGGAACGGAGACGGTGCCGAAGGTCCGCATCCGCTTTTTGCCCTCCTTCTGCTTTTCCAGCAGCTTCTTCTTCCGGGTGATGTCGCCGCCGTAGCACTTGGCCAAAACGTCCTTTCGCAGGGCTTTAATGGTCTCCCGGGCGATGATCTTGCCACCGATGGCCGCCTGGACGGGGATCTCAAACTGGGCCCGGGGAATGTTTTCCTTTAATTTTTCGCAGATCTTCCGGGCCCTGGGGTAGGCGTTGTCGGCAAAGAGGATGAAGCTCAGGGCGTCCACCAGGTCGCCGTTGAGGAGGATGTCCAGCTTCACCAGGCGGCTGGGCCGGTAGCCGATGAGCTCATAGTCCAGGGAGCCGTAGCCCCGGGTCCGGGACTTGAGGGCGTCAAAGAAGTCATAGATGATCTCGTTGAGGGGCATCTCGTAGTGGAGCTCCACCCGCCGCTCGTCCAGGTAGACCATGTTCTTGAACTCCCCCCGGCGGGAGGTGCACAGGTCCATGATAGACCCCACGTACTCCTGGGGGGCGATGAGGCTGGCCTTGACGAAGGGCTCCTCCGCAAGCTGGATCTCCATGGGGTCGGGGTAGTCCAGGGGATTGTCCACCATGACCGTCTCGCCGTTCAGCTTGGTCACCCGGTAGACCACGTTGGGGGCGGTGGTGATCAGGTCCAGATTGTACTCCCGCTCCAGACGCTCCTGGATGATCTCCATGTGGAGCAGCCCCAGGAAGCCGCACCGGAACCCAAAGCCCAGGGCCAGGGAGCTCTCCGGCTCGTAGCGCATGGAGGCGTCGTTGAGCTTCAGCTTTTCCAGGGCCTCCCGAAGATCCTGGTACTTGGCCCCGTCGGCGGGGTAGATGCCGGAGAAGACCATGGGCTGGACCGCCCGGTAGCCCGGCAGGGGCTCCTTCGCCGGATGCTCCGCCCCGGTGACGGTGTCGCCCACCCGGGTGTCGGACACGGTCTTGATGGAGGCGGTGATGTAGCCCACCTCCCCCGCGCCCAGGGAGTCCCTGGGGGTCAGGCCCAGGGGATTCATGGTCCCCACCTCCACCGCCCGGTAGACGGCGCCGGTGGCCATCATGCGGATCTCCATGCCGGGTCGGACGGTCCCCTCCATCACCCGGACGTAGACGATGACCCCCCGGTAGGAGTCGTACTGGCTGTCGAAGATCAGGGCCCGCAGAGGGGCCTCCCGGTCCCCCTTGGGGGGCGGCACGTCCCGCACGATCCGCTCCAGAACGGCGCGGATGTTGATCCCGTTCTTGGCGGAGATCTCCGGGGCGTCCTCGGCGGGGATGGCAAGAATGTCCTCGATCTCCGCCTTGACCTCCTGGGGCCGGGCGGAGGGCAGGTCGATTTTGTTGATGACGGGCACGATCTCCAGGCCCGCGTCGGCGGCCAGGTAGGTGTTTGCCAACGTCTGGGCCTCCACGCCCTGGCTGGCGTCCACCACCAGCACCGCCCCCTCGCAGGCGGCCAGGGACCGGGACACCTCGTAGTGGAAGTCCACATGGCCCGGGGTGTCGATGAGGTTCAGGTCATAGGTCTCCCCGTCGTCGGCCAGGTAGCTGAGCTGGACGGCCCGGGCCTTGATGGTAATGCCCCGCTCCCGTTCCAGGTCCATGGAGTCCAGGATCTGGTCGGCCATCTCCCGGCTGTCAACGGCCCCGCAGATCTCCAGCAGCCGGTCCGCCAGGGTGGACTTTCCGTGGTCAATATGGGCGATAATGGAAAAATTCCGAATTTTGGATAGATCGGTCATAGGCAATTCCTCGCAGAACATCTCTTTTTGCTTATTTGCTATTATACCGAATTTTGCCGGAAAAGTAAACCGTATGTTTTGCCTTTTCTCCGGGCAAACTGAAAAACACAGCGGCAAAAACCGTCCAATCCCGCGAAAATGAGAAATTTCTTCGGAAAAACCCTTGCCGAAACCGGGGAATTGGGATATAGTCATATGGAAAATGATGAAACGGCCATGCCAAAGAGGAGATCGCTATGAGCACGCAAAAAAAATCCGGCAAACCCTTGGACGACAATTATATTGCCCTGCAAAATCTCATCGCCCAGGGCCGGCGGGACGGCATGATCCGCGCCTCGGAGCTCAACGCCCAACTGGAAAAAATGGACCTGAGCCCCGAGAAGATCGAGGAGATTTATGACCGTTTTGAGGCCATGAACATTCAGGTCATCAGCACGGATCTGGACCTGGACCTGGGGGAGGATCTGGACGTGGGGCTGGACGACGGCCTCATTGACGACCTGGATCTGCCCACCGGCGAGGAAGAGGATCTGGTGGACCCGGTGGACCTGGCGGCGGAGTACAATCTGGACGATCCGGTGCGGATGTACCTAAAGGAGATCGGTCAGATCCCCCTGCTGTCCGCCGAAGAGGAAGTGGAGCTTGCCAAGCGGGTCACCGAGGGGGACCAGGAGGCCAAAAACAAGCTCACCGAGGCCAACCTTCGGCTGGTGGTCTCCATCGCCAAGAAATACTCCGGCCGGGGTCTGCACATTCTGGACCTGATCCAGGAGGGCAACACGGGTCTGATCCGGGCTGTGGACAAATTTGACTGGACAAAGGGAAACAAATTCTCTACATATGCCACCTGGTGGATTCGGCAGGCCATCACCCGCGCCATTGCCGATCAGGCCCGGACCATCCGGGTGCCGGTGCATATGGTAGAGGTCATCAACAAGGCCACCCGCTGCAACCGGAAGCTGGTCCAGGAGCTGGGCCGGGAGCCCACCATGGAGGAGATCGCCGACGAGCTGGGTCTGCCTGTAGAGAAGATCATCGAAGCCAACCGGACGGCGGCGGACACCCTGAGTCTGGATACCCCCGTGGGCGACGAGGAGGACACCTCCATCGGCTCCTTCGTGGAGGACGACCGGACCCCCGGTCCGGCGGACGCCACCTCTAACGCCCTCCTGGCGGAGGCGCTGAAGGATATCCTGAGCACCCTGACCGAGCGGGAGGCGGACGTTCTTCGGATGCGTTTCGGGATGTACGACGGCCGGACCCATACGCTGGAAGAAGTGGGTCAGATTTTCGGCGTCACCCGGGAGCGGATTCGTCAGATCGAAAACAAAGCCATCCGCAAGCTCCGCCACCCCAGCCGCGCCAAAAAGATCAAGGATTTTTACGCTTAAATCGGAACCTCAGAAAATTCCCGCTCCCGAAGGCCAACGGCCTTCGGGAGCGTTCATCTGTCAAAAATCAGCACGATCTCATTGTCCTTATTCCCCGCCGCCACGCATGGTCAAACAGGCGCGCCTGGAAATCGTTTCCAAAGCGCCCGCCTCTTTTGACCGCTCTCCCACCTTAGAAAACGGGTAACGAATATAGGCAACCCCGTGCGCATTGACTGCGGCGGCGCTCTGAGAGGCTTGTCGGAAGGGTGTACCTTTTTATTTTGGTGCGGTTGTCGGTGTAGGTGCTATCCCGGCCTTTTCTGGGAGACTGTACCTTTTTATTTTGGTGCAATTATATTTGTAAGTGCTTCCCCGACCCCTTCCGGGGGAGGTACTTTCTTGCCCCGAGCAAGAAAGTACCCAAAGAAGTCGGCCTAAGGGGCTCTT